>DASWDF010000172.1:0-12443 GCA_036395475.1 Casimicrobiaceae bacterium
CGGACGCAACAAGCGCGGCAAGGTCACGCTTTTCGGCATCAAGAACGGTTCGGCTAGCAAAGTCAACGAGGTCCCCGGAGGCGAAGCGGCCCAAGGAATCGTATTCAGCAAGGACGGCAAGCAGATTCTGCTGCAGATGGACGTCGAGCGTGCGCTCGCCGTCTACGCGGTCCGCAACGGCAAGCTCGTCGATACCGGAACGCGCATTCCACTCGCGGCAGGGCCGGTGTCGATCCGGTCGATGCCGCGGTAGACTTTTTATCCATGCGCCGGCCGCGCCTCGCGCGCGATGGCAAAACCCCGGGATATGCCGGCTCGAACCCGCGGTAGCGGACTCTCGAAAGGAGACAGCACCATGGTCAAAAAAACCTCCGCCGGCGACGGCGTGTACCGCATCATCGATGTGATCGGCACGAGCACGACGTCCTGGGAGGATGCGGCCAAGACCGCAGTGTCCACGGCCAGCAAATCGCTGCGCGATCTGCGCATTGCCGAGGTTTCGAAGCTCGACATGAAAGTCGAGGGCGGCAAGGTCGTCGCATACAGGGCGCGCGTCCAGCTATCGTTCAAATACGAGGGTTGACGCGGCGGGAAGCGGCGAAGGCTGCGGCATGGACCGCGGCGTCAGCGGCGCCATCGGGCTTGCGCCCGTGGCCGGGGATGAATTGCGCCCGCGATAGCGGGTTGCAGGCGCGCACCCATGGTACGGGCGCGCGATATGCAGGCGCCCGGCGGAATGGCGCGTCCGGTCCCCGGTTTCAGAATCCTTAACGCGCGACGCTCAACCGGTCGAACGTGCGCGCGTCCGTGCGGCCTTGTGTGCCGCTGCGCTGCGGAGCGAGGGACCCTTGGTCTTGGCCGCTTTGCGCGCGGCCGCGGACCGCGCACCGGCGGTCCGTTTCTGCGCAGCCGACTTGGCCTGCCGTGCGAGCGCACTCTTCGAAGCGGCCGCGTGCCCTTCGCGCTTGAGCGCCGCCGTAATCGCGCGCGAGCGGCGCGGGGCCGCCGGTTTCGGGCCGTGCGCGCCGGCTGCCAGTGCGCGCTTGGCGCTCTTCCGCGTCTTTTCCGGGACGGTGCCTTCTTTCGGCGGCGGCAGCTTCACCCCTGCGCGACGCGCCTTGGACAGGCCGATCGCGATCGCCTGTTTGGTCGACTGCGCGCCGTGCTTGCCTTCGCGGATGTGATGCATCTCCTCGCGTACGAATTCTCCCGCCTGCGTGCTCGGCGCCTTGCCTTCGCGCTTATCCTCGGCGGCTCGTTCCATGGTTTTCCTGTCTGGCATGGTGTAGCTCCTTCTTTCGTTGCCGGTATCTATCCGCTTCCATCGGCGCCTCGCCGCATCGAGCGCCCAAGTGCTACGTCCGTAGCGTAGGTAACGCTTACACGCTTCGGAAATTATTGCCGGTCAGGCATGTGCCCGCACGGCAAACTAGCGGCCGCCGGCACAAGGAGGATGGCCGCAACCACATTTGCTGACCGCTGGCTTGTTTGCCTTGGCGGTACTTTCGCAATAGTCGCTGCAATAACGCTGCCCTGTCTTGACCATGCACTTGCAGGACGCATGGGCGCATTTCGTCGATGAACCCGTACTCGCTGATCCCTGGTTGGCAGGCATGTCCCAATCCTCCGCATTGGCTCGTCGCTTTGCGTCTCGGTCAACGCAAGATGCATTCAGCAAGAAGCTTGCCATGCAATCCAGACAAGACCGGTTGCGACGCCTTCGGGCGAACTGGGCGAGGCGTGAGCGCGCATTGATCCGTCACCGGAGTCGCGGGCGGCTGATGCTTGCGCGGCGCAAGCATGCATCGACGTGATCGTGCTCGATTAAGCCCGCGGCCTGTTCGCGCGCGATCTGCGGCGCTCCTAAGCCTAGCGGTGAGGACCGCCAGCTCTGACCGGGATGAGAGTCTCCACGACCGTCCAATCGCATGTTGGGATGAAAAGGATTGCCGCTGCCTATGGCACCGGGCATGAGATGTGCGATGCACCAAAAAATGGGGATTGGCGGCTTCGGGGAGCCTGGCCAATCGCCGCCTTTGTGGCGATCGCCGAGATTGCCGGGCCGTGCGCGCGCCGCCGAGAATCTGCGCTTGAGCAGCCGCGCTAAGCGATTACATCAAGGCGCGGCGCGAGGCCGATCCGGTGCTTGAGGCGATTCTCGCGCTCCTGCGCGATGTCTGACGGCACAAGGCGTCGGCACGGCGTGCGCGGAGGCGCATGCGGGCCAGGCAGTTCAGCGCTCCATCGGCACGCCCGATGCAGCGCTGCTGCCAACGCTACTTCGCCGGCACCATCACCAGCCGGTCGTTGCCCGACTCAGCGCCCCAGGCCTCGCCCGCGCGGCCGAGCATCTGCCGCACGTCCGCGCTGCGGCGATCGGAGGGAAAGCTTTCGAACTTTTCGGTCACCGGATCGAACTTGACGATAGCATTGGTCGACCAGTCGGTGAGCCAGACCTTGTCCTGATCGTCGACCCACACCGAGTACGCATGCGCATTGCCGGGCAATTTCCACTCGCGCCAGGATTTGCCGGCCGGATCGTACATGCCGACTTGTCCCGTATTCCAGTAGCTGACCCAGATGCGACCGCGCGAATCGGACCACACGCGGCGCGCGCCCTGCGCCTTGGTCGGCGGCTCGATCACTGTCGCCGCGCCCGTTTCGACGTCGATGCGCGCGATGTGATTGCCGGCGAGCGACGCGTAATAGACCTCTCCCGAAGGCGTCGTCGTAATGCCATAGGGCCCGCTGCCGCGCGGCGCGTTCCACACTTTCATGTCGGAGGTCGCGGGATCGAGGCGGCCGTAGTAGCCGCCCTGCCCGGTAAACCAGACGCGTCCCTTCTTGTCGACGGTCAGCGTGTTGAGGTTGGCGTAACCGGTATCGGCGGGCAGCGCCCATACCTTGACTTCGCGCGTTTTCGGATCGACGCGCACGATCGCATTCTGTCCACCGTCGGTGATCCATGGCGCGCCGTCGGGACCCACGATCACGCCGTGCGGCGCAGACCGCGCTCCGAGCGCGACCTCCTCGTACTTGCCGGTCTTCGGATCGAGAATGCCGAGCTTGCCTGTCCTCTGCGCCGTGTAATACACGGGTGCGCCCGATCCCGGTGCCGCCGCGACGTCGTGCGGATGGGATCCGCGCGACACATCGAAATAGGTCGGCGCCGCTACGGCGCAGGTGATCGCTGCCGCGGCGGCCGCGAGCGCGAGCAGCGCGGACGTCACGGTCGCCATCGGGTCTCCTTGTCCAGTCCGGAACGGAATGACGCAGCCATGAGCTTCAGTATAGTCTATGCGCCCGATACGATAGGATTCCAGATCCCCTTGAGCACGATACGACGAGGCGAGCGTTGACTCGTTCGCAAGCGCTCGCGCATGCGGCGGACTATTTCGACTCCGGCGCGTTTCGCGCGGATCTCGGGCGTCGCGTCGCCTACCGGACCGAGAGCCAGGAAGCGGAGCGCGGCGCGCAGCTTCGCAGCTATCTCGCCGACGAGCTGCTGCCGTCCGCCGAGCGCTTGGGCTTTACGGGCAGCGTGATCGACAATCCTGCGGCCGGATGCGGACCGTTTCTGCTCGCGCGACGCCGCGAAGCCGCCGATCTGCCGACCGTTCTCATGTACGGCCACGGCGATGTTGTCCGCGGCTACGACGCACAATGGCGCAAGCCGCGCGATCCCTGGTCGATCACCATCGAGGGCGACCGCTGGTACGGCCGCGGCACGGCCGACAACAAGGGCCAGCATACGATCAATCTGGGTGCGCTCGCGAGCGTGCTCGCCTCCCGCGATGGCAGGCTCGGATTCAACGTCACGCTGCTCGTCGAAACCGGTGAGGAAGTGGGCTCTCCGGGATTGCACGCGATCTGCGCTGCAATGCGCGACGAGCTCGCCGCCGATGTTTTGATTTCTTCGGACGGACCGCGTGTCAATGCCGAACGACCCACCGTATTCCTGGGCTCGCGCGGCTCGATCAATTTCAAGCTTGCGTTGCGTTTGCGCGAAGGCGGCCATCACTCCGGCAACTGGGGCGGGCTGCTCGCCAATCCCGCAATCATTCTGGCACACGAAATCGCGACCCTCGTGAGCAAGGACGGCGTCGTGCTCGTAGAGGGTTTACGCCCCCCGTCCATCCCCGACGCAGTCCGGCAAGCGCTGAACGATATTTCCATCGGCGGCGATCCTCAAGATCCGGCGATCGACGAACGCTGGGGCGAGCCCGGGCTTACGCCCGCAGAACGCGTGTTCGCGTGGAACACGCTCGAAGTGCTGGCGTTCAAAGCGGGCAACCCGGAGCACCCCGTCAATGCGATCCCGCCGTCGGCGGTCGCGCACTGCCAGCTGCGTTTCGTCGTCGGCACCGACTGGTTGCACGTAGGTGAGCACCTGCGCAAGCATTTCGACGAACGCGCTTTGCCGATGATCGAAGTCGAGGTCGAGCAGAGCAACGCCGCGACGCGGCTTTCTCCCGATAATCCATGGGTGCGGTGGGTGATCGCGTCAATGGAGCGCACGACCGGCAAGAGGGTCGCGTTGTTGCCCAACCTCGGCGGCACGCTGCCCAACGACGCGTTCGCGGATGTGCTGGGATTGCCGACGATCTGGATCCCGCATTCCTATCCCGGGTGCTCGCAGCACGCGCCCGACGAGCACCTCCTGGGACCGGTCGCGCGCGAAGGCTTGCAGATGATGGCGGGCCTGTTCTGGGATCTCGGCGAGTCCGGCGCGACGTTGCCCCGGCGCTGCGCTTAAACGCACGATGGCGTTGCGTTGAGCCTTGCATTCGTATGGACGAACGTTCCAAGGCGGGCGTGACGCCTTCGCCGCTCGGTCCCGACGAGTTGCGCGCGGCGTTTCGGCGCGTTTTTCCCGGCGTAATGTTCGCAATGTTCCTGGCCGCGGTCGACCAGACGATCCTCGCGAGCGCACTACCCGCGATCGTCGCTTCGCTGGGTGGATTCGCGGATCTGTCCTGGGTCGTCGTCGCGTACCTGCTGGCGGCGACGGTGGCGGCGCCGCTGTACGGTCATATCGGCGATCGTTTCGGGCGGCGCGCCACACTGCTGGCCGCGTTGATCGTGTTCACGATCGCCTCGCTCGCCTGCGCGCTCGCGCCGACGCTGTGGGCGCTCATTCTCGCGCGCGCCTTGCAGGGCCTCGGCGGCGGCGGTCTGATGACGCTGTCCCAGGCCTTGATCAGCGAGAACGTGCCGCCACGGCAGCGCGCGCAGTTCCAGGGCTATTTCGCGGGCGTATTCGCGGCCTCGAGCACCCTGGGCCCGTTGCTCGGAGCATTGCTGACCGAGCACTTGAGCTGGCGGGCGGTGTTTTTCATCAATCTGCCACTGGGCGTGCTCGCCGCGGTGCTCGCGTTGCGCATTCCATATTATCCGCCGCTCGCCGGTGCACGCTTTCGTGCCGACGTGCCCGGCACGCTCCTGTTCGCCGCCGGCGCGCTGTCGCTGCTGTTCGCGCTCTCCTCCGCGGGCAACCGCTTCGGCTGGACCGATTGGCGCCTGTACGCGGTGCTGGCGTTTGCGGTCGGCTGCCTCGTCGCGCTTGCCGCCTGGGAAATTCGCACGCCCGACCCCGTCATTCCGGTGCGCCTGCTTGCCTCGCCGGTGATCTGGCGGTCGAATATCGTCGTCGCATGTTTTGCGGCGGCGCTGTTCGGAGCCGTGCTCTATCTACCGCTCTACCTTCAACTCGGACGCGGATTCGGAATCGGCGCGTCCGGACTGCTCCTGCTGCCGATCACCTTGTCGCTCGCCGCATCCTCGGCGCTCACGGGCAGGAGCATCGCACACAGCGGGAAGCTGACGGCGTATCCCAAGCGCGGCCTGGCGGTGTCGACCGTAGCGTTCGGCGCGCTGGCCGCGACCGTGACCTTCGCGCCGACACCGGTCGTGCTGGCGCTGACGCTGCTCGCCGGCGCCGGGCTTGGCACGACGATGCCGCCGACGCAGATCATCGTGCAAAGCGCCGGCGGCACGGCGTCGCTCGGCTCGGCGGTCGCTTCGATGTCGGTGTCGCGCTCGATCGGCGGTGCGCTGGGCGTCGCGATCGTCGGTGCGGTGCTGTTCCTGCTGGTCGGCGGCGAGGACGCATTGCTCGCGTCGGTCCTGCCGCAGATCGCCGAGTCCGGCGGAACGTTCCTCGCGACGCTGCCCGAGGCGCAGCGCGAGGCGATCGTCGCGCACCTCGACGGCGCGTTCCGGATCGTGTTCCTGGTCCTCGCGGCGTTTACGCTGGTCGGCGCGTATGCGGCGTCGAAGGTGCCGGCGCAGCGGCTCTAGCAAGACAGGTCGCTACGCGACAAAAATCCAGTAAACCACTCCCGCAATCAGCGCGTACTTGACCGCCCGGAACACCGTACGGTTCTTGCGCTTCAAGCGCGTGAGGAAATCGCTGCCGCGCCCGAGTAGCGCGTAGATGCGATTGAACGTGCCGACCTGCTCGGTCTCGACGTTCTGGGTAGCCGACGCTCGAATGATGTTGCGCGAGACCCAGCGATTGAACGCGGCCATCCAGCGTGTTCTGAGCGGTCGCTCCACGTCGCAGAACAGGATGATGCGGGTGACGTCGGTCTTGTTCTCGGCGGAGTGAATGAACGTCTCGTCGAAGAGGACATCCTGACCGTCGCGCCAGGAGTATGCCTCGCCATCGATGTAGATGCGGCAGTCGTCGGAGTTGGGCGTGACCAGGCCCAGGTGGTAGCGCAGCGACCCTGCGAACGGGTCGCGGTGGCGGTTGAGCTTTCCGCCCGGCGGCAGCAGCGCGAACATCGCCGCGTTGACCGACGGCAGCGACTCGACCAGTGCCACCGTCTTCGGACACAGCGCCTGCGCCGAGGGCAGCGGCGCGCCGTACCATTTGAGGTAGAAGCGCTTCCAACCCTCCTTGAAAAACGAATTGAAGCCGAGATCGTTGTGGCCGGTTGCGGCGCGGATCTGTCCCTCGCCCATCAACGCGAGCGCTTCGTCGCGCATCACCTGCCAGTTCTCGCGCAGCTTCGCGAGCTCAGGCAGCTCGCGCACGTCGACGAACGGCCGCGGCGGCACCGCGGAGAACAGATACATGAGGGTGTTGTACGGCGCCATGATCGTCGAGTGATCCTTGAGCTGGCGCACGAACGTGTGGCGAACGCGACCGCGGAAATGGACGTACAGCGCCGACGCGACGAACACGTACACGACGATGAACTTGGGCGCGAGCAGCGTCGACAGCAACGGCGGCAAACGAGTCTCCTGGCAAATCCCGGATCGTGCGTCCGTAACGGCGAAGGACTGAACGCGGGCGACAACGGCTAACCAATCATTATACTGCGGGGTCGACGCCGCGGTCCGCGTTTGTTTCCATCTACGTATTCCTTGCACAGCTTGGCACCTCCGTCCGCTTCGTTGCTCGACCACAGGTCGTTCGTGCGCTTCTGGGCCGCGCGACTCGCCGCGGTGTTTGCCTACCAGATGCAGGCGGTCGCTGTCGGCTGGCAAATTTACGCGCTGACGGGCAGTGTGTTCGACCTCGGCTTGGTCGGGCTCGCGCAGTTCCTGCCTTCGGTCGTGCTGTTGCTCGTCGTCGGTCACGTCGCCGACCGGTACGACCGGCGTCGCATCGTCGCCCTCTGCCAACTCATCGAGGGCGGCGCAGCCGTGGTGCTCGCGGTGTTGAGCGCGAGCGGCCGTATCAACGAGCATGCGATCTTCGCATTGATCGCGGTCATCGGAGCGGCGCGGGCCTTCGAAATGCCGACGCAGCAGACGGTCCTGCCGTCGCTCGTTCCGGCGCGACTGCTGTCGCGCGCAGTGGCGGCGAACGCGACCGCAGGGCAGACGGCGATCGTCCTCGGACCCGCGCTGGGAGGCTTGCTCTACGTCGCCGGACCGGCAACCGTCTACGGCCTGTGCGCCGCATTGTTTCTGGTGGCGAGCGGACTCAGCGCAAGCCTGCGCATCGAGCGCAAACCCCCGCACCGCGATCCGCCTACGCCGGCGACGGTGTTCGCCGGAATTGCCTTCATTCGACGCCAGCGTGCGCTTCTCGGCGCGATCTCGCTCGACCTTTTCGCGGTGCTGCTCGGTGGCGCGGCGGCACTCTTCCCAGTGTACGCACGCGACATCCTGCACACCGGGCCGTGGGGGCTGGGGTTGCTGCGCTCGGCGCCGGCCGTCGGTGCGCTCGGGACCGCGGTCTGGCTGGCGCACCACCCGTTGCAGCGGCGCGCCGGACCGATGATGTTCGGCGGAGTGGCTATCTTCGGCGTCGCGACCATCGTGTTCGGATTGTCGCGCTCGTTCGCGCTGTCGCTCTCGGCGCTCGTCGTGCTCGGCGCGGCCGACATGGTGAGCGTCGTCGTCCGCCAATCGCTCGTCCAATTGCGCACGCCGGATGCGATGCGCGGCCGCGTGTCCGCGGTCAACTCGATGTTCATCGGGGCTTCGAACCAGCTCGGAGAATTCGAGTCCGGTGTCACCGCGGCGTGGTTCGGGACCGTGCCATCGGTCGTCATCGGCGGCATCGGCACCTTGCTGGTCGCCGCGCTGTGGATGCGCCTGTTCCGCGAGCTCGCGCGCGTCGACGCGATCGATACCGCGCGTGAATCGATCTCCGGCCTGCCGGGCGATGGCGGCCGGCCAGCGGATCCGCAGGATTGAACCTGCCGCCTACGGCAGTGCTGACAGCCAGAACCTGAGCTGCGCGACCTTGACCTTGCCTTGGGCGTCGAAGTACTTGCCCTGCCAGGCCTCGGGATCGAGCTTGAGCGACTGGTCGGCCTTTTTCTGACCCTCGGTTTCGACCATGTAGCGCCAGGCGAAGTGATCGTAGACGTCGAGCACGTGCGTTGCGTACGCCCGCGCAAGCTTGCGGTTGCCGCGGACGACGGCGAGGTTCTCGTCGTTGTTGAACGATGCCTTGTGGCCGAGATTGTGGCTTCCGGTGACGACCGCGCAGTCATCGGAGAACGGGTCGACGACGAGAATCTTATCGTGCGTAATCGCGAAGCCGGCATTGAGTATCTCCCGCAGCCAGCCTGGCGGCGCGCTCTTCGCGTCGAGCGCCTTGGCGGCGATGACGCGAGCGTCCTGCTTGCCCGGCGGCGCCTTGACGCCCTTTTTCTTCTTCGGCGGCGTCATGCCGTGCAGGTCGTAGTAAAAGGACTCCGCCGCCGAGGGATGCGTCACGCAGCCGCGCACGAACAGCGTCTTGTCCTGTTTCTGCGCCTGCGCAGCCCAGTCGGCGATGCTGGGCGACCCGGGATAGAAAGCGAGGAAAAGCACGCCATGCTTCGCGCCGGCGATGAGACCGGCGACTTCGTCCATGTCCGGAGGCCGCTTTTCCTTGTCCTTGTTGCTTCCGCGCAGCTTCGGGGTGTTCGGCGAGAACCAGCTCGTCCATCGGCCGTCGCCGGCAAGCTTGAAATGCTTCGACGTAGCATCTGCCGTGCGCAGCGACGCGGCCTGCAGTGCCTTGGGATTCTTCCCGGCGCTCTTGGTGTCCGCCGCAAGCTTCTTCCAATACGCGAGATAGCGCGCGGCGAGATCGGCATCGTCGACGACCACGGTATTGTTGGTCTGTGTGCACAGCCCGGTCGAGGTCCAGTTGGTCGAGCCGAAGAGCACCGCGGCCGGCTTCTTCTGCGCGTTTACATAGACCAAAAACTTGTTATGGCCGATCTGGTTGTTCGGCAGCATCCGGTTATAGAGCTCACTGGCAGTCTTCGCCAGGCGCGCGCGCGATTTCTTGTTGCCGTCGGTGTTCTTGCCGGTTTCCGCATCGGTTGCTTTGGGATTCGAGAGCACGACGTGTAGCCGCTTGCCCAAAGCTTCGAGCGCCTTGATCAGTTGCTCGTCGCCGAGCTCGTAGAGAGCGGCGTAGATCGAACCGCTTTTTTTGGCGCGACCGAGAAACCCCATCAAGGCTCCGACCATGTCGCCCGAGAGGCTCTTGCGCAACGAATCGGTCTCTTTTGCGACGCGCTCGAGCAGCGCGCCCTTTGCGGGCTTTCCCTTGAGGGCGCGCGATATGCGCTGCGTGGAGATGAGGCCGCGATTGAAGAACGCCGACAGGCCCTGCGACAGCACAGGTGTTATGTCGACTGCGTTCGAGATCACCTGCGGGACATTCATGGGGACCAAGTGTCCCGGTTTTCCTTGCAACGGCACGACGCGATAGCGATAGCTGCGCTTGCCGGTCTTCTCGGCCTCGAGACGCGCGTACACGTCCTTCCAATAGAACTTCTGGATCGGGCAATCCGCCGTCGTCTGTCCCTTCCTGCGCTGCATGCCGGGAAAGACCGCCACTGCAGGCAATGCTGTCTCGGCACCGCCCGCATCGACGCGGTAAACGGCGAAGCCCATGCAGCCCGGCAGCTTGTGGCCGTAGCTCCAGGCGATGGTGATGACGTCGTTATTCGCGAATGCGATCGCGTTTTGCATTCACTGGTCTCCTAAGAAACCTAAAGCTGTTGGCGCAAGCCCTCGCCGACGGGGCTGCCGAGGCCTGTGCATGGATCCCAGCCGGCCTTGGCCTTGTAGGCACCGTTGTCGCCTTGCACGATGTCGCGAAATCCCTTGCCCGCGCCGGCGGCGTAAAGCCTGGCGTGGACGAATCCGAGGCGCGTTCCCTTGGCCTGGTTGAGTCGCGCGATCAGCCCGGCCCACAGGGGTGCGACCGCGCTCGTGCCGCCGACGACCACTGCGGCGCCGTCGACCAGAATCCGGTAACCGGTCTCGCTGTCGCCGTTGCCCGCGACATCGGGCACGCCGCGGCCGGGCTTGCCGCCAGGATTCGCCGCCTTCGGCACGCCGGCCTGCTTTTGATACTCGGGCAGCTTGAACACTTCGCTCACGCCCCCGCCGGTCGCCCAGCCGTCGTGCGTGTTCCATACCGTCTCGACAGTGATCGCGCCGTTCTTTGCCTCGAGATGCGTGCCGCCGCACGCGAGCACGTGCGGGCTCGACGCCGGGAAGTCCACGTTCGCGCGCCTGGCCGGGGGATCGGTATCGCTCGATCCGTGATCGCCTGCGGCGGCGCAGATGGTGATGCCGAGCGCGGCGGCATCGACGCATGCCGCATCGTAGTCTTTGAGCGATTGCAGCGTCGACTCCTTTTCCGGCGCGCCCCAGCTGATCGACACGATCGACGGCCGGCGCAGGTTATCGTGGACCGCGGCGTAAAGCGCGTTGATGAAGCCGTCGTCAGTATTCGGCGCAAAGTACACGACGATTTGTGCGCCCGGGGCCACCGCCCCGGCGACTTCGATATCGAGCACGACTTCAGCATCGGCGCTGTCAGGGTTGCCGGTCGGCGCGTTGTGCGCGGCGCCGACCGAAACCGCGATGACCTTGGGCGCCTTGATGCCCAGCTTCGCGAAATATTTGTTCAGGTCGGCGACGCGATAGCCGCCGCCGAACTCGAGAATCGCGATCGTCTGGCCCTTGCCATCGACGCCCTTGGGAAATGCGTACAGCGTGGCGACCTCGAGCGGCGTGAATCCCTTGACGGTCGCGCGCGCCTTGACTTTGCCGCTCGCGCTCTTGGCGATGCGGAAATGTGGCTGCACGCGCGGCCGGTTATCGAGCCCGAACACGCCCTCGACGATGCCGGCCAGATCGGCGGGGATCTTGATCTCGCCGGTGCGGATGCGGAACGAGCGCCCGCGCTCGGTGTAGCGTTCGAGCTTGACACCGAACGCCTGCTCCATCGCCTCGACGGTCCCGGCGAGATCGACGGCCCGCTGCGCAAGGCTCACGCGCGGCACGTCGAGCCCGTGCGCGTGCGCGAACGCCTCGACCTTCGCCACGTCGCCTGGATCGGCGCCGTGCAGCGCCCGGAACTCGTCGTAGTCAAGCATCCGGAAATCAGCCGTGGTGCAGGGCGACGCGAGCGGCGACCTGCGGCGCAGACGCAGCGTGACGGTGACCTCTTCTTCCTTGCGCGCAGGGCCGACGCGCTTGCCGGTGGTGAACGCCGCCTTCTTGCTGCCCTTCAGCGGTACACGGGGCGGTTTGCGGGAATCTGCGGGCATAGCACAATCCCTTCCCTACCTATCTGGCGCTGTAGTAAACAAGAAGCGGGGCGGAAAATCAATCGGGGCGACGCGTGAATATTCACGCCCCGGCTTCGACTGGACGCGAAGACGAGAAAAAAGCCGCTCGACCAACACCGCGTCGGTCGGGCGGCCGTTGTGAGTTACCGATGCGGCGCGGGCCTAGTCCCGGTCCCAGCGCCCGACTTCAAAACGCCAGCGCTTGTCGCGCTCTTCCCAGCGATGGGCAGACCAATGGTAACCGCGGCGCGCGCGAACCAAGTGTCCCTTTACCCAAACGTGACGACCGCGATCCCAGTGCCAATACCCAGGCACCCAGACATAACCGGTGCGGGTCACCACGACCTCCTCGCGCGGGGGCGGCGGAGCGACATCGACGATAACCACCCG
>DASWDF010000173.1:0-57679 GCA_036395475.1 Casimicrobiaceae bacterium
GTGCAGGCGATCTGCGACGACGGATCGGGCGCGTAGAACAAGCCGTGCGCGGCGGCCGCCTCCGAGATCGCCAGATTGCGCACGCCCGGCTGGACGGTCGCGGTGCGCGAAAGCGGGTCGATCGCCAGGATGCGCATGAACTTGGCCAGCGACAGGATGACGCCGTTGCGGTCGGGAAGCGCGCCACCCGACAAGCCGGTGCCCGCACCGCGCGCCACCACGGGCAGCCGCGCGGCATGGCACAGCTTCAGGATCGCCACGACCTGTGCTTCGTTTTCCGGCAACAGAACCGCGTTCGGCTCCTCGCGGAACAGCGTCAGGCCATCGCATTCGTAGGGCCGCGTGTCTTCGGACGCCGTGAGAATCGAGGTCGCGGGAAGAATGTTGCCGAGGGCAGCGAGCAGGGCCGGGTTGAGCATGGACCACCAGAAGCGTGCGGTTCGATTATTCCACAAAGACCCGCTCCTCACCATTCGCCGCGCAGATCGATGTCAGGGTTAGAATGCGCTCGCTCGAGCCGGCAGCGACGCAGCCTGCGCGTCGCAGGCAATACAAGGACAACGCTCATGACCATTACATTGCGGCTTCCAACGCTGGCGCTCGCTGCGGCACTCGTTGCCGGTCTCGTGGCATCAGGCCCGGCCGCCGGGCAGACCACGCTCAAGATCAACATTGCAGTGGCTCAGAACTCGCATTACGGCGTCGCCATCGATACCTTCGCCCGTGAAGTCGAGCGGCGCACGAACGGCCGCTACAAGCTGCAGACGTTCTACTCGGCCGCGCTCGGCGCCGAGCGCGAATCGGTCGAGGGAGTTCAGCTCGGCACACTCGATCTGACGCTGACTTCGACCGGGCCGCTGCCCAATTTCGTCCCCGAGGTCGCAATCCTCGATATCCCGTTCCTGTTCCGCGATTACGCGCATGCGCGCGCCGTGCTCGACGGGCCGATCGGCCAGGAGTTGCTCGCGAAGTTTCCGGCCAAGGGCATGGTCGGCCTGGCGTGGGCCGAGAACGGGTTCCGGCACATGACCAACAGCAAGCGGCCGGTCAACGTTCCGGAAGACCTGAAGGGGCTGAAGATGCGCACGATGGAAAACCCTATCCACATCGAAGCGTACAAGCAGTTTGGCATCCTCCCGACGCCGATGGCCTTCACCGAGGTGTTCACGGCCCTGCAGCAAGGCACCGTCGACGGCCAGGAGAATCCGCTGTCGGTCATCACCGCCGCCAAGCTCGACCAGGTACAGAAATACCTGTCGCTCACCGGCCACGTCTATTCGCCGGCGGTCTTTCTCATGAACAAGGCGCAATGGGAGAAGCTCTCCGACATGGACAAGCAGGTGTTTCTGGATTCCGCCAGGGAGGGCGTCAAGGCCAATCGCGCGCGCGTCGATGACGACGAGCGGAAGGCCGTAGCGGATCTCCGCGCCAGAGGCATGACCGTCGCCGAGAATGTCGACAAGGCGAAGTTCCAGGTGGCGCTAGTCCCGGCCTACGCGGATTTTAGCCGGCGCTTCGGCCAGGCGAACATCGATCGCATCCGCAACTACCGCTAGCGGCGTCGCGATAGCGTTGTCGTCAGCGGTAGCGGCGCGAGCAGCGAGAGAGGACTCGCGCGCGCAGCGCGTGGGGATCGCGCGTAGCGAGTCGCCGCAGCGACCGACGCGCAACGCGACGTTCTCGTGGCTTACGCGCAAGGGGGCCGCCGCTGCTACCGATACGTTACATCACACTTGCCGCGAGCGTACTATCGGTAGCCGAACGCGGCCGGCAGCGCGGTGCTGATTGCGGGAAACAACGATAACAGCGCAAGCACGCCGATCTGCGCGTATAGGAAAGGCCACAGCTCGCCGATCATCTTCGCGAGCGGCACGCGGGCCACGACCGAGGTGACGAACAACAGGCCGCCGACCGGCGGGGTGAGCATGCCCATGGTGAGATTGACGATCACGATGATCCCGAACTGCAGGTCGGAGATTCCCAGCGCATGCGCGATCGGCGCCAGTATCGGCGCCAGCACGACGATGCCCGGCAGCGGCTCGATGAAAATGCCGAATGCCAGCAGGAACACGTTGACCGCGAACAGGAAAGCGAGCGGCGAGAGTTGCATGCCGACGATCATGGCGGTCAGCTCCTGCGGCACCCGTGAGATGGTCAGCACCCAGGCGAACGCCGCCGACATCGCGACGATGATCAACACGGAAGCGGTCATCAGCGCCGACCGGGCAAGGATGCCCGGCAGCATCGCCCACTCGAGCGTGCGATAGATGACGCGGCCGGCAAAAAGCGCGTAGAACACCGCGATCACGGAGGCCTCGGTGGGCGTAAATGCGCCCGATGCGATGCCGCCCAGGATCAGCACCGGCAGCGCCAGCGCGGGCAGCGCGCGCCAGGTATTGCGGACATAGTCACGCCAGCCGTAGCGGCGCTTCGAGCCGCGGTAGTTGCGCCGGAGCGAAATGACGTGGTTGATGACCGCCATCGCGACCGCGATCGCGATTCCGGGCAGCACGCCCGCGATCAGCAGCCCGACTAGATTCACATCGGGATACGCGAGTGCATAGATGATCATGCTGATCGACGGCGGAATGATCGGCCCGAGGATCGAGGTCGCCGCAGTGAGCGCGGCTGCGTACTCGGGCTTGTAGCCGTCGTCCTTCATCATCCGGATCATGATGGCGCCGGGTCCCGCCGCGTCGGCCAGCGCCGAGCCGGAGATTCCGGAAAAGAAGGTCAAGGTGAGAATGTTCGTATGCCCCATGCCGCCGCGGAAGCGGCCGACGAACTGCGAGGCGAAGCGCAGCAGGACCTCGGACAAGGCGCCGCCGGTCATCAGCTCCGCAGTCAGGATGAAGAACGGCACTGCTTCCAGGGCGAAGACATCGATGCCGGAGAACATCGTCTTCGGCAGCGCCAGCAGCGACAGATTTCCGCTCGCGAGCATCGCTACCAGCGTGCTTCCTCCGAGCGCGAACGCGACCGGCACTCCCAGCACGAGCAGCAAGGTACACACGATGAAAAGGGCGGCGATCAAGGGTTGCGGGCCATGATCTAGCCGTCGAATTCGCCGTCGGCCAGGAATGCGCGTCGCTTGAGGTACGGCCCGGCCATAAGCAGCAAATGCGCGATCATGAGCGCGAAGCCGAAGGGCATCGCCAGGTAGACGGCGCCGATCGGAATCTGCAAGACAGGCGTCGTCTGGTTCCACGCGAATGCCGCGTAACGCAGCCCGACCCATGCCATCAGCGCGAAAAATGCGAGCAGGATGACGAAGATCACCGCGCGGATCGCGGCCGCGTATCGCGGCAGCGCCTCCTGCAGCGTGTCGATGCCGACGTGGCCGCCGTAACGCAGCACGAGCCCGGAACCGAGAAACGTGAGCCAGATCATCAGGTACCGCGACGTCTCCTCGACCCAAAGCAGCGAGCGATCGGTGGTGAAGCGCAACGCGACGTTGACGAATACCATCGTCGCCAGCGCGCCCAGGATCGCGATCACCGACCAGCGATTGGCCCTGAGCAGAGCGCGATCGAAACTAAGCAGCATGCAAACCCTTTCTCGCGACGGGCGTTAAGCCGCGTCGAATTGTCCCACGCAGCGAGAGCTTCCGCGCTCGTCTATAATGCAGCCCAAAATTGTCGAGTGCGGCCGCGCGCTCTCGCAAGGCATGGGATTGGACGATGAATCCGGGTGAAATCTACGCCAAGACCGACGAGGGCGTACGCGAGCTCAAGGAGCGCAAGCTCAACCTGCCAATCGCGCTGCGCAGCCTGCTGATCATGATCGACGGCAACCGCACGGTAGGCGAGGTCCTGGAGCGCGCGCGGGCGTTGCGCGTCGATGCGAGCGCGCTCTCGGCGCTCGAGCGCGCCGGGCTGATCGCCAAGCGATTCAGCGCTCCTTCGGTCGCGGAAGACGAAAAAGCGCCCGCACCGCGGAGCGAGGACGAGGTCGAGCGCTTTATCGCCGCGCAACAACAGCTCTCGGATCTGATCAACGAGCATCTCGGCTTTCGCGGCTATCTGATGATGATGCGATTGCAGCGTGCGGAAAATTTGCGCGACTTGCACGATTTCCTGCCCGATTTCGCGCAGGCACTGGTCAAGCGCATAGGCATGGACGCCGCCACCGCGATCGTGGCCCGGCTGGAGCGCTTGATCGTTCGCGGCGGCTAGCGCACAACGCGTGCGGCCCGGGTCAAGCGCTTCGTTGCCGGACGAGAGCGCGGAACGCGACGAACGTGAGCATCGACGCCGCTGCGATCGTGGCTGCCATGGGACGCTGCGTCCCGTCGAAGGTCGCGCCGACGATCAGCGCCGCGGTCGAAGCCAGCATGAACTGGCAGAACAGGAGCAGCGAGGCCGCGCTGCCCGAGATTTCGGGAAACGGTGTCAGCGCGCCCGCGGTCGCCTGCGGCATCGTCGTCATCAGTGCGATCATGAACAGGAACATCGGGATCACGATGGCCGCCGGATGCGCGACCTTGAGCCAAGCAAGCGCGGCCAATACGAGTCCGGCGCAAAGCATGAGCCAGCTCGAGTAGCGGATCATCCGGTCGATGCCCCAGCGCGTCACGAGCCGGCTGCCGGCGATCGAGCCGGCGATGTTGCCCAGCATAACCGCGCCGAAAAGAAGCCCGAACCCGCGCTCGCCGGTACCGATCACGGTCACGAACGCGAATGCGCTGCCGGCGAGGAACGCAAACAATCCGCTCGAGGCAAAGGCGGCGACGAGGAGGTAGCCGACATACCTTCTCGACTGCAGCAGCCGCCGGTAATTGGCGAGCACGACCGCCGGAGCGGTTGCGCGCTGGTTCTTCGCCTTGATCGTCTCCGGGAGCGCTGTGGCGACGCAGAAGAGCGCGATCGCGCCGTACGCGGCGACGAAGACGAAATTCGCCTGCCAGCCGAACCACACGTGCAAATGGCTGCCGATGATGGGCGCGACGATCGGCGCGATGCCGAGGACGACGCCCATCAGCGACAGCATTCTCGCCGCGCGATCGCCGGTGTACAGGTCGCGCACGACCGCCCGCGGCACGACGGCAACGGTCGCCATCCCGATGGCCTGGACGATCCGCGCTGCAATCAGCGTCTCGATGGTGCGCGACGCCGCGCAAGCCGCGGATGCGGCGACGAAGAGCGCAAGACCGGCGATCAGAGTGGGCCGGCGGCCGAACCGGTCGGCGAGCGGCCCGACGAATATCTGCGACGCGCCCCAGCCGTACATGTAGAGCGAGAGCGTGAGCTGCACCTCTGCGGGCGTGGCCGAAAGCGCGCGCGTCATCGACGGCATCGACGCGAGGTAGATGTCCATGGCGAGCGGCGCGACGGCGATCAGCGCGCCGAGCAGCAGCGTCATGGCGGGCTGGTCACGTTTCAACATCAGAGCGCCGCACTGCCGTCGAGCGCCGCTTGTCGCGGCGCGACACCTTCATCGCTGCGGCTTGAACTTGTGCGCGAGGGTATTCTCGTCGGTGCGCGGCACGTAGCTGATGCCGTTTTTCGTTCCCCAGAGACTCACCTGATGATAGAGCGGGACGATCGCCGTGTCGTTGATCGCGAGCTCGGTGGCGCGCTGCAGGAGCGCCTCGCGCTTGGCATCGTCGACGGTAACCAGCGCGTCCTCCAAGATCAGGTCCACCTTGGCGTTCGAGTAGTGCCCGCGGTTCGCCGTGCCGAAGCCCTTTTCCCTGTTGACCGTGGCGATCAGGGCCTTGAGCGGACTCGACGCCTCGCCCGTCCCGGACCCCCAACCGACGAGGATGAAGCTGAACTTGAGCTCGGTGGCCTGGGGAAAGAATGTCGCCGAGGGCATCGCCTCGACGCGGGTTGCGATGCCCACGCGCGTGAGCATTTGCGCGACCGCCTGCGCCACCTTGGCGTCGTTGACGTAGCGATTGTTCGGCGAGTGAATGGTGAGCCCGAAGCCGTTCGGGTAACCCGCGTCGGCCAGGAGCTTCTTCCCAGCTTCCGGATCGTAGGCCTCGACCTTCAGGTTAGACGTGTAGCCGAAGAAGCCTTCCGGCAGCAACTGGCCCGTCGGAACGGCCTCGCCTTCCATGACGCGCTCGGCGAGCGCCCGCCGGTTGATCGCCTTCGAGATCGCCTTGCGCACTCGCGAGTCCTTCAGCGGATTTTTCGCCAGCGGCTTTCCGTCGCGGTCGGTCACGAACGGTGAGAGATCGCGCTCGGAGTCCATGTGCAGATAGATCAGCCGATCGGCGACCGTCCGGTACAGCGCGACGCGCTTGTCGTTCTTGAGCATGGCAACATCCGACGTCGGAACGTTTTCGATCGCCTGCACGTCTCCGGCCAGGAGCGCCGCGACGCGGGGCGCGTCGGAGGAGAGCAGCCGCAGCGTCACTTTCTCCCATGGCGTCTTGCCGCCCCAGTAGCTGTCGTAGCGCGCGAGCTCGATCCGATCGCCCTTGGCATAGCGGAGGAGCTTGTACGGTCCGGTTCCGATCGCTGCTCTGCCGCTGTTGAAGTCTTCCGTCGTGGCCTTGGCGGCAGCCTTGGAAACGATCGCGACCTGCGTCATGTCGGAGGGCATCAGCGGATAAGGCGTCGCAGTCCGGAAGCGAATCGTGTACGGATCGACGACGATCATCTCCTTGATCTGCTTGGTGTACGCGGTAAACGGCGAAGGACTGTTGGGCACAGTGGGCACGCGCTCGATCGACGCGACGACATCGGCGGCCGTGAACTCGCTGCCGTCGTGAAACCGGACATTCTTGCGCAGCTTGAATTCCCAAGTCACCGGATCGATGGTCTTCCACGACTCGGCGAGCCCCGGGATCATCTTCTGGCGCTCGTCGCGCAGCACCAGGTAGTCGAATATGTGCCAGGCGACGTTATTGTTGGGCGTGACGTTGTGGTAGTGGGGATCGATGGCGGTGACGTCGGCGCCGATGCCGATGGCCAGATCGGCGGCAACCGCGTGCGGACTGGCAGCCAGAGTCGCCAGCAATATAGGCAAGGCACAGGCGAAGACGCGCCATAGCGACATGATTCCTCCGGTGGATTCAATCAAGGGAAGCTCGGACGGCGCAGCATAGCCGAACCGTAACCAATTGTAACTGCCTGTTCTGCCATGGAAACTCCCGGTCAACGGGCGCTGTCTTCAATACGTTGTGTTTTTGTGTCGCATTAGCTCGCGACTTTCTTGCAACAGGAGGTAGAGATGAAGCATCGAATTGCCACACTAGCCGCGGCCGTGCTGCTCGTCGGCGGGGCCACGATGGCAACGAGCGCATCGGCGAGGGATAATTTTTCCATAGCGATCGGTGCCCCGGGCTTCGGTTTCGGCTATTCGAACCACGGTTACGGGTTCGCCTACGTCGCGCCGCCGGTGGTCTATTCGCCGCCGGTTTATTACGGTGCGCCGGCGTATTACCCGCCGGCTTACTACGGCCCGCCGGTCGTTTATGGACCAAGGGTCGTATATCACCGGCCGTGGTATCACCACCGCTACTACCCGTACCGCCATTGGTAAGCCAATGTAGCCCGGGATGACCCCGGACTTGATCCGGGGGAATCCCGGGGCTTGGGCAATCGCATTTCGCCGTCCCGCATATCGCGCCTCGCGCTCAATCCGGACTACGAGCCTTTGCCGGTATAGCTGATGCGATAGATCGCTCCCGCAAGATCGTCCGAAACGAGGAGCGAGCCGTCCGGCATGACGAGGACGTCGGCGGGGCGGCCCCATGCGCTTTCACCCTGCAGCCAGCCGGTGGCGAACGGCTCATAGGCCACCGCCCGGTTGTTTTCGACGCGCACCAGCGTCACGCGATAGCCGATCTTCCTGCTGCGGTTCCATGAACCATGTTCCGCTATGAAGATCTGATTGCGATACGCGGGTGGAAACTGCGTACCGGTGTAGAAACGCATCCCCAGCGCGGCGACGTGCGGATCGAGCTTTTGTGCCGGTGCCGTGAATTCGCTGCACGAGTGCTTCTTGCCGAACTCGGGATCCGCAATGGTGCCCGCGTGGCAGTACGGGTAGCCGAAATTCAATCCCGGCTTTCCCGCATGATTCAGTGTATCGGGAGGTAGATCGTCTCCGAGCCAATCGCGCCCATTGGAAGTGAACCACAGGTCCTTGGTCCGCGGATCCCAGTCGAACCCGACCGAGAAGCGCAGACCGCGTGCATAAACCTCGAAGCCCGACCCGTCCGGATTCATGCGCGTGATGATCGCGTAGCGATCGGGGTCGGGCTCGCAGATATTGCAGGGCGCTCCGACCGGGACGTACAGCTTGCCGTCGGGACCGAAGGCGATGAACTTCCAGCCGTGATGACCGTCCTTCGGGAATGTGTCGCTCACCACTACCGGCTGCGGCGGATTGGCTAGCCGGCTTTCGATGCCGTCGAAGCGCAGAATGCGGCTGACCGCGGATACATAGAGGGCGCCGTCGCGAAACGCCACGCCGACCGGGCGATTGAGCCCTGTGGCGATCGTCGCGACGGCGGCCGGGCCGGCCGGCCTAAGCGTCACCGCATAGATCTTGCCCGCTTCCGACGAGCCCACGAAGAGCGTGCCCAGGGTCCCCAGCGCCATTTCGCGCGCGTTCGGCACGCGCGCGATGAGCTCGATCGCGAAGCCCGGCGGCAATTTGATCTTCTCGAGCGGAAGATCGTCGCCCCGTGCCAGCGCCGAGCCGAGAACCAGCGAAGCTGCGATCGTCAAGGATAAGCCGCGCATTATCGAATCTCCTTGGGCCGTCAATGCCGGGGGGCGCGTCCCGCTATCGCGCCTCCTTTGCAAGCAATTGACAGCGGCCGGGACGGTTTCTATCCTTCTTTCGTGGCACGACGTACCATTGTTGAGTGAACGTCCCGGCCGCATCCACCGCAATTGCCCCCAAGCTCGTCGGTCTCGATCTGATCCGGACGCTGGTTTCCTACGACACGACGAGCCGCGAATCGAATCTCGCGCTCATCCACTGGGCGCGCGATTATCTCGCCCGCCACGGCATCGACTCCCGGCTCACTTACGACGACGAGCGGCGGAAGGCAAACCTCTTCGCGACGCTGCCCGCGCAGGACGGCAACGCGACCGAAGGCGGCGTCGTGCTCTCCGGCCACACCGACGTCGTGCCGGTCGACGGGCAGCCATGGGACACGCCGCCGTTCGACGCGACGATCGACGGCGACCGGTTGTACGGCCGGGGCGTCACCGACATGAAGAGCTTTTCCGCCATCGGCCTCGCGTTCGTGCCCGAGTTCCTGCGGCGCGGTTTGGCGCGCCCGGTGCACTTCGCGCTCTCGTACGACGAGGAAGTCGGCTGCATCGGCGTACGGCGCCTCATCGCCGACGTCGTCGCGCGCGGCATCAAGCCCCTGGGCTGCATCATCGGCGAGCCCTCCGGCATGCAGCCCGTCGTCGCGCACAAGGGAAAGCGAAGCTATCGCTGCCGCGTGCGCGGCCACGAGGCGCATTCGTCGCTGACGCCGCTCGGCGTCAATGCCGTACAGGTCGCCGGCGAGCTCGTGACTTTCCTCACTCAGATGGCGCGCCGGTTTCGCGACCGCGGCGGATTCGACGCCGCGTACGACGTGCCCCACACCACCGTGCACACCGGAGTGATTCGCGGCGGCACCGCGCTCAATATCGTGCCGCGCGATTGTCATTTCGACTTCGAGTTTCGTCACCTACCCTTCGACGATCCCGAGATGCTCCTGGCCGAGGTCAAACGCTTCGCGGCCACGCTGCTGCCCGAGATGCACGCAGTCCATGCGGCAACGCACATCGAGTTCGATCACATCTCGACGCTGCCCGGCTTCGACACGCACGGTGGCAGCGAGATCGCCGAGCTCGGTAAGGCGTGCACCGGCGCGCACGAATTCGGCAAGGTTTCCTTCGGCAGCGAGGCGTCGCTTTTCCATAATGCAGGCATTCCGGCGATCATTTGCGGGCCGGGTCACATCGCGCAGGCACACCAGCCGAACGAGTGGGTGGCGCTCGAGCAGCTTGCGCTGTGTGAGGCATTCATGCGTCGTCTCGCCGATCGCGTCTGTGTCGCATGAGGCAGGCGCACTCTAAGCACGCCGATGATCGAAAACATGGCAGTTCCCGCACCAGCACCCGTTGCCCCGCCGATCGACATCGCGTTTCCGAGTCTCGCGGCGTACGCCGAGGGCAACTGCGACATTCCTTACACGTGGACCTTCGCGGCCGGCCGGGCCGGGCCGCACGTCCTCGTCCAGGCCCTAACCCACGGTAACGAAGTCTGCGGCGCCATCGCGCTCGACTGGGTCTTGCGCGAAGAGCTGCGGCCCGCGCGTGGGACGTTGTCCGTCGTCTTCGCCAACGTCGCCGCGTACGAGCGTTTCGATCCGGGAGATCCGTTCGCATCGCGTTGCGTCGATGAGGATTTCAACCGCCTTTGGTCTGCAGACGTGCTCGATGGGTCGCGCGACAGCACCGAGCTCAGGCGCGCGCGCGAGCTGCGGCCGCTCTACGATCGCGTCGATCATCTCCTCGATCTGCATTCGATGTCGGATCCGTGCCCTCCGCTGGCGATGGCCGGCCGCCAGCGCAAAGGGCTCGCATTAGCGCGGGCGCTCGGGTTTCCGCAGTACGTCGTGATCGACGGCGGCCACAGAGCCGGCCGGCGATTGCGCGATTACGCTTTCTTCGACGACGCCGCCGATCCGCGCAGCGCGCTCCTCGTCGAATGCGGACAGCATTGGGAGGCGACCGCGCACGAGGTCGCCAAGCAGTCGGTTCTGCGCTGGCTGCGCCATTTCGAAATGGCTGATCCCCGGGTTCTCGAGGCTCATCTCGCGCGCGCGCCGGTGCCGCCGCAAAGGTTGATCGAAGTGACGACGACGATCACGATCGCCAGCGACAAATTTGCCTTTACCCTGGCGGTTCATGGCCTGCAGACGATCCCGCGGGCGGGAACGGTCTACGCCATCGACGGCGGCAGAGAGATCCGCACTCCGCACGACGACTGCGTCCTTATCATGCCGACACGGCGGCCCAAGCGAGGCGAGACCGCGGTGCGCCTCGGACGCTACGTCGGCTAAGGACTTGAAGGAACCCAAGCGGCGCGCGCGTGGCCGTGCGCTTTCGCGCATTGGCGCTAATTTGCGGCTTTTCACGGCTCTGCGCGACGATCGACGTGCGCAACAGCGGCGAATGCCTGTCCGGCGCGCGGGGGCCGCAACCCCCGGCCCGCGGGTTGCCCGGCGCGGCTGCGGTCGTCAACTCACGACTTCCTTGCCGCGCCACCCGCGACGGTGGGCGCGGCCCACGCGCGCCCACCAAGCATTCACCGCTTTCCCTTATGCACCTGTATGCGAGTCGCACAACTCGCCAGCGCGGCGAGCTGCGGTGGCGCGGGCGCGTTGTGGCGCCGTCGTCGTAAGCGGGTGGCTCGTGGGCGGCCACTCGTGGGTTGAGTGGCCGCCGCGAGCCGGGTAACCCGCTCGACGACGCGCTTTGCGCCACTGCGCCCAAGTCAGCGCAGCTCGTCGCACAATTCATGCAAATCGGAGAAGAACCTTATTTGCCCTCACTTCCCCGGAGGCGGCGTCGCGACTGAGGCCTCGGCGGAGTGCACCAGGTCTGGGCCCACGACCGCGGCCCAGCGGTCGTATACCGCGCGAGCTCCTTCGCGGAACCGCTCCTTGCCCGACGGCGTGAGCCGGGTCACAGTCGCGCCCTGACGCGAAAATTCCGCCAGTGCAGCGGTATCGGAAAGTTTCCGCGCCATTGCCGTTGCCTGCTGCGCCGCATCGCGCGCCGCCTGAATGACGAGCTCACGGTCGGCGCCGCTCAAGCGGTTCCAGACGGCGCGATTGATTGCGAAGAGCAGCGCATCGGCATGCGCGTGCCAAACGAGCAATCGAGCAAAGCCCGCAGTATGAAGACGGGATGTACCATACGCCGCGACGCTTGTCTCCTCGCCATCGAGCGTGCCGCGCCGTTGTGCCGTCGCCGCGTCGGCGGCATTCATCGATACCGGTGCCGCACCGAGAGCCTGCAAGGTTTCCACAAGGAGCGGCGAGGCAGGGACGCGTAGCGATAGACCGCTCAGATCCGCAGGCAACTGCACCGCCCGCCGGGTCGCCAGCTCGCGAAACCCGTCACCCGTCCAGGCCAACGGCACGACACCGGCGGCGAGCACGGCGGCCGACAGGCGCATCGCGACTTCGCCGTGCAACAGGCGGTCGAGCGCGTCAAAATCCGGTACGAGCCATGGCAGCGCGATGAGATTGAGCTCGACCACCTGCGCTGCCCAAGTCGTTGCCGAGCCCACCGCAAGGTCGATCGCGCCGTCGTGCAACGCGCCAAACTCGCGCGCGGCGTCGCGTTGCACCAGCGTCGCGCCGGGAAACACTTTGACGTCGAGGCGCCCGCCGGAACGCTCGCGAATGAGTTGTCCCCAGATCACGCCGGCCCTGCCCTGCGGATACGCCGGCCCGAGGGCGGTCGACAGCTTCCACTCCGTCGTCGTTGCCTGCGGCGGGGCTTGGGCGGCCGCCGGAAGAATCAACGCGACGCCGAACCAGACCGCAACCAGGATCTCGATCGAGCGTTGCACGGCGAGAGCGTAATGAAGCTCGCCGTGGCGCATCATTCGAGCGGGGCCTGCTCGCCGCGAAGAGGAGTGTCGCGCCAGTAGCGGCGATCGACGTCGCGCTCGCTGCGCGGCACGAGTGTCGCCCCCCGCGCGGGCGCGAACGCGAACGTCAATGCGCCTTCGTAGTCCGTACGGTAGGTGCGGACAGCCGCATCTGCATAGCGCGCGACGATCTCGGGCCGGGGATGGCCGAAACGATTGCGGTAGCCGGGAGTGAACACCGCAACCTGGGGCGTCACCGCGGCGATGAACTCAGGCGTGGACGAGGTACGGCTGCCGTGGTGCGGCACGACCAGCAGATCGGCTCGCAGTGACGCGGCGTCGCGGTGGATCAGATCGGCTTCGGTACGCGCCTCGATGTCACCGGTCAACAGCGCGCTGCCGGCGCCATTGCTGACGCGAACGACACAGGACAGGTCGTTCGCCTTGAGCTTGGGGTTGGCGTAATTCGCGTCGACGGGATGCAGCAGCGCGAAATCGACGCCGTCCCAGCGCCAGCGCTGCCCCGCGCTGCAGCGTAGCGCCGCTTCGCCGCGCTCGGCGCGCGCACGCACGATGGCGTTGTCCGCAGGCAACGACGAAGCGAGCCAAGCCACCGGCACCGTCTGCAGCAGCGACAGCGCCCCGCCGCTGTGATCGCTGTCCTGATGGCTTACGATGAGACCGTCGAGGTGCGTGACTCCGGTCGCGCGCAGCATGGGCGCGATGATTCGATCGCCCGCGTCGGCGACTTCGTTGAACCGCGGCCCGGTGTCGTAGAGCAGCGCGTGCGCATGCGTCTGCACCAGCACCGCCAAGCCCTGACCGACATCGAGCACAGTAACCCGAAAGGCACCGGGCGGTGGGAGCAGCGGGGCGATGAGGAACAACGGCAGCAGCCACGCGAATCCAAGCGCACGACCCGGTACGCCGCGCGGAGCGAGCAGCCACAGCACGCCCAATGCGCCCGCGACCACGGCCCAGAGCGGCGGCGCATGTTGCTGCCAGATGGCGGCGGACATGGCGCTCAAATACTCAACCAGCAGCGCAAGCCACGCGAATACCTGATGTGCTGCGATCAGCAGCAAATCCCAGGGGAAGACCAGCGACACCAGCGTCAAGGGCACGACGACGAAGGTGACGACGGGAATCGCCACGGCGTTGGCGACCGGTGAAACGAGCGAGATCTGCTGGAAGAGCATCAGCATGAGCGGCACGAGGCCGAGCGTGATCGCCCATTGCGCGCGCGCCGCGGCGCCCAGCGTTGACCCGCCACCGATGCGTCCGACGCCGGTGTAGAGCAGCAGCCCAACCGCGCCGAACGAAAGCCAGAAGCCTGGGGCCAGCATCGCCCAAGGATCCCAGGCGAGCACCACGGCGAGCGCCCACAGCCACACGGCGGATGCGCTCCCAGCGCGCCCCAGCCACAAGCCGATCGCGGCAACGGTCAGCATATAGAGCGTCCGCTGTGCGGGAACCTGGAAACCGGCGAGCAGCACGTAGACGAATGCCGCGACGACGCCGGCGACCGCGGCCGCCTTGCGCGCAGGGAGCAACAGGGTAAGCCCGTGACTTCTTCGCCACAGCCAGAACACGACGGCGCCGACGAGCGTGGCGAAGAACGTGACGTGCAGCCCGGAAATGCTGATAAGGTGGCCGATACCCGTGCGATTGAAAATGCGCCACTGCTCGGCGGGAATCGCACGCTCATCACCGATCGCAAGTGCCGCGATCACGCCGGCGTACGGCCGGCCCTCGAGCACGCTCAAGATGCGCTCGCGGATTGATTCGCGCAGGCGGATGACGTAGTCGCCCGGCCTTCCCGCAAACGCCGCGAGCCGCCCGTTGGTGTCGCTCTCGCGTACGTAACCGGTCGCGCGGAACTCGTTTTCGAGGAGCCAGGCCTCGACATCGAAGCCGTGCGGGTTGACCGTACCGTGCGGGCGCTTGAGGCGAACGGTGAGATCCCAACGTTCACCGCCGCGCAATTCCGGGACATCCTCGCCTGCGCGCTCGCCTCGCCACGACCCGTACCAGCCCAGCGATAGCCGCGACGGGACGATGGCACCCGGAGTCAGCACTCGCTCGACTGCAAGCGCGAAGCGTGTGCCGCGCTCGCTGGGCTGAGGCAGCTCGTCGATCACGCCGACGATCTCGACGTCGCGTCCTTCCCAGGCGCGAGGCAGCTCGTCGGCGAGCCTCGCATCCGCGCGCCACGCGGCATAGAAAAAACCGCCGAGCCCGATGGCGACGGCGGCGAATAGAAGCGCGCCGTAGCCCGCGGCGCGACGACGCCATACCGTCGCGTTGCCTACACCGATGGCGTAGAACAGCAGCGCAATAGCGAGGGGCAGCGCGATCCAGACCGCTCGCGCTGCGGAGGGCAGCTCCGCCTGCTGCTGCAGCGCCAGGACACCGAGCGCGAACGCGAGCAGCAGGCAGCGCATTGCGAGGCTTATTTCTTACCGGCCTGCTCCAGCATCTCCTGAATCTTGGCGTCGAACTGAGCGTAAGGCTGCGCCCCGACCAAACGCACGCCCTGCAGCTTGTCGTTTTCCAGGTAGCCGATCACGAACGATGGCGTTCCCTGCACTCCGGCGACGCCGCCCTCGGCGATGTCCTGGTCGATCTGCGCCTTGAACTTGTCGGACTCGAGGCAGCTCTTGAACTTGGCGACGTCGATCTTCACGTTGCCGGCATAGGTCGCGAGGTTATCCGCTTTGAGCGCTTCGGCGTTCACGATCATGACGTGGCGCATTTCCCAGTACTTGCCCTGCTCGGCGGCGCAGCGGCCGGCCGTCGCGGCCCGGCGCGCGTTTTCGTGGAAGTCGAGCGGAAAGTCGCGGCTCACAAAGCGCACCTTGCCGGTATCGATGTAGTTGGCCTTTATCTGCGCGAACGCGGTATTGTGGAACTGCTGGCAGAACGGGCATTGCAAATCGGTGTATTCGACGATCACCAGCGGGGCTTTGGCGTCCCCCATCGAAAATCCGCCCGAAGAGAACTTGTAGCTCACCTTATCGTCGGGAGCCGGCGCAGCTTGCGGAGACTGCATCTTCTCCAGTGTCTGCCGAATCTGCTTCAATTCGTTGATGATGTCCTGCGCCTGCTCGGACGTAATACCATCCGCGTGGGCGAGCGAGGCGCCGGTCAAAAGCGCTGCGGTCGCGGCCAGCGCGATCAACGACGCGAGATATCTTGTTGCACTCATCGACTGCCTTCCTTTCCATCCATGGCCCTTGCGGGCGAATTGTTACGGGCGCAAAACAGAATCGAAACCGCTTTGCCGCCGATCGGTTCCACGGCGTACCCGTGGACAACGCGGCGATGATAGGGGGCAACGACAGCGCCGCCAACGCGGCCCGATTGGAGGTTACTGCGACGGAACAGACGGTTAGCTTGATTCATCGCACGGCTTAAGCAGAGCGAGGTTGTAGATTTCAGTCGTCTTGGCTCTTTCGGGGCCAAAGAATCAGCTGCGTGCAGCGAAACAGCGCAATCCTGCGGCCGCGCGTCCCATCGGTCACGACCGCATCCCAGACCTGCGTCGTATTGCCGAGGTGCGCCGGGGTCGCGACGCAGGCAATCGTGCCTTCCCGGGCAGTCCCGAGGAAATTGGTCTTGAGCTCGATGGTCGTGAAGTTCTCGGCGCCCGCAGGCAGATGCTCGAGGCATCCGTAACCGCAGGCGGTGTCCGCGAGCGCAATGACCGTCGCGGCGTGCAGGTATCCGTTCGGCGCCAGGAGCTCGGAACGGATATCGAGCTCCGCATCGATGCGGTTCTTCGCAACGGCGGTAAAGCGCACGCCGATGAGGCCCGGCAGCCGGCCATCGCCGCGAGTCGCGAACTTGTCCAGCGTCGCTTCGGGGCGCAACGTCATTGCAACCGCGCTGCGACCCATGACCGCACGGATTGCAGCGCCGCCGGCAGGCCTGCCGGATTGGTCCCGCCGGCCTGAGCCATGTCGGGCCGCCCGCCGCCCTTGCCTCCGACCTGCGTCGCGACGTGATTGACGAGATCGCCCGCCTTGATCCGGTTGGTCAGATCGGAGGTCACACCGGCGATCAGCGTCACCTTGCCACCTTCGGTCGAACCCAGCACGATCGCCGCTGATTTGAGTCTGCCCTTGAGCTGATCGAGCGTCTCCCGCAACACCTTCGCGTCAGCGCCCTCGATCGTCGTCGCGAGCACCTGCGCGCCGTTCACCTCAACCGCTTGCGCCGCGAGATCGCCGCCCTGGCTCGAGGCGAGCCTGGCCTTCAGCCGCGCGAGCTCTCTTTCCAGCGCCTTCACGTTGTCGAGCACCTGCGCGATCTTCAGCGGCACTTCGGTCATCGGCGCCTTCAGCGCGCGCGCAGCTTCGGCAAGCCGCGCTTCTGTCTCGTGTGTATACGCAAGGGCTCCTTCGGCGGTAACCGCTTCGACTCGGCGGATGCCCGCGGCTACGCCTGATTCGGATACGATCTTGAAAAACCCGATGTCGCCAGTGCGCCTAACGTGCGTGCCGCCGCAAAGCTCGGTCGAGAAATCGCCCATCGTCAGCACGCGTACTTCGTCGCCGTATTTCTCCCCGAACAGCGCCATGGCACCCGACTTGAGCGCATCGTCGTAAGGCATGATCCGCGCTTCGACCGGGTAATTCGCCCGGATGGCGCGATTGACCAGCGACTCGACGGTGCGGATTTCTTGATCGGTCATCGGCTGCGGGTGAGAGAAGTCGAAACGCGTGCGGTCCGGATCGACCAGCGAGCCTTTCTGCGTCACGTGGTCCCCTAGCACCCTGCGCAATGCCGCATGCATCAGATGCGTGGCCGAATGATTCCACGCGGCGCGCGCGCGCGCCTGGCCATCGACCTTGGCCGCAACGGTGTCTCCGATTTTCAACTCGCCGGTCTTCACTTCGCCGTGATGCCCGAAGACGTCGGGCTGGATCTTCTGGGTATCGTGCACCGCAAACAAGGTCAGGCACGCGCCGTTTTTCGACAGCTCGCCGCGATCGCCGACCTGGCCGCCCGATTCCGCATAGAAGGGCGTGCGGTCGAGGACGGCGACGCCGCTCTTTCCGGTCGAGAGCGCGTCGACAGGGCTCCCGTCGCGATACAACGCGACGACGCGCGCTTCTTCCGCCAATGTGTCGTACCCGTCGAAAATCGTCTTCGCACCGCGGTATTCGAGACCGTCGGCCATCTTGAAGGTCGAGGCAGCGCGTGCGCGCTCGCGTTGCTTTTCCATCGCCGCGTCGAATCCCGCCTGGTCGACGGTGATCCCGCGCTCGCGGCAGACGTCCGCGGTGAGGTCGAGCGGGAAGCCGAAGGTATCGTAGAGCGTGAACGCCGTGAGTCCCGGCAATGTCTTGCTGCCTTTTGCCGTTGCCTGCGCAAGCGCTGCGTCGAGGATTCTCATGCCGTGCTCGAGCGTCTCCGCGAATCGCTCCTCCTCCGTCTGCAGCACGCGAATCACATGATCCTGCTTCAGCGGCAGCTCGGGATACGCGTCGCCCATCAGATGTGCGAGCTCGGGAACGAGCTTGGCGAAGAAGGGCTTGGGCTGGCCGAGCTTGTACCCGTGACGGATCGCTCGGCGGGCGATACGCCGCAACACGTAGCCGCGGCCTTCGTTGCTCGGGATCACGCCGTCAACGATCAGGAACGCGCACGCGCGGATGTGATCGGCGATGACCTTGAGCGAGGGCGAGGTTAGGTCCGCCGCGCCGGTCAGCTTTGCCGCCGTCGCGATCAGATCCCGGAACAGGTCGATCTCGTAAACGCTGTGGACATGTTGCAGCACCGCAGCGAGACGCTCGAGCCCCATGCCGGTGTCGACGCAGGGCTTCGGCAACGGCGTCAGCACACCCTTCTCGTCGCGGGTGAACTGCATGAAGACCAGATTCCAGATCTCGACGTAGCGATCGCCCTCGGCGTCGTCCGAGCCCGGCGGGGCGCCCGTGATTTCCGGCCCATGATCGTAGAAGATCTCGCTGCAGGGTCCGCAGGGACCGGTGTCGGCCATCTGCCAGAAATTGTCCGAGGCGTACGGCGCGCCCTTGTTGTCGCCGATACGCACGATGCGTTCGCGCGGCACGCCGATGTCGCTGGCCCATGCGTCGTAAGCTTCGTCGTCGGTTTGATACACCGTGACCCAGAGTTTTTCCGCCGGCAGCCCGTAAACCTCGGTCAGGAGTTCCCATGCATACCGGATCGCTTCGCGCTTGAAGTAGTCCCCGAACGACCAGTTCCCGAGCATCTCGAAGAAGGTGTGATGGCGCGCCGTGTAACCCACGTTCTCGAGATCGTTATGCTTGCCCCCCGCGCGCAGGCACCGCTGCACGTCCGCGGCACGCACGTAGCTCCGCCGGTCGGTACCGAGGAAGACCTCCTTGAACTGAACCATGCCGCTGTTGGTGAAAAGCAGCGTCGGATCATTGGCCGGTACCAGCGGCGCCGAAGGCACGATCGTGTGGCCGCGCTCGGCAAAATAATCGAGAAACTGGCGGCGGATGGCTGCAACTTGCATGATGGATCGATGCCCGGCGCCGGCTCGGAGCCGGCCGCCAAAGCGCAGTGATAGTTCAAAATCAATATCTTAGCACATCCCGGCGTACGGCCGGTGCTACGCGCTAGCGGTTGCTGCGGCTTCCCGGAGGAGCTTGAATATCGCCGAAAGGGCAAACCCCCGTGCTTGCAGGAACCGCACCTGGCGCGCTTTCTCTCGCTCGTCGGCGGGCGGTCTACCGAAGCGGCGCTGCCAGAGCGCGCGCAACGCCTTTTCGTCATCGGCGTCCGCTTCGGCCAAAGCCTGCTCGATGTCGATGCGGGCGATGCCTTTGGCTTTCAATGCTTCCGCGATGCTCCTGCGACTGTAGCCGCCGGCCTTCTGGGTCGCCATCGCCCGCGCGTAGCGTGCGTCCGACAGATAACCCTGCGCGATCAATTCATCGAGCACGACACTGATTTCGCTTCGCGGCCCGCCCTTGGCGATCAGGCGCTGCTCGAGCTCCGAGCGCGAATACTCGCGGCGTGCCAGCAGCCGGACCGCCTGTGCCCGAAGCGAGACGGGCGCCGACCTCACCTAAGGAACCTCTGAATGAGCCCCGCGTGGCCGCGACGGCGGGTTTCCGGGATGAGATGCGCGAAGCGGCGCGAGGCCCATGGCAGGCCCCCATGGGCGAGCGGCGCGACAAAGCAGATCGCCCGAAAACCCCCGTCCCTCATGCGGGGCTCATTCAGAGGTTCCGTGACCCTATTCGTCGGCCGCGCCAGTGCGCGCCACGCCCACCAGCGGAATGCCGACTGCGGCCCGGATCTTCGCCTCGATCTCGGTGGCGAGCTCGGGGTGCTCCTTCAAATAATCGCGCGTGTTGTCCTTGCCCTGCCCGATCTTCTCGCCGCGGTACGCATACCACGCGCCAGACTTCTCGATGATGTTGTGTGCAACGCCGAGCTCGATCATCTCGCCCTCGCGCGAGATGCCCTCGCCGTAGAGAATGTCGAATAGCGCCTCGCGAAACGGCGGCGCAATCTTGTTTTTCACGACCTTGACGCGGGTCTCATTGCCGACGACTTCCTCGCCGCGCTTGATCGACCCGATGCGCCGGATATCGAGTCGCACCGACGCGTAGAACTTGAGCGCGTTACCGCCGGTCGTCGTCTCCGGATTGCCGAACATGACCCCGATCTTCATCCGGATCTGGTTGATGAAGATGACGAGCACGTTGGCACGCTTGATGTTCGAGGCGAGCTTGCGCAGCGCTTGGCTCATCAAACGCGCCTGAAGGCCCGGAAGCTGATCGCCCATCTCACCCTCGATCTCGGCCTTCGGGACGAGCGCGGCAACCGAGTCGATAACGATGATGTCAATGCCCCCCGAGCGCACCAGCATGTCGGCAATCTCGAGCCCCTGCTCGCCCGTATCGGGCTGCGAAATGAGCATCTCGCCAACGTTGACCCCGAGCTTGCCGGCGTAGACGGGATCCAGCGCGTTCTCGGCGTCGATGTACGCTGCGGTGCCGCCGGCTTTCTGCACCTGTGCCACGACCTGCAGGCAGAGCGTCGTCTTACCGGACGCTTCCGGACCGTAAACTTCGACCACGCGGCCGCGCGGCAGGCCGCCGACACCGAGCGCGATATCGAGTCCCAGCGAACCGGTCGAGACGACGGACAGATCGCTCTGCACTTGGGCCTCGCCCATTTTCATGATCGAGCCCTTGCCGAACTGTTTCTCGATCTGCGCCAGAGCGGCGGCGAGAGCCTTGCTCTTGTTGTCGTCCATTGCGCTCATTCCATTGGATTTGCGGATGTTGCCACTGCTCGAGGTTGCCGTGCTCATGGATTAGGCCCGATCGTCAGGTGGGATGAACCGATTATGGCATAGAACGATCGTTCGATAAAGTGGCCTGACGGCCTAGGCCAAGCGGTCGAGAACCCCTTCCAGGGCGATGCGAACCGACTCCCGGCGGATAGCCGCTCGGTCGCCGCTGAGGCGGATCCGGGAGGCCTTGGCAACCGTGGGTCCGACCCAGGCAAAACAGACCGTTCCCACGGGTTTGGCGGGGGTGCCGCCGGCCGGGCCCGCGATACCCGTCACCGCAACCGCCCATTGCGCACGGCTTGCGCCAAGCGCGCCTTGCGCCATCGATAGCGCGGTTTCTTCGCTGACGGCGCCAAACTGCTCGATCGTCCCCGGCGGCACGGCAAGCTGCCCGATCTTCGCCTCGTTCGAGTAGGTTATGAAGCCGCAGTCGAACCAGTCCGAGCTACCGGCCACGGCCGTGATGGCGCCCGCGACCAGACCCCCGGTGCAGGACTCTGCCGTGGCGATGCGCACCCTGCGCTCCGACGCGGCACGCCCGAGCGCGACCGCCAGTTGATAGAGCTCGTCGTCGATCCGCATTGGGCCATCCGCCGCCGTCAGTGCTGCTCGCCTTCGCGGGCACGATACCAGTACTCGTACGCCGCGACGAAGCCGAATCGCCGATAGAGCGCGAGCGCCGGACCATTGTCGGCCGTGACCTGCAGATACGCGGTCGCTGCGCCCCGCCTTCGTGCCTCGCCGAGCAGAGCCGCGACTATGGCGCAGCCAAGACCGCGGCCGCGCCAGGCCGCCGCGGTCTTGAGCGCAAACAGCCCCGCGTGATCGTCTTCGAGCTTGAGCAGACCGCAAGCGACGACCTCGCCGTCGCGCCGGATCAGCGCACCGGTATGCGGCAAAGGATAACCGCTGGCGCGCTCGATGAAACGCGGCAGAGAATCGGGCGCGATATCGAGCAGCTCCGCTACAAGGGGCTCCCACGCGGGCGGCTCGATGATCGTGACGGATTCGTTGGAGGGCGGCGACTCCGCCAGGTCCGCCAGGCTGCACCGAAGCACCCGCGTGCGCTCGAATGCTGCCCAGCCGTTGCGCTCGAGCCATCCGTCGAGCGTCGATGGCTCTGAGAACGGCAGCAGGCGGAATATCGCCGGCAGCCGCGCGGCGGCATAGAACGAGATGCAATGCGCCACTTTCTTCGCGAGCGGCAGCGTCGAGGGATAGAACGGATTCACGCAACGCAGCCGCTTGGTCGGGCCGGGCCGGTAGCCGAGCAGCCACCCGTCGTACACCAGCGACTGGAACGCTCCTGAAGCGTTCAGCGCCCGTTCTTCGATGCGGCGCTCGCTCGCCCACGCCGGTTCGCGCCCGCCGCCCTTCATGCGAACACGCGCTGCCAGAACGCGAAGACCAAAAGGGCATAGAACCCGGCGACGATATCGTCCGCCATGACGCCGAAACCGTGATGCCACTCGCGATCGATGAGTCCTGCCGGCGGCGGCTTGACGACATCGAATACGCGGAACAGCAGGAACGCGAAAGCCTCGCGCAACGGATCCGCGCCCACGAAAAAAAGCACGAGCAGGAACGCAGCGATCTCATCCCAGACGATCGCGGTGTGGTCCGCAACGCCGAGGTCGCGTCCGGTTCGATCCGCGGCCCAGACCCCGATCGCGAACGAGGCTACAACGATGAGTATGAATCCGAGGTCACCGGTAAAGGCCCGCAACAATGCGGCGACCGGGAGCGCGACGAGCGTCCCGACCGTGCCCGGGGCGATCGGCGACAGACCGGCGCCGAACCCCAAAGCGATGAAGTGCGCGGGATGCGAAAACAGAAACCTGAGCGACGGTGCTTTCCGCATCGGATCAGCCGCGGAAATGATCGAATGCCGCCGGCAAGGTTTGCAGCGCCCGGCCGTTTTCGTCCCGCACGACGAGTCCTGCGCGCTCTTCGATGCTGCCGACGCGCGTGAGCGCGAGGTCGAGTTGCTCCGCCAACGCGCCGATGTCTGCTGCCGCTCGCGCCGGCGCAGTGAAGCACAGCTCATAGTCGTCGCCGCCCGCCAGCAGGCAATCGAGCGCCAAGCCGCGTTCGTCGCCGGCGAGACGGCGATTCAGCGTCGCAGAACGCGGCAGCGCCGTGAGCTCGAGGCTTGCACCCACGCCCGAGGCATCGAGGATGTGGCCGAGATCGCCGATAAGGCCGTCGGAAATATCGATCGCCGAGGTCGCGATGCCGCGCAGCCGCTCTCCAAGCTCGACGCGCGGTGTGGGCCGCAGCAGCGCCGGTTCGCATTGGGCGAGCTCATCGGCGGTAAGGATTACGCGTTGCCGATGATGCGCGAGAGCGAGCGCAGCATCGCCCAAGGTGCCGGAGACGAAGACCGCGTCACCCGGGTGGGCGCCGCGCCGGCGCAGCGCCTGTCCCGCCGGCGCTTCGCCCAGGATCGTCACGCAGAGATTGAGCGGACCCCTGGTCGTGTCGCCGCCGACCAGTTCTACACCGTACGCATCGGCCAGCGCGAAGAAGCCGCGCGCGAACGCGCCAATCCACGCCGCATCGGCGTTCGGCAACGCACCCGCAAGCAACGCCCAGCGAGGGTTCGCGCCCATGGCCGCCATGTCGGACAGGTTCACTGCAAGCGCCTTGTGCCCGAGTGCCGCGGGGTCGACGTCCGCAAAAAAATGCGTTCCCGCGACCAGCATGTCCACCGATACGGCCAGCTCGCAGCCCGGCGTCGGCGCGAGCAGCGCCGCGTCGTCGCCTGCGCCTAGCACCGCATGGCGCGCGGGACGGCGGAAGAAGCGGTCGATTAGTTCGAATTCGGAGAGCGCCGCCATGAGAGCCTCCAACCTAGTGGAGCGCGTGCTGTGCCGGCACGATGGCGCTCGACCGCACGTGAGGCGCACTATGGTCGGCTGCGTCGGCGCGACCGGCCGCCAGAACAGCGGCGTCAGGTCGCGATGCGTGGTGCGCCGATCTCGGTCACGCGGGCCTGTGCGGCCAGCTTGTCGAGCACGCCGTTGACGTACTTGTAGCCGTCAGTGCCACCGTAAGCTTTGGCGAGCTCGACGGCCTCGTTGATGGCCACGCGATAAGGGATGTCGGGCGCCCGCAGCAATTCCCAGGCCCCGATCGCCAGCACGCCTTTTTCGATCGGCGACAACTGCTCCGGCGCGCGGTCAAGGTAAGGCGCAAACGCGGCGACAAGCGTGTCGAACTCGCCCGTGACGCCCTGCCAGAGTTCGTCGAAGAATTCCGTATCGCATTTGGCGAACCCGCCGGATTCGGCAAGCTGCGCGCGGATGAGATTCGGAGCGGTTCGGGCCAGCAGCCATTGATAAAGCCCCTGCAACGCGAACTCGCGGGCGCGCCGACGGCCGCTCTTCATCACTCGTCATCGATCGCGGTGAGCGCGTTGGCCATCTCCAGCGCCGCCAGCGTCGCATCGTGGCCCTTCGCTTCCGCACGCGCCTTCGCCTGTTCGTCGGTGTCGGTCGTCAGAATAGCGTTGCCGATCGGAATGCCGAATTCGAGCTGCACGCTTGCCACGCCGGCCGCCGACTCGTTGGCGACGATTTCGAAGTGATATGTCTCCCCGCGAATCACGGCGCCGAGCACGACCAGCGCATCGTAGTCGCCCGTCTGCGCCATGCGCTGCAGCGCGAGCGGCGCCTCAAGCGCACCGGGCACCGTCACGACTGCGATGGCGGATTCTGCAACGCCGGCTTCGTTGAGCGCGCGCAGCGCGCCTCGCAGGAGGACCTCGCCAATCTCGGCGTTGAACCTGGAGAGAACGATGCCGACGCGCATATGCTCGGCACGCGTATTGGAAGCGATTTTGCGGATGGCCATGAGTCCGGGTATGACGCGATCGTTATCAGCGCCGCGGCGGCGTTCGAAGGCGCATGGGCGAATTCATCGCGGCGACGCGGGACTCGCAGTGGACACGTCGTCGTAGCCCGTGACTTCCAGCCCGAAGCCCGCCATGCTCGGCATCTTGCGCGGCCGCGCCAGCAACCGCATCCTGCCGACATTGAGATCGCGAAGGATCTGCGCGCCGATGCCGTAGTTGCGCAGATCCATGCGGGTTTCCGCCGCGGGCTGGTCGGCGACCGCCCGCTGGCGTAATTCCTGAGCGGATTCCGGACGATGCAGCAGGACCAGCACGCCACAGTCCGTGCGCGCGATCGCGGCCAGAGCCGCGGGAATCGTCCACGAGTGCGTGCGGCTGCCGTAATCGAGCAGATCGACGACGGACAGCGGCTCGTGGACTCGCACCAGCGTTTCACGCTCGGGCACGATCTGTCCGCGCGTCAGCGCGAGATGCGTCGCGTCGGTCAGCTTGTCGCGGAAAGTGACCAGACGAAAATCGCCTTCGGCCGTGCGTATCGGCCGTTCGCCTACGCGCTCGATCAGTCGCTCGGTCTGGCTGCGGTAATGGATCAGATCGACGATCGAGCCGATCTTGAGCGCATGCTGCCGCGCAAACTCCACGAGGTCCGGCAAGCGCGCCATCGTCCCGTCATCGTTCATGATCTCGCACAGCACCGCGGCCGGGGAATGCCCCGCCAGCCGCGCGAGATCGCAGCACGCCTCGGTGTGACCGGCCCGCGCCAGCACGCCGCCCTGCTGCGCCACGAGGGGAAAGACATGACCGGGATGAACAATATCCTCCGGCTTGGCATCGGGCGCGCATGCCACGCGGATCGTATGCGCGCGATCCGCCGCCGAAATGCCCGTGGTCACGCCGTGCGCAGCCTCGATCGAGACGGTGAAGTTGGTCCCGTGCACCGATCGATTCACCGGCGTCATCGGCGCGAGATTGAGCGCTCGCGCGCGTGCCTCCGTGATCGGCATGCAAATCAGCCCACGGCCGTGCTTGGCCATGAAGTTGATCATCTCGGGAGTGACGCAATCCGCGGCGACGATCAGATCGCCTTCGTTCTCGCGGTCCTCTTCGTCGACGAGCACGGCCATGCGCCCCGCCTTGAGCTCGGCGATGATCTCGGGGATCGGCCGCGTCGCGGTCGGCGTCGCGGCATGTGCATCGCGCGCGTCGACGGCATGCAGGTGAGGCGATGTCATGGGTCGCGTAGCGCCGTCAGAAATTCAGGATCGAAGCTTGATTATACTGCGCCGTCGTCTCGCGCCTTTGACGGCATCAAAGAGCCGGCTGCGTCTTAGCTGGACGAGCAGCTAGAACATCGCCAGCGTCTGGCGAACGAGCTCGCTGGCGGGATTGCCCAGGTCGGAAACGACGCTGAAGTGGTGGCGCTCGGGGACGAACAACGGGCCGCGGCGCCCGCGCGAATGGCATTCCGGCCAGCGCTCCCACAAGAGCCAGGATTGGCGGATGAACTCGCTGGTCTCGTCCGCTCCGGCTGCGACAAGCATCGGTACCGAGCTGCGCGGTCGCAGGTGGATGGGGCTCACCGCTCGTGCCCGCACCGGGTCGAGCTTGAGGTCCGCATTGAACGAGACCTGGACCAGCGGCTCGAGATCGAACACGCCGCTGATTGCGACCGCGCCGGCAAGCTCGGATGGCGACCCGCGGGCGCTCCAGTCCGTTGCGACCAGCATCGCTGCCAAGTGCCCGCCCGCGGAATGTCCGGCGACAACCAGGCGCTCTGCCGGAACACCGTACCGCGTGCCCTCGCGCCATAACCACGCCACAGCTTCGCGGCATTCGTCGACGATATGCGCGATGCTGACATCGGGGCAGAGATCGTAATTGATCACCGCGACGCCGATGCCCTGTGCGACCAAGGGTGGCGCGACGAAGCTGTGATCGCGCTTATCCAGTGCGCGCCAGTAACCGCCGTGGATGAACAGCAGGGCGCCGCGCGGCTGCGCGGCGGGGAACAGATCGATCATCTGCCTGGGTCCGCTGCCGTAGCGGAGGTTCAGGCTTCCCTCGAGACGCGCGCGTGCGGCCTCGCTGTCCGCGCCCCAGCGGGCGAACCATTGCGGATGATCGGGAAACGCAGCCCGCAGATTGTATTCGCGCTCGACGAATTCCGCGGGCAGCGCGCTCATCGCGGCGGTGCGATGCGAATGCTGAGCTGGCCCAGGCCTTCGATCCGCCCGACCAGGAGATCGCCCGGAACGACGGCGCCGACGCCTGCCGGCGTTCCTGTGAACACGAGATCGCCGGGCAACAGCTCGTAGTATTGCGACAGGAAATGCAGGACGTGCGGCACGTCCCAGATCATGGCGCCGAGGTCGCCCTGCTGTCGCGTCTCGCCGTTGACGTCCAATGCAATACGGCCGCGGTTCGGATGGTCGACCTCGGCGACGGGATGGACCGGCCCGATAGGCGCGGCCTCCGCGAAAGACTTGCCGAGGTCCCACGGCCGTTTTTTCTCGCGCATGTCGATCTGCAGGTCGCGCCGCGTCATGTCGAGTCCGACTGCGTAGCCATAGATGATCTCGTTCGCTCGCTCCGGCGCGAGGTTGGCGCCGGCGGCGCCGATCGCAGCCACGAGTTCCAACTCGTATTGGTAATTCTTCGTCGCCAGCGGGTAACGAATGCTGCCCACGTCCGGGTCAACGACGGGCACGATCGCGTCGGCCGGCTTGGTGAAGAAGAACGGCGGCTCCTTGCTCGCGTCGCCGCCCATCTCCTTGGCGTGCTCGGAGTAATTCCGGCCGACGCAATAGATATGGCGCACCGGGAATCGCTCGCTGCGCCCGGCGACCGGGACCGAGGGTATATCCCAACTAGGAATGACGTAGCTCATGATTGGCAATCGCCTTGGGGAATGTCCGGGTCAAGTCACTCCCGCATCCGGCTGCCTCTCCGGCGCCGCGGTGGCGAACGCGGGCAGCGCGTTGCACGCGGCTTCGATGCGCGTCAGCGTCGGATAGGCATCGAGCGGGATTCCAGAGCGCCATGCATTGGCTAGTTGTGGAACGAGACAGACGTCGGCGAGCGTCGGCGTCGCACCGTGGCAGAACTCGCCCGTCGCAGTCTCGCCGGCGAGCTGTGTCTCGAGCGCGCCGAGCCCCAGGTCGATCCAATGTCGATACCAGCCATCCTTCGCTTCGTCGCTCGCGCCGATCGTGCGCGTCAAGTACCGGAGGACACGGAGATTGTCGAGCGGGTGGATATCGCAGGCAATGGCCATCGCGATGGCGCGGACGCGGGCCCGCGCCTCCGGAGGTTTCGGCAGCAGCGGCGGCTCTGGATAGCGCTCGTCTAAGTATTCGATGATCGCCAGCGATTGCGTGAAGCTACCCCGGTCATCGGTTAGCGTGGGCACGAGCCCCTGCGGATTCATCTCGCGATACGGCGCGGCGGATTGCTCGCCCTTGCGCAGGTGGACAGGAACGTATTCGTACCCTTGGCCCTTGAGGTTGAGCGCGATGCGCACGCGGTACGCCGCCGAGGAGCGGAAATAGCTGTACAGCTTCATCGCCGGCCACCGTTGATTAGCTGAACGCGGAGATGCCCGTTTGCGCGCGCCCGAGGATGAGCGCATGCACGTCGTGAGTGCCTTCGTAGGTGTTCACCGTTTCCAGATTCAGCACGTGGCGAATGACGTGGAACTCGTCGACGATGCCGTTGCCGCCGTGCATGTCGCGCGCGACGCGCGCGATGTCGAGCGCCTTGCCGCAGGAGTTGCGTTTCATGATCGACGTGATCTCGGGCGCGTCCTTGCCCTCGTCCTTGAGGCGGCCCAGACGCAGGCATCCCTGCAGCCCGAGCGCGATCTCCGTCTGCATGTCGGCGAGCTTCTTCTGGACCAGCTGGTTCGCGGCGAGCGGCCGGCCGAACTGCTTGCGGTCGAGCGTGTATTGGCGCGCAGCGTGCCAGCAGAATTCCGCGGCGCCCAAGGCGCCCCAGGCGATGCCGTAGCGCGCGTTGTTGAGGCAACCGAACGGCCCCTTGAGGCCTTCGACGCCGGGCAGATGGTTCTCTTCGGGGACAAAGACGTTGTCGAGCACGATCTCGCCGGTGATCGACGTGCGCAGGCTGAACTTGCCTTCGATCTTCGGCGCCGAAAGCCCCTTCATTCCCTTTTCCAGAATGAAGCCGCGAATCACTCCATCGTCGGTCTTCGCCCAGACGATGAAAACATCGGCGATCGGCGAGTTGGAGATCCACATCTTGGCGCCGGAAAGACGGTAGCCGCCATCCGCGGCGCGGGCCCGCGTCACCATACTGCCCGGGTCGGAACCGTGATCGGGCTCGGTCAAGCCGAAGCAGCCGATCACCTCCCCGGTCGCGAGCCGCGGCAGGTAGTTGCGGCGTTGCGCTTCGGACCCATAAGCATAGATCGGATACATCACGAGCGAGCTCTGCACGCTCATCATCGAGCGATATCCCGAGTCGACACGCTCGATCTCGCGCGCGATCAAGCCGTAGCAGACGTAGTTGAGCCCTGCGCCGCCGTACTCCGGCGGCAGCGTCGCGCCGAGCAGGCCCAGCGCGCCCATTTCGCGAAAGATCGCGGGATCGCTCTTCTCATGCCGGAACGCCTCGGTCACCCGCGGCATGAGCTTGTCCTGCGCATACGCCTGCGCGGCATCGCGCACCATGCGTTCCTCTTCGCGCAATTGCGCGTCGAGAAGCAGTGGGTCGGGCCAGTTGAAAGTCGCCTTGGTCGAGGTCTTGAGGTGTTCGGGAGCGTTCATTGGAGAACGAAGAGAAATGATCAAAGCGCCGCCGCGTCCGTCGACCTAGGTCAATCCTGTGCGGAGGACAGGTGCGCCAGAGTGCGGTATCAGTGAATTATGGCGGCGTCGGAGGCAGCCGTCCATCGACGCGTGCCCTCTAGTCGAATGTCAATAAGACCGCAGGCTTAGATCGCGAGTCGCATACCGCCCGCCCGCGCGGTTTCTAGCATCGTCCCCATCGCCCTTGCGCTCTCGCGCTCGGGCCGCCGAGGGGAGGCCACGATGCCTGTGTGCAAGCGCAGCAACCACACGTTGGGGTTCACGCTGATCGAGCTCTTGCTCGGCGTCTGTCTGCTCTGCCTGATGGTGACTCTTGCCGTACCGGCCTACGGTCATTGGATCGCCAGCCGACAACTTGCAAACCATGCAGAGTTTCTTGCCGAAACCTTGAATCTGGCGCGCAGCGAAGCGGTCAAGCGCGGGCTTCGCGTGAACCTGTGCAAGACCATCGATCGCCACCAGTGCGCCGACGCGGGCGGCTGGGAATCGGGGTGGATCATGTTCGTCGACGCGAACAAGAGCGGCGAGATCGAGGCGGCAGAGGACGTCCTCCACGTCGAAGGTCCGCCGGGCAGCGGCATTACGGTAAGCGCCAATCACCCCCTAGCCGATTATGTGTCGTATACCAGCTTCGGCTTCGCGCGCCAGGTCAATGGGGCGCTGCAGATGGGCACCTTCGTGCTGTGCAAGCCGGGACTGAACGCCATCCATGTCGTGCTCGCCAACAGCGGCCGCGTCCGCATTGTCCGCACCGCAATTCTCTGCGCCTGACCCCGGGTAAAGTGGACCTGCAGCCCACAAACACTGCCGGCCAGCGTCACCTAACCGTTTGTTCCGCCGGCAATACCTCATATCGGGCCGCTTTGCCAGTCGCGAAGCGGCGACATACCATCCCCTCGTCCTAACAGGGAGTCCGCCGTGCACGAGCATTTGCACCACAGGTCCGCGCCGCGCGGCCGGTTGGCGCGCAACGGGTTTACGCTGATCGAAGTGATGATCGTCGTTGCGATCGTCGGCATTCTCGCGGCAATCGCGCTGCCCAATTATTCGTATTACGTGCAGCGGTCGAAAATCATCGAGGCGACGACCTCGCTGTCCGACGTTCGGCAGCGAACCGAGCAACTGTTTCTGGACACCCGCACCTACGATGGAAACTGTACGACGGCAAAAAACGCGGTCCAGCCGGGGCTCAAGTCCTTTGCTCTCAGCTGCTCGAATGAAGCAGCGTCGACTTATACCATCACCGCGACGGGGGTTCCTGCGCAAGGGATGTCGGCCAGCTTCGTCTACACCATCGACCAAGCGGGTGCCAAAACCAGCGCCGGCCCAAGCGGCTGGGCCGGCAACGGCAATTGTTGGGCGACCCGCAAGGACGGCACGTGCAATTGAAACCAGTGACATGACCATGCGTTTCCGCGGATTCACTCTCATCGAACTGATGATCGCGCTGGCGATCTTCGGACTCCTGATCATGCTGGCCGGTCCCCAGCTGGCTGCCTTCATGGGCAACTCGCAAATCCGCAACGCCGCCGAAGCGATGCTCAACGGCGTGCAACATGCGCAGTCGACCGCGATTCGCGGCAACACCCTGACACGCCTGGTTGTCGATCCGACGACGGGCACGGGCGGCTGGCAGGTCCTCGAGACTATCGAAGGGCTCGAACCGTCGCCGCCCAATCCGATCCAGGTTTATGCGTTTATCGACGGCGCACCCAAAGTGACGGTGGCGCGGACGCCGGCGGACGCGACGCAGATCACCTTCGACGGCTTCGGCCGGATCGTGCCCAACATCGACGCAAGCCCGACGCTCACCTGCCTCAAGGTAAGGAATCCGAATGTGTCGACGCCACGCAACTTGAACGTGGCTATCAGCAGTTCCGGTCTCAGCGTCGGCAGCAAGCTCTGCGACCCGGACGCCGCCGCGACCGAGCCGCAGGCCTGTCCGGCAGGGTGCGCCTGAACCATGAACGTCCCGATTACCTCGCGCCATCACCAGAACGGCGCGTATTTGCTCGAAGCGCTGATCGGGATCCTGATCTTCGCGCTGGGCGTGCTCGGGATCGTCGGCCTGCAGGCGGCGTCCCTGCGCACCACCGCCGACTCGGGGCTGCGCGCCGAAGCCGTGTTTGCGGCGAGCCAGTTGCTGGGACAAATGTGGACCGACGACAGAGCCAACCTCCCCGCCTACTCCAACGCTGTCAACGGACAGCCCTACAAGGATTTCGCCGCGCAATTGAAGGCCGCGCAGGGCGGCGCGTTTGCTCAGGATCCCACGGTCCTCATCGACAATTTCGCAGCGCCGCCGTCCCAGACGAGCAACTCGGTCACGATCCAGATCTTCTGGCAGTCCGAGACCGGCGACCTGGTATGTGTCGCCGGCACGGTGAAATGCCACAGCTACACGACTTCGGGTGTGATCGGGCTGAACTTCTAGTGATGGACACCAACACATCATTCCACCTGCCACACCGCGCGCAGCGCGGCTTCGGTCTGATCGAGATCATGGTCGGCCTTGTGATCGGGTTGATCGCGGTGCTCGTCATCTATCAGGTTTTCACCGTCTCCGAAGGCTTCAAGCGTAATACGACCGCCGCCGGCGAAGCGCAGACGACCGGTTTGTTTTCGATGTTCCTGCTCGGCATGGAGCTTGGAAACGGGGGCGCCTCCATGGCCACCGCCGCAAAGGACCTGGGTGCGTGCGCCGATACCGGGAACATCGCCACCACGCTCCGCCCGATTCCGGTCTTGATCACGGACGGGGCCGGCAATGCAAACCCGGATTCGTTTGCCGTCACCTATAGCATCTCGGCGACGCGGACCGTCACGGCGACTTTCAACGCCCCCGCCGCAGCCGGTGAGAGCTATCAGATTCAATCGCCGGACGGCTTCCACGTCGGCGACCTGATCGTCGGCATCGCTACGCCCGGCGCACCCAACAGTCTTTGCGCCAGCTCGAAGGTTACCGCAGTGAGTGCTCCGGGCACCATCATCGTCGATATAAACGGTTTACCAACCACGGTGAGCAACGTGACGATCACGCACACCGGCGCGGCAATCGCCTTCACGGGCGATGGTCGCCCGGGCTTGTCGACGCTCTTCAACATGGGTCCGGCCGACCGCGCGCAGAAGATCCACTACCGGATATGCGAACCGGGAAATTGCGGCAAGCAGCCACCGGTCTGCGACAAAGGAACCCCGTGCGTGTTGTACAGCACGCCGCTCCTCGACTCCAATGGCGTACCGGCCGTGCTGTCCCCCAATCCACTGGCCTCGAACATCGTGAACATGAAGGTGCAGTACGGGATCGACAATAATCTCGACCCAAAGGGATTGCTCGACACCTGGGTCCAGGCAAGCGCCGCCGGCTGGGATCCTGCGAGCTTGCTGCCGGCTGCGATCACCAAAATCAGCCAGATCAAGGCGGTGCGGATCGGCGTCATCGTGCAGAGCGAACAGTTCGACCAGACGCTCGGCGATTACAACTGGGTGTTATTCGACTGCCCAGACGCTAACAAAGCCAACTGCCCCGGACGGCTCACCGGAACGATAGCCAAGTCGACTTCGCCGGCGGGCAATTGGCGCTTCCGCATTTACGAAACCGTGATTCCACTGCGCAACGCGATTTGGAACAAGTCATGATCAACTTCATGCATCTTGCGGCGGGCCGGATGCCGGTGCGGATAGGCCGTCAGCGCGGCGTCGTGCTCTTCATTGCTCTGATCGTAATGGTGGCGATGAGCCTGGCCGCGATCGCGCTCATGCGCTCGGTCGATACAACGACCGCGGTGATCGGCAACCTCGCGTTCCGGCAGGCGTCGATACTGCCCGCCAACTTCGCCATCGAGGACGCGGCCGCGGGATTGTTCCCCGACGCCAACCCTGTTTTCATCCCGAGGATCTCCGACATTCGCGTCGATAACGCGGCCCAGAACTATTTCGCGACGCATAGTCAGGCCGCGGGCTGGGACGATAAGTACGGCGTGCCGCAGCCGCTGCAGACCAAGACCACGGCACTGGCGCTGGCGCGATGGCAGATGGACGGCGCGGGAAACAGGATCACATACATCACCGAGCGAATGTGCAACCCGAACGCGCCGCACCCGGACCATCCGGACAACAGCACCGGCCGCAGCTGGTGCGAAATGGCTCCGCCGGAACAAGCACCCGGCGCGACGATCAACGATCCGTCGCTCTCGCTCGATTTCAGGCAAGTTTTCTACCGCGTGACGGTGCGCGTCGAGGATTGCCCCGACCCGCCGACGTGTAGCGGAACTCCACGTGCGGTTTCATTCGCGCAGGCGATGCTGCGCTGAGCACCCACCAGGAACAACCCCAATGGTCTACAACCTGATGCCTCCGCTGCTCCGTCGCTGGCTTGCCGGCGTGCTCGCAGTCCTGCTCGGGTTGGGGCCGCTCGCGACCCCCGCGTACTCGGCGCTGATCCCGCTCGCCGACGAGCCGCTGGCCGTGAAGAACTCGGCCAAGCCGGCCATCGTACTAACCGTCGACGACTCGACGTCGATGCTGTTCGACTTCCTGCCGGACTACGTCGTGAGCGCGTACTGCCGCAGCGGGACCGGCGCCATGACCGCAGCCTGCGGCAACGTCGGCGCAGCAAACGATTTCACATTGGTCGGCGGCGGCAAGTATTTTTCACCGGGGTACACCTACCAGCAGTACACCCAGCCATACTCGAAATACACGGGCGCAGGCACGTATGACGCCGCTGGACCGGGCGCCGGCTGCTTTCCCGGCAGCCCGCCGACGTGTTCGCAGGGCGTCGACCCGGGCGCGCTGCCCGGCCTCGCAAACTATCCGGCGGGACCCCAACCGAGCTGGCCAAACTCGGGGAAGCCGTACGAATACTGGCTCATGTGGCCGGCGCCTGCGCACAGCGCGGGGCTGAATGCCATCTACTACGACCCCCGGCTCACGTACGAGCCGCCGGTCGATTCGACGGGTGCGAGCTACCCGCAGATGGATGCGGGAAGCACTTCCAACTGGACCCAGGTCCCGGCAGACCCCTGGGCTTCCACCATTATCAACGTCGACTTGACAGCGGCAGTGACCGATGGCCTGTGGTGCAACTCCGACTGGTCGCTCGGCTCTGCGACCGATCCGACGCAATGCCGCTACAACGGCACCGGCGGTGCGGCGTTCAGCACGGTCTCCGCAGCCGAGGGCCAGGACTACACCTATCCCTGGGCGCCGCCCGGATTCGTCGTCAGCGCATCCGCGGGCGCGACGACGACCTCGACGTACGCAGCACAGAAGGTCACCTTGAACGGCACGCTGACCGGGACGGCGGTCACGGCCAGCTGGGCGACTGCGCAGAACCAGAAGTATTTCTACGAGAACGAGAACATCATCTGGTGCGACCCGACCAGCTCCTCGTGGCCGCAAACCGGACCGCAGCAGGTGCAGACCTGCAGCGGCTACAAGGCCCAGACTTGCAGCGCCACCGCCGGACTGTGCCAGAACCCGGTCAATGGCTCGTGCAAGAACGCGCCAACCTGCAGCGGCCTTACGACGGGAACCTGCTCCGGCTACCTTCCGGCGCTCTGCCAGGGCTCCGCCGGCGTATGCAACGGCTATGTCGCGCCCGCTTGCAACGGCAAGGCGTGCGTCGGTTCCAGCGCGCAAACCTGCAACGGCACGTTCCAGACCTGCCCCACGGGGCCGCAGACCTGCAGCGGACCGTTCAACCAGACGTGCGTGCTGCCTAACACGCAGACTTGCCAGCCTCAAGTATGCAGCGTGACCTACTCACCTGCGGGCTGCAACCTGCTGCCGCCCGATCCGGAAAACCCCTGTACCCCGATCACGACCTGCGCGCCTCCCGTCTGTACGCCCGATCCGGGCCATTGCAGCATCCAGACGACCAAGAGCTGCACCCAGGATTCCAACTGCACGCCGCAGCCCGGCGCCTGTAACAAGACCGGCGCGAGCTGCATGTCGCAAGCAAACTGCCCGGACGTCGGCAATTGCAGCATCGCCGGCAATCTTTGCTACTCGGTCAGCGACTGCTCGATTCTCGGCGGCGCCTGCAGCAAGACCAACCAGCCCTGCACCAAGAACTCTAACTGCCCTGCCGCTGGCAACTGCACGAACGGCGGCGCCGCATGTCTCGTCAATGCCGACTGTCCGGGCACGTGCAACAACCCGCCCAATGCAGTATGCATGACCGCCGCCACTTGTCCGGCGAAGAATGGGCTGTGCAGCAACGGCGTCACGGTGTGCCAGAACGGCGGACAGTGCCCGTTGACGGGCGGGCTGTGCCAGACCAAGACCTGCGTGGGCGGAGCCAACAGTGGCACCGTCTGCACCGCGAACAACCAATGCGCGAGCAATGTCTGCGCTTCGGGCAGTTGCACGTTGAGCGGCCAATGCCCGGCGACCAATGGCAAATGCACCACCGCGGGCGGCTTGAACAACAATCCCTGCCAGACCAATGCGCAATGCCTGACGCCCGGCACCTGCAGCAATACTGGCCTGGCGTGCGCCACGGTCAAGAGCTGCCCCAGTGGACTCTGCACGGACAACGCGACGCCATGCTATCTCAACTCGGATTGCCCCAAGGTCGGCAAGTGCAACACCAATGGGGCCGACTGCGTGAACAACAACCAGTGCCCGGGCACCGCCGGGGTCTGCAGCATCACGAACCTCGCGTGCACGGGGGCGCTCGGAGAGTGTCCGGCAATCGGCAATTGCACCGTCAGCGGCGCGCAGTGCACGACCAACGCCAACTGCCCGAACGTACCCGGGCCGCTGCCGCCCAACGCGGCCGTCTGTAGCACGGGCGGCGTCGGCGGCGTTGCAACCGCGACGCTGCGCAACGACGCGGAGAACGCCGGTGTCGTATGCCGCCGCAATAACAAGACTTACGGCGCGACCACGGCAGCTCCGTACAACTATCCTTCCGGCAAGTACCTCACGCCGATCACCAACGGCACCGGCGTCGACGCCTGCCTTTCGACCAATCGCTACGCCAGCGTGCCGCGGCATTACTGGAAGTCGGAAGTCGAATGGTGTGACAAGAAGATCGCCACTGCCGGAGACAAGTGGCTGGGCTACGGCACCGATGCCGGCGGCACCTGCCAGCCGGGCAAGGACGCGACGCACATCTATCCGCGCTTCTACCAGTTCGGAGCGGCGAGCTACGTCAACAACTACACCAGCTCCGCGTTCCAGCGCGTCGATCTCGACATCGCGAAGCGCGGGACGGCGACCTATACCCACACCTGGATCGACGCGAACAGCCAGACGAGGACGATCACGCGTAATTTCGACGAGGAGATGACCAACTACGCCAACTGGTTCGCGTACTACCGCACGCGCATCCAGGCGGTAAAGACGGTGACTTCGCTCGCGTTCACCAAGCTCGACGACCAGTATCGTGTCGGGTTCCATACCCTTTCCAACGGGCTGACGACGTCGACCGCACAATCCGACCCCGCGACCTTCGTCAACATCGACGATTTCGACGCGACCCAGAAGGCGGCGTGGTTCCAGCAGCTATTCGCGATCACGATTCCGCTACGGCTGGAGACGCCGACGCTCGATGCTATGTCGCGCATCGGCGAATATTTCCGCACGGGCGGCAGCGCCGTGCTCGCGGGAGCGACCGACCCGATCATCGTCTCGTGTCAGAAGAACTGGCACATGCTGTTCACGGACGGCTTCACCAATCAGCCCACAGTGCCCAGTTCCACTGTCGCCGATCAGGACGACACGGTGCCGGCGCTGCCGCAGCCCGTAACCGGCCTCACGGCGGGACAGCCGTGGCCACATCCGTTCCGCGAGGATCCGAATGCTTCGGCGTCGAACGCTGCGTCCGACTACTCGATGAAATATTGGGTTACCGACCTGCGGACCTCCGGCGCAAACGCGCTCGATAACGTGCCGACCACGACCAAGGATCCGGCGAGCTGGCAGCATCTGAACTTCGCCGCGATGTCGCTCGGCACGCAGGGCAAGCTGCCGATTGCCAATCAGTCGGTGACCGAGAACCTGCTCGCCGCCGGGACGTTGCAATGGCCGCAGCCGTACCCAACGGTGAACAGGCCGGACAACTCGGGCGTCGACGACCTCTGGCACGGGGCGATCAACGGCCGCGGGCGGTTCGTCAACGCGCAGTCGGCCGACGAGCTCAAGCTCGGCATGGGGCAGATCCTGCAGGACATCACCAACCAGGCCGGGTCGCGCGCCGGCGTGGGTCTGGCGAGCAGCTCGATTTCGGTCTCCAACCACGCGGTGTATCGAGCGACCTTCCAGCCCGGCTGGGCCGGCACGCTGACCAAGATCGACATCGACCCGGTCACCGGCGCCGAGGTAACGGACATCTGGGAGGCGGCGGAGCGACTCCATAATCAGTTGACGATCCTTCCGCCACCTGATGACCAGCCGTGGTTCACAAAGCGGAAGATCTTTACCACTAACGACAGCACCAACGCTGCCGTGCCCTTCCTCTGGGACAACCTCTCGGCCGCGCAGCAGGATTCGCTTGCGCCCGGACTCCCTGCGATCGGAGCGGCAGTGCTCGAGTACTTGCGCGGCAACCCGACGAACGAAGGCGTGGGGCTCGGCCAGTTCCGGGTCCGGGCAACGGCAACGTTCGGCGAGAACTTCCTCGGCGACATCGTTGACTCGCAGGCCGTTTACGTCGGGCCGCCGAACGCGCCTTACATCGACGCCAACGATCCGGGCTACTCGAGCTTCGTCTTGAGTAACAAGACTCGTCCGGCCCGCGTGTACATCGGCGCCAACGAAGGCATGCTGCACGCCTTCGACGACGCGAACGGCGACGAGGCGTGGGCTTACATTCCGCGCGATTTGTACCGTCCCGACAGCACCGGCCTGGGCGCACTCGCGTACCAGGACGGCGCGCTACCGCCGTTCCGCCATCACTACTACGTCGACTCGACGCCGCGAATCATCGATGTCAACCACGGCGGCGGCAGTTCCGATTGGCACACGATGCTGGTCGGCGGTCTGGGCAAGGGCGGCAAGTCGTATTACGCGCTCGACGTGACACAGCCGGGGAATGTTACCGACGAGGCCACGGCGGCCGCGCAGTACCTATGGACGTTCACCGACGCCGACATGGGGTACAGCTACGGCAAGCCGATGCTCGCCAAGACGCGGGCCTTCGGCGGCGCGTGGCTCATGGTGGTCACCGCGGGCTACAACAACGTCAGCGGTCCCAACCCCGGTAAGGGCCTAATCTTCTTTGTCGACGCCAAGACCGGCACGCTGCTGAAAACGATGACCACCGGCTTCGGCACGTCGACGAACCCGTCAGGTCTGGCTCACGTCGCCGGCTACACACAGGACTTCCGTAACCAGCTGATCGATCAGATCTACGGCGGTGACCTGTACGGCAACTTCTGGCGCTTCGATGTCTCGGATTCGAATCCGGCCAACTGGACTGTTGATAAGATGGCGTACTTCACCGATCCAGGCGGCATCGCGCAACCGGTCACCACGCCGCCGCAGATCGAGGTCGACCTCGCGAACAGTACCGATCGCTGGGTATTCATCGGCACCGGCCGATTGCTCGACGACACGGACATCACCAATACAACCATCGCGAACCAGCAGCAGACGCTGTACGCGATCCGCGACGGCACGACGACGACGCCGCTCCCGATCACCGCCGTGCTGCAGCCACGCACGGACTTCGACGCTCTGACCGACAAGATCAACGGCCTGACGACGAAGCCCGCCAAGGGGTGGTACGACGATCTCCCGCCGGGCGAGCGCATGGTCACGCCGGTGCAGGCGGCGGTGTCGGTACTCGCATACGCGGGCACCGCGGCGCAGGACAACCCGTGCCTGACCGGCTTGCCGGCGACGCTCTATGTACGGGAGTTTTCGCTCGGCACTTCTCTGCTGAGCGTGAGCGGGACCCAGGTGAGCGGCATCGCCGAAGTGCAAGGCGCGGTCGGTCTCGACATCGCGATCTTCGTCGACTCGAGCAGCGCGGGATCGGCCGCGGGCGTTGACATCCGCGTCGCGGTGACTGCGGGCACGACCGGCGACGTGATATTCCAGCACATCACGCCGCCGTCGTTCCTCTCCGCGCACCGGATGTCGTGGCGACTGCTGGGACAATAGGCGCAAATAACGCCCTCGATACGCGGCAACGGCCTCTCCGCCCAAGCGGAGGGGCCGTTTGTTCGACGAAACCGGACCCGAGGAGCCTGTCGGGCTTGCTCTCACGTATGCGTTGCTGGCCAAACGGCGATGAATGCAAGGCGCTCGGCGCGGCGAATAGTTCTGCCTATTCGCAAGCCGAGCAACGCCGCAGGCGCGCCGTTTGGCCGCAACCCGAAGGGACGGGGGCGCTTTGGGGGCATTCCGTTGTTGCCGGCCGCTGGCAGTGGACGGGCACTGCGGCGCGGCCGGCGCCTAGGACTGCCTCCCAAAGCGCCCCCGTCGCATACGCGACAGTAAGCCCGACAGGCTCCTAGGGCTTGATCGCGTGGCAGTCGCTATCGCTCCGGACGACGGCGCGACTCGACGCACAGGCGAGCGCCGGTTGTCGATCGCCATCGGCGTGTCGCTGTTCGTTCACGCCATCACCATCGCTTCGCTTCGCGGCCTGCTGCCTACGGTGTACAGCTACGCGCAGGGGGGCGCGGGCAGCTTTACCGCACTGCAGGCGGTCCTCGCAGGCCCGAAGAGCGAGCCCTCACCGGAGCAGACCGAGCCTGAGCCCGCCATCGACCCGAGCCTGCTCCTGCCGCCGGGCGCGAATCCTATCGAGACAGCGATCCAACGGCCGCCGCCGCAGACCGCGCCGATGCCCGGCGGCGGGCCCGTAAGGAGCGGCGCGAACAGCCCCGATGTCAGCGTTGCAGTGGGCTTGATCGACGATCCCGCCCGGCTCGGCCCGGATTACGTCACCCGCCTCGCGCAGCGCTTTCCGGAGCGCGTATCGAAGACGCCGCTTCTCCTCGGATCGCCGATCGTCATGTACCCGGCGGCGGCAATGGCGGCCGGCGCCGAACGGCGCATCGCGGTATTGCTCACCCTGGATGCGAACGGCCGGATCATGGATTCGCAGCTTGTCCCGGACGATCCCCTGTTCGGCCCGGTCGTGCAGGACGCGCTCAAGGATGCCCAGTTCACGCCCGCGGAGATCGACATGACGACCGTGCCTTACTGGGCGATACTCGAGTTCGTCTTCACGCTCGAGCGCCCGAGCGCGCCCCCGCCCAGGCGTGCGGGTCCCGCGCGCGCGTCGATTGTGCGTCAGCCCAATGTCGGCAGATGAAATCCCGGCGCTGCGCTGCCGTCGTCGGGCCAGCGCGTGGTCACCGCCTTGCCGCGCGTATAGAAGCGCACGCCGTCCATGCCGTGGACATGCAAGTCCCCGAATAGCGAGTTGCGCCAGCCGCCGAAGGAATAGAACGCCATCGGGACCGGGATCGGCACGTTGATGCCGACCATGCCGACCTCGACGTGCTGCTGGAAGCGGCGTGCGGCGTAGCCTGAGCGGGTGAAAAGCGCCGCGCCGTTGGCATACCGGTTCGCATTGATCAGCGCGATGGCCTCGTCCAGCGATTCGCTGCGCACGATCACCAGCACGGGGCCGAAGATTTCTTCACGATAAATCGCCATTTCCGGCGTCGTGCGGTCGAAAAGCGTTGGCCCGAGGAAGAAGCCGTTCTCGTGACCCGCGATCCCCGGCTTGCGGCCATCGACGATAAGCGCGGCGCCCTCGGCGACGCCGTGATCGATCAGGCCGACAATGCGGTCGCGCGCGGCGCAAGTGATCACGGGACCCATTTCGGATTCCGGACGGTCACCCGGTCCTACCGCGATACGGCGCGCGCGCTCGGCTAGGAGATCGCGCAGCGGATCACCCGCTTCGCCGACCGCGACGACCACCGACACCGCCATGCAGCGCTCGCCGGCCGAACCGTACGCCGCGCCGATCAGCGCTTCGGCGGCGAAGGCCAGGTTCGCGTCAGGCAGGACAACGGCGTGGTTCTTGGCGCCGCCCAGCGCCTGCACCCGCTTGCCGTGTGCGGTGCCCGTCTCGTAGATGTATTTCGCGATCGGTGTCGAGCCGACGAACGAGACAGCCCTGATACCGGGATGCTTGAGGATTGCGTCGACCGATTCCTTGTCGCCGTGGACGACGTTGAACACGCCATCGGGCAGGCCTGCTTCTTTGAGCAACTCCGCCATGCGCAGGCTCAGCGTCGGATCGCGCTCCGACGGTTTCAGGATGAACGTGTTGCCGCAGGCGAGCGCGATCGGAAACATCCACATCGGCACCATCGCCGGAAAGTTGAAGGGCGTGATTCCGGCGCAGACCCCCACAGGCTGCCGCAACGAAAAGCTGTCGACGTCGCTGCCGACGTTGTCGCTGAATTCGCCCTTGAGCAGATGCGGGATTCCCGTAGCAAACTCGACGACTTCGATGCCGCGGGTGATCGAGCCCTCGGCGTCGACCCGCGTCTTGCCGTGCTCCTCCGAGAGGAGGCGCGCCAAGTCCTTCTTGTGGGCTTCCATCAGCTCGCGGAAACGCATCAGCACGCGCGCCCGGCGCAACGACGGTGCGTTGCGCCACGGGGCCCAAGCCTCGGTCGCGACAGCAACGGCGGCATCGACATCCTCGGCGATCGCGAACGGCACGTGGCGCAGGAATTCGCCGGTGGCGGGGTTGGTCACTTCGCCGTAGCGAGTCGTGCGGGATGGCGTCGGCTTGCCGCCGATCCAGAGCGGCAGCCTTTCGAGCGTGGTCAGGTCCATGGGGTTCTCCTCCTCTCGCGGCCCTGCGGCATTGGCCGCGGGCTTACACGGCCTCGTGCAAGCGCGCGACGTAGCGCGCCACGAGGTCGACTTCAACATTGACTCGCGCGCCGCGTGTCAGTTCACCCAGCGTCGTTACCGTCAGTGTATGCGGGATCAGATTCACCGCAAAGTGCCGCTCCGCCACGGTATTGACGGTCAGGCTCACCCCGTCGACGGCGATCGACCCTTTGGGCGCAATGAAGCGCAGGAGCGCGACAGGCGCCTCGATCTCGAGCTCCCGGCTTCCGTCGGCGGCCCCGACGGCCTCCGCCCGAATGACGCTGCCAACGCCGTCGATGTGGCCGCTGACGAAATGCCCTCCCAAGCGATCGGACAGCCGCAACGCCGGCTCCAGGTTCACCCGCCCGCTGCGATCCAGGCCCGTCGTACACGAGAGCGTCTCGGCCGATACGTCGAAACAGAGCCGGTCGCGCTCCACGGCAACGACGGTCAGGCAGCATCCTGCCACCGCGATGCTGTCGCCCGCCTTGACGCCGTCGACGCCCAAGGCACCCGTTTCGACGGCGATGCGCAGGCCATCGCCGCGAGGCGTGGCGCTGGCGATGCGACCGACGACCTGCACGATGCCGGTAAACATCAGCCCACCTCGCCCGATACACGCGCCAGTACGCGCCAGTCGTCGCCGATGCGGGCAACTTCGCGTATGCGCAGTTGCACGCGTTGCGCGAGCTGCGCCAGCGGTGAAGCCAGCGCAAACATTCCGCGCGCCGGGTCGCCGAGAAGGCAAGGCGCCAGATAGAGCAGCAGCTCGTCGACGAGCCCCGCAGCCAGCAATGCGCCGTTGAGCTTGGCACCGGCCTCCACGTGCAACTCGTTGATGCCACGCTCGGCAAGAAGCCCGAGCATCGCGGCGAGGTCGACCCGGCCATCGGGTCCAGGGAGATGCACGTGCTGCACGTTCTCCGGCCACGCGACCCGCGGCGCACCTGCGGAAACGACGATCACCTCTCCGCCGTCGAGGACACGCGCCTGTACGGGCAGTTGACCGTGGCGATCGACGACGACCTTCAGCGGTTGCCGCGAGGTTTCAACGTCCCTGACCGTCAATCGCGGATCGTCCTGCAGCACTGTGCCGATTCCGGTCAGGATCGCGCAGGAGCGAGCCCGCCAGCGATGTCCGTCCGCACGCGCGGCCGGCCCCGTGATCCATTGACTCGTCCCGTTGTCGAGAGCCGTCTTGCCATCCAGGCTCGCCGCGATTTTCACGCGCAACCAGGGGCGGCCGGCGGTGATGCGCTTGATCCATCCCGCGTTGAGCTCGCGCGCTTCGTCCTCGCAGAGCCCGTATTCGACGGCGATGCCCGAGGCGGCGAGTCGTTCTCCGCCGCGGGATGCGACGGGGTTCGGATCGCGCATCGCGGCCACGACGCGGCCTATCCCGGCAGCGAGTAAGCTGTCGGTGCACGGCGGCGTACGCCCGTAATGGTTGCACGGCTCCAGGGTCACGTAGACCGTCGCGCCGCGCGTCGCTTCGCCATGCGCCTTCGCATCGGCAAGCGCTAGCGTTTCAGCGTGGGCTTCGCCGGCGCGCTCGTGCCAACCTTCGCCGATCACGCGCCCATCGCGGACGAGGACGCAGCCGACGCGCGGGTTCGGTGTCGCCGTGAACAATCCCCGCGCGGCAAGATCGAGTGCGCGCCGCATGCACTCGCGATCGCGTTCGTCGAACCCCGACATGTCAGCCGCCCGCCGCTCTAGGAGCCTGTCGGGCTTACTGTCGCGTATGCGACGGGGCCGCTTTGGGAGGCAGTCCTAGGCGCCGGCCGCGCCACAGTGCCAGTCCACTGCCAGCGGCCGGCAACAACGGAATGCTCCCAAAGCGCCCCCGTCCCTTCGGGTTGCGGCCAAACGGCGCGCCTGCGGCGTTGCTCGGCTTGCGAATAGGCTGAGCTATTCGCCGCGCCGAGCGCCTTGCATTCATCGCCGTTTGGCCAGCAACGCATACGTGAGAGCAAGCCCGACAGGCTCCTAGCGGGACTTGCGCCGCGGCGACACCGGCTCGACTTCCTTCAACGCGTCGCGAAAGTCTGCGGCATCCTGGAAACTGCGATACACCGAGGCGAAGCGGATGTAGCCGACCTTGTCGAGTTTGTAGAGCTCCTGCATGACCATCTCACCGATCTGACGCGAGGGAATTTCGCGCTCGCCCAGGCCGAGGATCCGCTGCACAATGCGCTCGACGGCCTGATCGACATATTCCGTCGGCACCGGACGCTTGTGCAACGCCCGCTGGAAGCCGTTGCGTATCCGACTCACGTCGAAGTCCGCGCGCGTGCCATTCTGTTTGACGATTTGCGGCAACCGCAGCTCGGCTGTTTCGTAGGTCGTGAAGCGCTTTCGGCAGGAGAGGCAGCGCCGGCGGCGCCGGATCGAATCGCCGCCTTCCGACACGCGAGAATCGAGCACCTGGGTGTCGGGACTGCCGCAGAATGGACACTTCATCGCTACCGGAGCGAGGAGCTCCTAGCCCTTGCTTTCCGCATACACCGGAAACTTGGCGGTCAGAGTCTTGACCGCAGCCGTGACGCGCGCGATGGTGGCAGAGTCGGTCGGCGCCTCGAGCAGATCCGCCATGAGGTGCCCCAGGGTTTCGCATTCGATCTCGCTGAACCCCCGAGTCGTGACCGCGGGACTCCCGACGCGGATACCGCTGGTCACGAACGGCTTTTCAGGATCGTTCGGAATCGCATTCTTGTTGACCGTAATGTTGGCGCGGCCAAGCGCCGCCTCGGCATCCTTGCCCGTGATTTTCTTCGCGCGCAGGTCGACCAGGAACAAGTGCGAATCGGTGCCGCCGGAGACAATACGCAAGCCGCGGTCGCGCAACACCGTCGCCAGCACCCGGGCGTTCTCGAGCACGCGCTCCTGATAAATCTTGAAATCGTGCGAGAGCGCCTCCTTGAATGCGACCGCCTTGGCGGCGATCACGTGCATCAGCGGCCCGCCCTGCAGACCCGGAAATACCGCGGAATTGATTAGCTTCTCGTGCTCGGCGCCGGCGAGGATGAGCCCGCCGCGAGGGCCTCGCAGGGTCTTGTGCGTGGTACTGGTCACGAAATGCGCAACGCCGACGGGCGTGGGATAGAGCCCGGCGGCGATCAGACCCGCGTAATGCGCGATGTCCGCCATCAGATACGCACCGACCGAGTCCGCGATGGCACGAAAACGCGCCCAGTCGATAAGACGCGAATACGCGGACGCCCCGGCGATGATGAGCTTGGGCTTGTGCTGCTGCGCCAGCCGCTCGGCGGCATCGTAATCGATCAGCTCGGTCGCCGGGTCCAGCCCGTACGCGACCACGCGGAACCACTTTCCTGAGATGTTGACCGGCGAGCCGTGGGTCAGGTGCCCGCCGTGAGGCAGCGACATGCCGAGGATCGTGTCGCCCGGTTTCAGCGCGGCGAAGAATACGGCTTGATTCGCCTGCGCCCCCGAGTGCGGCTGGACGTTCGCGAATTCGGCGTCGAAGAGCTTCTTGGCGCGGTCGATCGCGAGCTGCTCGGCGATGTCGACGTATTCGCAGCCGCCGTAGTAACGCTTGCCGGGATAACCCTCGGCGTACTTGTTGGTCAGCTGCGAGCCCTGCGCAGCGAGCACCGCACGGCTCGTGTAATTCTCCGACGCAATCAATTCGATATGCTCTTCCTGGCGTGCATGCTCGCCGGTGATGGCGGCCCACAGATCCGGGTCGGACTGCGCGAGCGTGAGCGAGCGATGGGGCATGGCGATCCGGAGATGGTATCGGGAGCTTTGTATTTTAGCACCCGGCCGGCGCGCGGGACCGGTGCGGGCAGCGCTCGCCGCCAAGGCGCCTGACCCGGAAATACGCATATAATCCGGTACGCTCGTGGCGCTTCCTGGGAGGAATCCTCGTGTCGTCTCTGCTTTCGCTGTCCAGACTGATCGACTGGCTGAGCGAACGCATCGGCCATACTTTTTACTGGCTGGTGCTGGCCGCGGTATTGATCAGCGCGGCCAACGCCGTCGTGCGCAAGACTTTCAACGTCAGCTCGAACGCGTTCCTCGAGATCCAGTGGTACCTGTTCTCGGCGATCTTCCTGTTCCTGGCTGGATACACGTTGCTGCGCAACGATCATGTGCGCATCGACGTCATCTCGCACCGGCTGTCGAAGCGGGCGCGGACCTGGATCGACATCATCGGCACGGTGTTCTTTCTGTTTCCGATGGCGATTCTGATCATGTGGCTGTCGTGGCCGGTATTCGTCGACGCGTACGTGCGCCATGAGATCTCGACCAATGCCGGTGGGCTGATCATCTGGCCGGCGCGGCTTCTGGTTCCGGTAGGCTTTTTGTTGCTGATCCTGCAGGGCGTCTCCGAGCTGATCAAGCGCATCGCGTTTCTGCGCGGACTCATCCCCGACCCGACCGAGAAGCCTCACGAAAAATCGCTCGAAGAGCAGCTCGCCGAAGAAATTGTGAGGGAGCGCGGCGAACAGGCGATTGCCGAGGAAACGGTGAAGCTGCGGGGAGACAAGCAATGACCGCGCTCCTGATCGAGAACATCGCACCGCTGATGTTCGTCGCGCTGGTTGTTATCCTCCTGCTCGGTTACCCCGTCGCATTTGGGCTTGCCGCGGTCGGCATCGCCTTCGCGCTGCTCGGCATCCAGCTGGGATTGCTGGGCCCCCAACTGATCCAGGCGCTGCCCGAGCGCCTGTGGGGCGTGATGTCGAACGACACGTTGCTTTGCGTTCCGTTCTTCACCTTCATGGGGCTGATCCTCGAGCGCAGCGGCATGGCCGAGGACTTGCTCGACACGATCGGGCAGGTGTTCGGGCCGGTGCGCGGCGGCCTGGCCTACGCCGTGGTTTTCGTCGGCGCGCTGCTCGCCGCGACGACCGGTGTCGTCGCCGCGTCGGTGATCTCGATGGGACTGATCTCGCTGCCGATCATGCTGCGCTATGGCTACGACCGGCGCTTCGCCTCGGGCGTCATCGCCGCATCGGGCACGCTGGCGCAGATCATCCCGCCGTCGCTGGTGCTGATCATCATGGCCGACCAGCTCGGCAAGTCGGTGGGCGACATGTACGCCGGCGCGTTCATTCCCGGCATCGCGCTGGCGGGACTCTACGCCCTCTACACGATGGGCGTGTCCGTGGTCAAGCCGAAATGGGCGCCTGCGCTGCCGCTCGAAGCACGGACGCTGCGCGAGCCGAGTGGTGCGGGCGGCACGCGGTCGTTGCTGATTCTGACCATCGTCGCGGTCGTCGCAGCGGTCGCCTTCGCCAAGTGGTACTTCCCGACCGAAACGCCGACCGATGAGGTCATCGTCATCGCGACCGTCGTCGGCACGGCTGTCGCATTCTTCGCCGCGGTCATCAACCATCTGTTGAAGTTCGGGCTGCTGTCGCGGCTCGCCGAACGCGTCACCTTCGTGCTGATTCCGCCGCTGGCGCTGATCTTCCTGGTGCTGGGCACGATCTTCTTAGGCGTCGCGACGCCGACCGAGGGTGGCGCGATGGGCGCGACAGGAGCCCTGATCATGGCGGTGGCGCGCCGGCGGCTGTCATGGAAGCTCCTCAAGCAGGCGATGGACACCACCGCCAAGCTGTCGACGTTCGTCGTATTCATCCTGATCGGCGCGCGCGTGTTCAGCCTGACGTTCTACGCGGTCAACGGCCACGTCTGGGTCGAGCATTTGTTGAGCGCGCTGCCCGGCGGCCAGCTCGGCTTCCTGATCGTCGTCAACATCCTGATCTTCTTCCTGGCGTTCTTTCTCGACTTCTTTGAGCTGTCATTCATCGTCATTCCCCTGGTCGGCCCGGTCGCCGACAAGCTGGGAATCGACCTGATCTGGTTCGGCGTGCTGCTCGGCGTCAACATGCAGACATCGTTCATGCACCCGCCGTTCGGCTTCGCGCTGTTTTATCTGCGCAGCGTTGCGCCGGCGAAGGATTACATCGACAAGATTACGAAGAAGGTGACAGCAGGGGTGACGACCGGGCAGATCTACTGGGGCGCGGTGCCGTTCGTGCTGATCCAGATCATCATGATCGCTCTCGTCATCGCGATCCCGCAGATGGTGATGGTCTACAAGGCGAAGGAGAGCACGGTCGATCCGACCAAGATCCAGATCCAGCTGCCACCGACCGAAACGCCCGGCGCGGGGCCGGCGCCGACCGAGCAGCAGGAGCAACAGAAGGAGACCGACTCCGCTCAGTCGCTCGAGGACCTGTTCAAAGCCCCGGGCGGGGCTCCGCCGGAGAAGAAATAGACCGCTGGGTCGATGGTTGCCAAAAAAAACGCGATATAGTCTTTCCCGTACCCACCCTGAAAACGTGGCGGGGAACGCTGGCGGGCGGCCAACCCTTACGACCGGCGTTCCCCGTTCCCCACGTACCGCGCAGTTCTAGGTTGTCTGCTCCGCTACTTGCTTCGGCTCTACGGGCGGCGCCGGGACCATCAAATCCAATTCGGTTTGCCCGCCAAACCGTGCCGCTATCTTGTTTTCGTATTCGGCTTGGGAGGCGGAAGTTTCAGTCATCTCCAGCAGGCGCCCGATGTGAATCCGAAGCGCCCGAGCGCCAAGGTCATTCAGGAACTGAAACAACTTTTTCTTCTGGTCGCCACCTCGCGCTTTCAGGGCGCGAAGAAGCTCAAGAAGTTTGCCGTTGCTTTTCGCCAGCGGGTAATAGACGTGGCGAACGGTGAGGTGCTTGAACTGCCAAGGCCATCCCCTGCCAGGATGAACTGGAATCTGATAAAGCCTGTACCACTCCCCGTACAGTGCCTCCGGAAACTCTGGTTCGTATTTCTTCGCTTCCTCTTGAACATAGACCTTGAATGCCTGAATGACTTCATCGGCAGTCGGATTGTAGCCAGCGAGCGCCCAAACCAGCCCCTTAATGCCAGACTTCGCGGAGGCAGAGAGGATGATCGAAGCTTGCTGTGCGACCTTGCTGTAGCGATCGCCGAGCTTCCCCTGCTCATAGGCGTTGATAATCGCTTTGCACAAATCTATCAGCAGCGTCGCGTCATAGCCGTGCACCTCTGCGGGGGGTTGTTCGGCGCCACCGGATCCCCATTGAAATTTAAGCGGATTTTTCAATTTTTCGATGACTTCGGCGCCGATGGCTTCACTCATCACTTTGCTGTTGAGGAACCGAGGAAGGGAATTGCCACGTTCGGAGAGTCCAAGCGCCTTGCCCATGCCGCGCTGGCTTATCACTGCCGTGCGGGTCGCATCACTAAGGACGTAGCACTCAACGTCCACCCCAAATTCCTTGCTGAAATTGCCTTTGTGGATGGCCACCAACGGCTTGCCCCATTTGGCGGCAGCACCCCTTTGCGCAATCGCCTTCCGCTCATTGGGAGACAGGGCCTCCTTTCGGGCTAACCCTCCTTGGCGACCCGCTTCCCTTTTATCATCATGGTCCATGCTAAGCATCCTATTATGATGGTATGCTTGACAGGCTACAACCTTTCTGGCAGACTGTCAAGCATCAAACCGATGCCAATGCTTAGCAGGACCAAGATGGAATCTATCCTTTCCGCCCCGTACTTCCATAGCGAAGAAGCGGCCTACGAATTTATCGAGGCTCGCATCTGGCCGCGTGGCCCAATCTGCCCCCATTGTGGTAGCGTCGAGCGCAATCGGAAAATGCGCGGCAAGAGCACTCGTATCGGTGTCTACAAGTGCTACGACTGCCGGAAGCCGTTCACCGTCAAGATCGGGACGATCTTTGAGGCGAGTCATATCCCGATGCGCGTTTGGCTCCAGGCAATCTTCTTGATCGCGTCGAGCAAGAAGGGCGTCAGCTCGAACCAACTTCATCGCATGCTCGGCGTCACTCTCAAGTCGGCGTGGTTCATGTCGCATCGCGTCCGCGAAGCTATGCGTAACGGCGATCTTTCCCCGCTCGGTTCAGACGGTGGCGCGGTCGAGGTGGACGAGACCTTCATCGGCCACGACAAGACCATCAAGCCCAAGGGCGAGAAGAAGGGGCGCGGCTACCACCACAAGAACAAGGTTCTCTCTCTGGTGGACCGCAATAGCGGTCAGGCGCGCAGCGTCGTCATCGACGACATGAAGGCAAGCACCATGGCGCCGATCGTCCGCGCGAACGTTGCCCGCGAAGCGCGGTTAATGACCGACGAGTACGCTACCTACACTCTAGTGGGCCGCGAGTTCGCGCAACATGGTGTCGTGCGCCATATGCTCGGCGAATACGTGAAGGGCGACATTCACACCAACACCATTGAAGGCTTCTTCTCGATCTTCAAGCGCGGCATGAAGGGCGTTTACCAGCACTGCGGGCACAACCATTTGCACCGCTACCTCGCGGAGTTTGACTTCCGGTATAACAATCGCGTTGCCCTTGGCGTAAGCGATTCTGAGCGCGCCGAGCGGCTCTTGGCGGGCGTGAAGGGCAAGCGGCTGACGTATCAAACGACTACTATCTGAGTATGGCTGGCGGAAACCCAAAGCCAAAAAACCGAAAGCGAAAGACTGAGCCGGACGATCCGGCCCAGTCAGCCCGCTTTATCGAGTCTGCCAAGGCCCTCGGCGTGGACGAGTCCGGCGCGGCGTTCAAGCGCGCCCTCGACACTTTGCTACCGACGAAGCGGACGAAAAAGCGCCCGCGGGGTGCAACCGGATGAGCAAGCTGCTCGTTGCACTTGTCGCCAGCGCGTTCGCAGTTGTGTCAGTATCGGCGCTCGCCGACGACAAGACGCCAGCCGAACCGGTCGACCAGGAGAAGCCGAAGGCAGAAAAGGACCCCGCCAAGGCCAACGCGAAGGCGATGACGCCGGAAGAAAAGGCCTCAGCGAGGAAGGCGAAGCGCGCCGCCGAGCGCGAAAAGGCACTGTCCCCCTGGACAGTGGAAGACGCCCACCGCGTGGACAGCGAACTGAGCACAAACAGGCAGCCCGAAAAGGACGCTGCGAAGGCCGCTGCAGCCAAGATGAAGGCAGCAGCGAAGCGGCAGGCTGAGATAGACGCGAAGAAGGGTTCGGGACAGTAAGGTCGCGGTTCGCCGTCCTTGCTCCCAACATTTTTGCCATTGGGTACGCGAAGTCCAATATCGCCAAAAAAAAGCCCCGCAGTTGCGGGACTTTTTTGTTCTGCCCGACGGACGCGCCCGCCGCCTCCTTGCGCGGCAACCATCTCTGCGCAACGTCTCGCGTCGGCGGCCCTGCCCGCCTTCGCGGCCGCATCCCCACGCGCGCAGCGCGTGGGGCCCCTGCTCTGCGCTACGGCGTGCTACTTCTTAGCCGGCGCGGCGCTCTGCGTGCTGGCGGTTGCCATGAACTGGTCGAAGTTCTGCTCGGCGACTCGGAACCAAAGAATGTCTTCGTCGCGGAATTTCTTCCAGGGCTCGTAGACCTTCTTGAATTTCGGATTCGTGGCGGCGAACTCGTCGTAAACCTCTACGGACGCTTTATGGCATGCCTGCATGATCTCGCGCGGGAAAGGCCGCAGTTGCACGCCCGCGGCGACGAGTCGGCGCAGCGCCGGGGGATTCAGCGCATCATACTTCGCGACCATGTCGACATTCGCCTCGGCGCAGGCCGCTTCGAGGATCGATTGGTAGTCCTTGGGCAGCTCGGACCACGCCTTGGTGTTGACGAACAGGTCGACCTCGGGGCCGCCTTCCCACCAGCCCGGGTAGTAGTAGTACTTGGCGACCTTGTACAGGCCGAGCTTCTCGTCGTCGTACGGCCCGACCCACTCCGCCGCGTCGATTGTGCCCTTTTCCAGCGCCGGATAGATGTCGCCGCCGGCGATCTGCTGCGGCACCACGCCGAGCTTCTGCAACACGACACCGGCGGTGCCCCCGATGCGCATCTTCAGACCCTTCAGGTCGGCGACGGTCTTGAGCTCCTTACGGAAAAAGCCGCCCATCTGCGCGCCGGTGTTGCCCGCCGGAATGTTGTAGACGTTGTAGTCCTTCATGAACTCGCGCATCAGCTCGAGCCCGCCGCCGTGATACATCCAGGCATTCTGCTGGCGCGCGTTCATGCCGAATGGGATCGCGCAGGCAAATGCGAATGTCGGATCCTTGCCGAAGAAATAGTACGGCGCGGTGTGGCAGCACTGCACCGTCGCGTTCTGGACGGCGTCGAGGACCTGCAGGCCGGGCACGATCTCGCCGGCCGCGAAGACCTGGATCTGGAACTTGCCATTGGTCGCGGAAGCGCAGCGCTTGGAAATATGCTCGGGCCCGCCGAAGAGCGTATCGAGGCCCTTCGGCCAGCTTGCGGCCAGGCGCCATTTCACTTCGGGCTGTGTGCCTTGCCCAATAGCCGGGGCCGCAACCGCACCCGCTGCCAAGCCCACGCCCGCTTTCTTCAGGAATGATCGACGTTGCATACGATTGCTCCTCCTCCGAATGAAATCACGATTGCGCGACGGCCCCGGCGAAAGCCCGCGTCGTCTACAATCAGGCTGGCGGCGGTAAGCTTCGATTGCTCCACCGGGCCGCCGCGCCCGGTCATCGTCCGCCGGCGATTCTAACCCAAATCGGCACGCAAGCCGCGGGATGCTAGGAGCCTGTCGGGCTTACTCTCACGTATGCGTTGCTGGCCAAACGGCGATGAATGCAAGGCGCTCGGCGCAGTGGATAGCTTGGCCTATTCGCAAGCCGAGCAACGCCGCAGGCGCGCCGTTTGGCCGCAACCCGAAGGGACGGGGGCGCTTTGGGGGCATTCCGTCGTTGCCGGCCGCTGGCAGTGGACTGGCACTGCGGCCCGGCCGGCGCCTAGGACTGCCTCCCAAAGGGCCGCCGTCGCATACGCGACAGTAAGCCCGACAGGCTCCTACGGCGATAGCTTGCGCACCGCGTTGAACAGCGCCCAGGCCCAGCCGGACTGGCGCTCCAGCGTCTGGGTGAACCGGATCAGATAGCGCGCGTTTCCGGTGTCGAGCTCGACCATGCCTCCCGGCAGGAAACGGTCGTCCGGACCGATAAGACTGCGTTGCGCGGCCTGACGATTGTCCGCATGAGCGGGCAGGTAAATGCCGAAGAACGGCCGGTCGACGCCGGCGCGAGCGGCGTCCAGCGGAGCGACCCAGCTGCGCAAAAGCACGCGCACCATTCTGCGGGCGATGATCTCGACGCCACAGATCACTTCCTCGATCTGTTGCCGCTGCATGCGCCGGACGACGGCGAGCTCCCAGCGCTCGCCATCTTTGATCGCAATGATCTCGCCGAGCTTGGTCGGCGCGTCTGTCGCCGGCGCAATCATGCGGCAGCCGCTTTCGCTGCGGTTGACCATCTTCCACGGCGAGCCGCGGATCCGGCGCGCGATCGACTCCGGATTCGCGTTCGGATTCACCAGCTGGGTGATTTCGTCGTAGCTGTGCCTCGCACCCGACAGCTTCGCTTCCGCCGAAAGCTGTTCCACTTCTGCGACCGCGCGCGTCAGCGCCTGCAGACCGACCACGACCCGCATCTCGACGTCGGTCGATTTGCGCGGCGCCCGCGGCGAGAATGCAAGCGCATCCGGCCCGTACAATGCGGCGAGTCGCATCAGCAGCAACTTCTGCTCGCGCGGGGGAAGCGCGCCGGGCAGATGCGGGTCGGCATCCTGCTCCGGCAGCGCGCGCATGCGTTCGACGACGCGAGCATAGACGGCGGTGGCATCGAGAAACATCAGGCGGCCGCCGGCGCGCGCCTTTTCCTGGCGTTTAAGGCCCTGCGTGCCGGAGAGATCGACGTAAAAATTCGCCCCGGTGCCCGGCGGCGGCGTCAGTGTCAGCGAGGGTGTCCATTCTTCGAGCGAGCGCGCTACCCACTCCACCTGATCCGGCGTGAAGTTGCCGCTGTCCAGGCGCATGAGCAGGAGAGAGCGGATATATTCCTGTTCCAGCGATTCTCCGGGCTGGCTGAACGCGGCGCCCCCGAAAGCAAGCGGCTCGCGCTGCCAGCTGCGCATGCGCGCAAACTCGTAGAGTTCGTGCAGCTCACGCCACTGCGCGGGTATCCAGTGGCCGTAACGGAACAGCCGGAATTTGCCATCGATGGCTTTGTAATGCGCAAGCCTGACCAATACCCGCGGCAGGACCGTTTTCCACCGCTTCTGCTCGCCCGCTGCGTATCCAGCCTTCAGCACGGCCTGATACGCGGCAGTAAATGCCTTGACCAAATCGAACACGCCGTGCCAGAGCCGCGTCTCCACGCTGCTCGAGCGCTGGTAGTTGGCGGTGTATTGCGCAGTCAAGTGGCTTATGATCGGCTCGCATCGGGCATCGACGTGGAGCAACGCATCGGCCTGCGCGGGCCCGATGCGGCGCCGCCCCCCCGGGAACGACGCAACCAGGTCGAGCGTCTCGCGCTGCAGTTGCAGGGGATCAGCCGTTGGCAACGACGCGATCCAGCGCGCCGCGGCCTTGCCGCCGCGCAGTGGATCCCGCAGCGAGCGACGCCAGGTCCGGAATTTTTCCCGCAACGGCCGCTTGGAGACCATGGCGCGGGCGCGGTGGCTAGTTACCTGCAATGGTCATCGCGCCTATGAGCACCGATCCACAGTGGCGCGAGCCGCGGCGATCCACGTCGTTACCGATCGCGACGATGTCGCGATACATGCGGCCGAGATTACCGGCAATCGTGATTTCCTCGACCGGATACGCGATCTCTCCGCCTTCGATCCAATAGCCCGCGGCACCGCGTGAATAGTCGCCTGTGACCGAATTGACTCCCTGGCCGAGTAACTCGGTCACGAGCACGCCGCGTCCCATCCGGCGCAGCAGTGCGGGAAGATCTTCGGCCCCGTGCGTGATGACCAAGTTGTGGTTGCCGCCGGCATTTCCGGTCGACACAAGGCCGAGCTTCCGCGCCGAGTAGCTGCCGAGAAAATAGCCCTGCACCACGCCATCGCGCACGACATCGCGTGTCCGCGTCGCGACGCCCTCATCGTCGAACGGCGCGGAAGCCTGACCGCGCTTCAGATGCGGTTCCTCGCGAATGCTGATCTGCGGCGCAAATACCTGCCGGCCCAGGCTGTCGATGAGGAACGACGACTTGCGATAGAGGCTGCCGCCGCTGGTCGCGTTGACATAGTGGCCGATCAAGCCGGTGGCGACCGGCGCCTCGTATAACACCGGACAGTCCAGCGTCGCCAGTCGGCGCGCGCCGAGCCTGCGCGCCGTGCGCTCACCGGCGAGGCGGCCGACGCGCGCCGCCGCTTCCAGATCGTGCGGCGAGCGCGCCGCGGTAAACCAATCGTCGCGCTGCATCGCGCCGTCGTCGTCGCCGATCACCGCGCAATAGATGCCGTGGCGGGAGCTGGCATAGCCGCCGGAAAATCCCAGCGTGTTCGCGTAGACGAACTCTCCCTCGTGCAGCGAAACCGTCGCGCCCTCGGAATTCGTCAGCCGCCCGTCGACGGCCAGCGCCGCAGCCTCGCATTCCCGGCCCAGCGCGATCGCCTCGTCGACCGTCAGGTCCCAGGGGTGATACAGATCGAGGTCGGCCCAGTTGCGGGCAAGCAGCGCCGGGTCGGCGAGACCGGCACAATCGTCTTCCGCGGTATAGCGCGCGATCGTCAATGCCTTGTTGACCGTGTCTTCGATCGCCGCGCGCGCGAAGTCGGCCGTGCTTGCGTGGCCGCGTCGCGCGCCGACGTATACGGTGACGCCGATGCCCTTGTCGCGATTGTAGGCGATCGTTTCCACCTCGCCCTTGCGCACCGTCACGCTCAAGCCGAACGCCTGCGAGACTTCGGTTTCGGCGGCGGTGGCGCCACCCGCCTGCGCCGCCCTGAGGACCTCGCCGGCGACGCCGGACAAGGCGTCGGTCGTGAGTGGAAAGCGAGTAGTGGGAGCGGCAATCGTGACGGCGGCAGTATCGGTCATCGACGGACTCTGGTCGGTCGCCGCGCAGGGCGATCTATGGGCTCTGCATGGATCCCGCGCGGAGACCATGCAGAGGTTCCTAGTATCATAGCAAACGCTCTCGCCCCCGACTGCTCGCGATGCGCCGATCCGACGAAACACCCCCGCAGGCCGTACGGGTGGCCGAACGGCCCTCTAGAGGCTCCAAAACCCAACGCAAGGCGGAGATGAATGCTCTGCAGGCCCTGGGAGAAGCGCTGCTCAACGTCGCCCCCGCACGGCGCGCCGAGCTCGATCTGCCCGAACGCCTGATCGAAGCGCTCGACGCGGCGCAGCGGATCACGGCTAGAGAGGCGCGACGCAGGCAGCTGCAATTCATCGGACGCCTGATGCGCGACATTGACGCCGCGCCGATCCGGACGCGGCTCGCGCAATGGGCGGACGCCCCCAACGCCGAGAAGGCGCGGCTGCACGCCCTCGAGCGCTGGCGCGAACGCTTGCTCGCCGAAGACGGTGCGCTCGACCGGCTGTGCGCCGAGCGTCCCGCCGCAGATCGGGCACGGCTTGCCGCCCTGGTCGACGCCGTTCATGCCGAGCGCGCACACGGCCAACCACCGCGCGCGTATCGGGAGTTGTTTCGGGCTCTCACCGCGCTTTTGGGCGCGGCCGAATGATGCTGGCGCACCGGCACAACAGCGGCACTGCTTTCCGGACCGGCATCGCATGAGCGGAGCGCAAGAGCTGCTGATCGGATTGGTCTCAATCAGCGATCGCGCCTCGGCCGGCGTGTACGAGGACAAAGGCATTCCGGGACTTAAGGCATGGTTCACCGCGGCGCTCTCGACGCCGTGGCGCATGGAAACGCGGCTGATTCCGGACGAGCAGGCGCTTATCGAACGCAGCTTGATCGAGCTCGTCGACACCGTCGGTTGCGACCTGGTATTGACGACCGGCGGCACCGGTCCCGCGCCGCGCGACGTCACGCCCGAGGCGACGCTTGCGGTCGCGCATAAGCTGTTGCCGGGATTCGGCGAGCAGATGCGCCAGGTGAGCCTCAGGTACGTCCCTACCGCCATTCTTTCGCGGCAGATCGGAGTCATCCGCGGTCGCGCGCTGATCCTCAACCTTCCCGGTCAACCCAAGGCGATCAAGGAAACGCTCGACGGCGTGTTTCCCGCAGTGCCGTACTGCCTCGATCTCATCGGCGGGCCGTATGTGGAAACGCACGCCGAGGTATGCAAGGTGTTCCGGCCGAAATCCGCGATCAAGGGCTGACATCGACGCCACCCTTGCAACGCGCCGCCGCACGGGCGTCGCATACATCGTCGCAAGCGCGGTTTGCTTCGGCGCGATGGCGATCATGGCGCGCTTTGCCTATGCCTCCGGCGTCGACACGACGACACTGCTCGCGCTGCGCTTCGGCATCGCCGCGGGAATTCTCGTTGCAATCGTGCTCGCGCGCGGCGAGACATGGCCGCGCGGCAAGACAC
>DASWDF010000174.1:0-3968 GCA_036395475.1 Casimicrobiaceae bacterium
TGCACGCACTCTCCGCAGGCGACGCAGGTCGATTCGCCCATCGGATCGCCGAGGTCGAAAACGATCTCTGAATGCGCGCCGCGGAACGCATAGCCAATAACGTCGTTGACCTGCTCTTCGCGGCAGGCGCGCACACAGCGCGTGCACTGGATGCAAGCATCGAGATTGACCGCCATCGCTGGATGCGACAGATCGGGCGCCGGTTGCGCACGGGCAGCAAAGCGCGGCTTGCCCACGCCAAGGGCGCGCTGCCAGTACGCAAGCTCGGAGTCGGTCCGGTAGGCCTTGGCCGGCATGTCGCCCGCGAGCATTTCGACGATCATCTTCTGCGAGTGCACGGCGCGCGCGCTGTCGCTGGCCACCTCCATCCCCGCGCTGGGACGACGGCAACAGGCAGGCGCCAGCAAGCGCTCGCCCTTGATCTCGACCATGCACGCGCGGCAGTTGCCGTCCGGCCGCATGCCGGGCTTGTAGCAGAGCCGGGGAATCGCGACACCGAGGCGATCAGCGGCCTCGATGATCGTCTCCTCCGCGGACGCGTCCACCTCTGTCCCGTTGAGCTTGAACACGATGCGCTCCTGCTCGAGCGCGTGCGTCAGGGGTGCGTTCATGCTCGGCCTCTCAATCCTCCAGCTCCTGCGGAAAATACTTGAACACGCAAGCGATCGGATTCGGCGCGGCCTGGCCGAGGCCGCAGATCGACGCATCGGCCATCGCCTGCGACAAATCCTTGAGCAAGGCTTCGTCCCAGCGCTCGCGCGCCATCAAGCCGACGGCTTTTTCGGTGCCGACGCGACACGGCGTGCACTGCCCGCAGGATTCGTCGGCGAAAAAGCGCATTAGGTTGAGCGCGGCATCGCGGGCCCGATCGTGCTGCGAGAGAACGATCACCGCCGCCGAGCCGATAAAGCAACCATAAGGCTGCAGAGTATCGAAGTCGAGCGGAATGTCGCCTAAGCTAGCAGGGAGAATGCCGCCCGACGCCCCCCCGGGCAGGTACGCGTAGAACTCATGACCCGGCAGCATGCCGCCGCAGTATTCGGCGATCAGCTCCCGTACGGTGATGCCCGCCGGTGCGAGGTGGACGCCGGGTTTTGCGACGCGTCCGGAAACGGAGAACGAGCGCGGGCCCTTGCGTCCGTGCCGGCCCTGGTTCGCGAACCAGTCGGCACCCTTCTCCAGGATGTCGCGCACCCAGTACAGCGTCTCCATGTTTTGCTCGAGCGTGGGACGTCCGAAGAGCCCGACCTGCGCCACGTAGGGCGGCCGCAGGCGGGGCATGCCGCGCTTGCCCTCGATCGATTCGACCATCGCCGACTCTTCGCCGCAGATGTACGCGCCCGCGCCGCGGCGGAGCTCGATTTTGGGCAAAGGGCACGGAGGATCGGCCGCGAGCGCGTCGAGCTCCCGCGTGAGGACCGCGCGGCACCCCGCATACTCATCGCGCAGGTAGATATAGATCGCCTCGATGCCCACGGCCCAAGCGGCGATCAGCATGCCTTCGAGGAAGCGGTGCGGATCGCGCTCGAGGTAATAGCGATCCTTGAAGGTGCCCGGCTCGCCTTCGTCGATGTTGACCGCCATGAGCCGCGGCGCGGCTTCCGCGCGCACGATGCGCCATTTGCGTCCCGCGGGAAAGCCGGCACCGCCCAAGCCGCGCAAGGCGGAATTCTCGAGCTCGGCCAGGACCGCATCGACCGTCCGCTCGCCAGCCACGCAGGCGTGTAACGTCCGATAGCCGCCAGAGCGGCGATACGCGGCGAAGTCGATGTACGCAGGCGGCTCGGCTTCGACGCGGCCTGCCTCGACCGCCGCGATAATCTTCGGCGTCGACGCGCGATCGATCGGGTTGCGGCCGACGACTGCGGCGGGAGCGTGCTCGCAGCGTCCGATGCACGGCGCGCCGATGACGCGCAGCTTGCGACCCTCGAGCGGCGCCAGCTCGGCCCTAAGCGCATCGGCACCGGCCATCTGGCAGGAAAGCGTCTCGCAGACGCGCACGGTGATCGGAGGCGGTGTCGCTTGTCCGTCCGTGACAACGTCAAAGTGGTGGTAAAAAGTCGCGACCTCGTACACCTCCGTCATGGCGAGTCGCAGTTCCTGCGCGAGCGCGACGATGTGCGCTGCGGCGATGCAACCGTGCGCATCCTGGATGCGGTGCAGGAACTCGATCAACAGGTCGCGCCGCCGCGGCGAATCGGCCAGCAAGGCCTGCACTTCGGCGAGCACCCGCGCGTCGACTTGGCGACCCTTGGGGACGCTTCTCGCGGCGCGCTTGCGGCCGAGCCGCGAAGTGTCGATTACCGATTCCTGGGCCATCGCAGCTCGAAGGGGAGGAAGTCCGTGATTCCGACCGCCGGATGCGGCTCGCGCGCAGCTTGCATCGGTCGCGCCATAAGCGTCAGTCGAGGAAGTCGCAATGCTTGTCGACGTATGCGGCGAGATTGAGCGAATGCTCGCGCACGAGGCGCTCGGCCTGCTGCGTGTCGCGGCGCTCGAGAGCTTCGATGATCTGCATGTGATCGGCGATCGAGCGGGCGGCGCGATCGTGCTGCGAAATCGTCATCCGCCGAATGGCGCGGACATGGATGAATAGGTTGTCGATGGTCTTGCCCATCAGATGCGAGCCGGAGAGACGGATGATCGCCTGGTGAAAAGCGATGTTGGCCTCGGAGTACTCGTCGATGTGCTCGGCGGGGGCCGAGTTCCGGAATTCATCGAACATGTGCCGCAGCGACGCAATGTCCTCGTCGGATGCGTTGACGGTCGCCAGTCGCGCCGCCATGCTCTCCAGCGCCGCCCACATCTCGATCATCTCGATGATCTGCTTCTTGGTCTTGCGTACGATGAACACGCCGCGCCGCGGCACCGTGCGCAGGAACCCTTCCTGCTCGAGCAGCGACATCGCCTCGCGGATCGGCGTGCGGCTCACGCCCAGCGCCTGGCTCAACTGGCGCTCGTCGAGACGGATTTCCTCACGATGCGCATAGATATCCGCGTCGATGATCGCCTGTTTGAGCGCTGCGTAGGCCTGCTCGCGCAGGCTGGCGCTGGCGTTGAGCGGCTTGAGCACCAGAACGGGCGGCGACGGCAGCTCGGAGACATTGCTCATCGCGGGGGCGAATGCATTCATGGCAGACCGAAATAGGGCGTATGGCGTGATTTTGCAGCGGAGTGAGCGCTTAGAGACATTATTGGCTGACCGGATTTGCCAACGGTTGACTTTATCTGATATACCACATACCGTATTTCCAATAATACAGCAGTTCGGCGCTTTGGGAGCGACCGCCCTTTTCGGGTTCACGCGCAACGGAGGCAATCATGCCCGATACGGCTACCAAAAAAGCGGATAAGCCCGCGACCACGACCGCCGTAGCTACGCCGAAAATCACCCGTGGCGGCGAGGTCAATGCCCAATCACAAGGAGAGACCGACGGCTTTCAGTTGGTCATCGATGCCCTCAAGCTGAACGGCATCGACACGATCTTCGGCCTGCCCGGCATCCCGATTACCGACCTCACGCGCAGGATGCAGGCCGCAGGAATGCGCGTGATCTCCTTCCGCCATGAGCAGAACGCCGGGTATGCCGCTTCCATCGCCGGCTTCATGACGCAGAAGCCGGGCGTCTGCCTCACGGTGTCCGCCCCCGGCTTTCTCAACGGACTGACGGCGCTCGCCAACGCCACCACCAACTGCTTTCCGATGATCCTCATCAGCGGCTCGAGCGAGCGCGAGGTCGTCGACCTGCAGCAGGGCGACTACGAGGAGATGGACCAACTCGCAATCGCCAGGCCGCATGCCAAGGCCGCGTTCCGAGTCTTGCACGCCGAGGACATCGGCGCGGGCGTGGCGCGGGCGATCCGCGCTGCTCTTTCCGGCCGTCCGGGCGGCGTCTATCTCGACCTGCCGGCCAAGCTCTTCCCGCAGACGATCGACGCGGAAGCAGGGAGGAAGTCGCTGATCAAGGT
>DASWDF010000175.1:0-2934 GCA_036395475.1 Casimicrobiaceae bacterium
CATCGGCTCGCGCTGACCGTGCGTGGGCGCGATTACGAATGGGGCAAAGCCACCGGTGCGCGACTGTCGAACTTCAAGAATGAACTGCGCGGTTGTGGACCGTTTCTGCACGACGACCCGCGTGATCGCCCCGCTGCGGTCTTTGGCGGCAGGACGACACTTCACGTCGGCCCGACGCAGCAAACCTACCTCCTGGCACCCGTCGTGCCGGCGAAACACTGATCTGCCGTTGCACAGGAGTAGCATCGTGACGATGAAGTTGTACGGATTCTGGCGCTCGCTCGCTACCTACCGCGTGCGCGTGGCATTGGCGCTCAAGAGCATCGAGGCGCACGAGGTTTCAGTCAATCTGCTGCAGGGAATGCAGCACCGTGACGATTACAAGACGGTCAACCCGCAGAGCGTCGTGCCGGCATTGGTGATCGATGAGGTGATCGACGAAGGGCCGCCGCTGTTCCAGTCGCTGGCGATTCTCGAATACCTGGAAGAGACATGCCCGGAACCGCCGCTCTTGCCCCGTGACCCGCGCGGCCGCGCGCGAGTTCGCGGGCTCGCTCTGATCGTGGCCTGCGACGGCCACCCGCTCATCGTGCCGCGCATCCGCAACTATCTCGAACACGAGCTGCACATAGACGAGGCTGCGCGCAACCGCTGGCTGCAGCACTGGACGCTGAAAGCCCTCGAGGCGCTCGAAGCGCATCTGGCGAAGGAACGCGAGACAGGCCGCTTCTGCCACGGCAATGCGCCGACTTTTGCCGATATCTGCCTCGCAGGCCAGGTTTTCGCCGCGGGCTATTTCAACGCCGAGATCACGGCCATGCCGACCGTCGAGCGTATATTCGACGAGTGCATGAAAATCGACGCTTTCGATCGATCGCAACCGCTCAAGCAGCCGGACGCACCGAAGAGCCAGGCCCACTGATTCGACAAACATCCACGAGGAGGAACGAACATGGCATTCACCCGCAGAAGATTCATCCAGGCGGCCGGCAGCAGTATCGGCGCCTCGGCGCTCGGTTTCTCCGCCATCGTGCGCGCGCAGGGCGAGCCGATCCGGATCGGGCTGATGACCGTCAAGACGGGGCCGCTCGCGTCCGGCGGCAACGACATGGAACGCGCGCTGGTGCAGTTCCTGCGCGAGCGCAATAACACGCTGGCCGGCCGCAAGGTCGAGCTGTTCGTGGGCGACAGCGGCGGCGTGCCGGCGCAGTCGCGCACCAAGACCCAGGAATTGGTCGAGCGCGACAAGATCCAGGTGATGATCGGCCCGCTCGACGCGGCATCGGCACTGGCGGCGGATGACTACATCCGGCAGCAGCAACTGCCCACGCTGTCGGTCGCCGCTGCCGAGGACCTGACGCAGCGCAAACCCAACCCCTGGTTCGTACGCGGAACGTCGACTTCCTCGCAATCCGCGCAGGCACTGGCCGACTATTGCGCCAAGACGCTCAAGTACAAGCGCATGGCGGTCATCGCCGACGACATCGCCTACGGCCACGAGATGTGCGCTGGCTTTCAGCGCGTGTTCGAGGATGCGGGCGGCAAGATCGTGCAGAAAATGTTCCCGCCGCTAACCGTTCCCGACTACGCGACGTACCTCGCGCAGCTCAAGACCAACATCGACGGTATCTTCCTTGGCTTCGCCGGCTCGAACGGCTTTCGCTGGTACAAGCAATTCAACGAGTACGGGCTGAAGGGCAAGGTGAACGTCGTCGGCGGGATGACCGCGTTCGACGAGGCGGTGCTGCGCAATATGGGCGACGAGGCGATCGGGATCATCACGGCCTGCTGGTATTCGGCTGAGCTCGACAATCCGATCAACAAGAAATTCGCGGCCGCGTTCCGCTCCGAATGGAAGTACGACCCCGGCTTCTACGCGGCCGCAACCTACGTCGAGGCGGCGGTGCTCGAGGCGGCGCTGGAATCGGTCAAAGGCAAGATCGAGGACAAGCAGGCGTTCATGAAGGCATTGCGCTCGATCAAGGCCGACACTGCGCGCGGCCCGGTCGCTTTCGACGAGTACGGCAATGTCGTGGGCAACGTGTATATCCGCAAGGTCGAGCGCAAGGAGGGGCGACTGGTCAATGCGGTCGTCTACACCTACCCGAACGTAAGTCAGTTCTGGACGTACGATCCGAAGGAGTTCCTGAAGAATCCGGTGTATTCGCGCGACTGGCCGCCCGCGAAGAACCTCGAGCCCTGAAGCCGCCACCCAAGCGCAAGTTCCCTCGCTAAGGATGGCATGAGGCGGTAATTCTTGACCGTCATTCCCGCGAAAGCGGGGGGACGACGAAAGCACGTCATCCCGGCGGAGGCCGGGATCCAAGCTCGTGAGACGACAACGCCTGCTGGATGAACTTGGGCCCCGGCCGCAGCCTGCCCCGGAATGCTTGAGTCCGGGGCCGGGGCGACAATAACATGCAGTTCTGGATCATCCAGACCTTGAACAGCCTGGCCTTGGGCGGGCTGCTGTTCCTGCTTGCCGCGGGATTCTCGCTGATCTTCGGGCTGATGCGGATCGCGAACCTTACGCACGGCTCGTTGTTCATGCTCGGCGCGTATCTGGGCGTGTCCGTGCTCAGGATCGTGCCCAATCTCTGGCTTGCCGCGCTGCTCGCGGCTGTGGCGGTCGCCTTCTGCGGCGGATTGCTCGAGCGGCTGATCCTGCGACCGCTCGCGGGCAAGCCGCTGGGACAGGTGCTGGTGACGCTCGGCATCTCGTTCATCGTCGCGGACCTCTGCCTGATGATCTGGGGGGGCGACCCGATTCCGCTGGCCGCACCGGCCTCGCTACAACGGCCGCTGGTCGTCGGCAGCATCGCGTTTCCGGCGTATCGTCTGGTGGTCCTCGGCATCGCGATCATCACTGCGATCGCGCTGCATCTGCTGATGGAATGGACCCGGATCGGCGCGATGATCCGCGCAGGTGTGGAC
>DASWDF010000176.1:0-1677 GCA_036395475.1 Casimicrobiaceae bacterium
GACGCGTGCCGGCGGCGCTCGCGTTTCGCCGGCGGCGCAGCCCAGGCTGGCCAATGTGAGCGCGACGAAGGCGGTCCGGCTATCCAATGTCCGCATAGTGACGCCGCGAGCGGATCGCGCAAAGAAATTCGTGCTCAGCCACGATTTTCATAGAATCGCCAAGGTGCCTTGGTTGAGGGCTGCAGCGGCTTCGAGTAGCGTGGCCATTGGAGCAACGATGAACGCGAACGCCTCGCTGATGATGATGGCCGTGGCGCTTTCGGCTTGCCTTGCGCCGCACGATCGCGGCGAGCCCCTTTACCCGCGCATGGATCCACCTCCAAAACCGGAGGAGCTTGCCCACCTCGGAGGCTACGTCAGGGTCGTCGACGACCAGCAAGTCACCGAAGGCAAGTCGTTCGACCTTCTTCCTGGTTGTCACATCATCAGCACACCCGCCCGATGGGGACGAGTCGAACCGCAATCGGGCGGAACGACAGTCGACACCGGTCATCAGACATTTGCACTGGTCATGAAGCCGGGGCACCGATACTTCATCGACGTCAAGGTCAAGATGATGGGGGGCTCGACAGGTTCGGCCGTTCTCCAGGCGAGGGAAGAAGACCCCAGCGGAAAAACGACGCAGGTCCTCGGCCCCGCCCACAGCTTTGCCGATATCGAGAATTGCAAGCAAGCCGGATCGCGTCTCGCTCCATGACCGACTCGGCTGTCACTCAAAGTAGGCTGGTCCACTCCGCTGCGAGCTGCTCGATGCGAGCGTGCTCGGGCGCTCCCTCCAGATACGCGCTACGGCGATCCGGCGCCATCTTCTCGGCACGAAGCCGAAGCCGTTGTCGCGCGTCTTCGATCCATGCGCGAGCACGCGCGAGGTCGCCGCTCGCGTGCAGCGCTTCGGCCATCGCCAAGTCCACCGGCGCCGCCGCCTCGAGTGCCCCGAGGCCCTTCGCGTACATCGCCTGAGCGCGCTCTGCCATCTCTAGCGCCTCGCGAGGCTGGCCGCGCGCCACCAGAACGCGCGCCAGCCTGGCGAGCGCCGTCACCTGATGCGGCGGAAACTTGGCGAGCGCCTCGACGGCGGCGCGCCCCTCGTCCTCGGCGGCTTCCAGGTGCCCGCATTCCGCGAAGACACGCGCCAGAAGCTTGCGGCCGAAAGCCGCAAAAAATGGATCGCTGTCTCGCAGCCATCGGTCGCGTACCTCGGTGGCTTGCGCGGTTGCCTCGTCGCCTCGTCCTTGCCGCGCGAGCAGCAATGCGTGATAGCCGCGGGCGAGATTGATGGTGAGCTCATTGCCGCCGGATGTGCCTGGCCGCATGCAGGTCTCCAGCAACTGCTCAGCCGCACCGAGGTCCCCCGCGTCGAGCCATAGTTGCGCGAGCAACACCCGGGAAGAATAGGCGTTCGGATCGCCGATTTGTTCGAGCAGCTTGAGAGCCATCTGAAGACGGGTGAGCGCGGCGGCATGGTCACGCTCGACGTAGAGGGCCCGCATCGCGTTTACGTAGCGGATCCACGCCGCCGAGACGATACTGTCCGCTTCGGCTCGAGCGGCGATTTCTGCGAGGCGTGACGCGAAGACCGCGGCCAAGTCGTTGGCACCGCCGATGAGCAGCGCGATCTCCACGAGACAAACGAGCCTCACCTGGCGGGGCTCGACGGCATCCTTCCAATCGGCTTCC
>DASWDF010000177.1:0-2871 GCA_036395475.1 Casimicrobiaceae bacterium
TCCCTTCCGGTTGCGTCCAAACGGCGCGCCTGCGGCGTTGCTCGGCTTGCGAATAGGCCAAGCTATTCGCTGCGCCGAGCGCCTTGCATTCATCGCCGTTTGGCCAGCAACGCATACGTGAGAGCAAGCCCGACAGGCTCCTAGCTCGCCGCTGCGAGCGGCGAGGCGTTCACGGTCGCCGCCGCATCGAGTGCACGGCGACCACGCAGCAGCCGCAGCGCATTGGCCACCACCAGCAGCGAGGACGCCGACATGCCCAATGCCGCCGCGAGCGGCGTCAGATATCCGGTTGCAGCGAGCGGGATCGCGATCAGGTTGTAGACGAACGCCCAGGCGAGGTTCTGGCGGATCACGCGGAACGTCCACCGCGCCCGGGCGATCGCTTCGCCGATACGGGGCAGATCGTCACCCAGCACGACGACGTCGGCAGTCCATTGCGCCAACGTTGCCGCACTGCCGAGCGCGAGCGAGACATTCGCCTGCGCCAGACTGGGCGCATCGTTAATGCCGTCGCCGACCATGGCTACGACCGCGCCCTTATCCTGAAGCTCGGCGATGAGCGTACGCTTGTCCTCAGGCCGCGCATCGCCGCAATACTCGTCGATGCCTACCGCCTGCGCGACGTGGCGGACCGTCGCGATCCGATCGCCGGACAGCAGCGACACCACGATTCCCATGCCGCGCAGGTCCGCGACTAGCGACCGCGCGCCGGGACGCAGCGTGTCGCCGAAGCTGAACGACGCGAGCCATCCGGACTCGTTGCCCAGAGCCACCGCGATCGCATCGGCTGCGACAGCCGTCGCGGGGAGCGCCTGGCCGTGCAGGCCCGCGACCCACTCGGAGCGCCCCAGCCGATAGCGGCGACCGTTAATCGTGCCCTCGACGCCGCTGCCCGGTGTTGCCGCAACGTCGCGCGCGTCGACCTCGCCCGCCGCCGCTGCCCGCAGCGCGCGGGCAATCGGGTGTTCCGATCCCTGCTCCAACGCCGCGGCGAGCGCGACGCAGGCTGCACGCCCGTAGCCGGCCAGCGGTTCGACGCGGATGAGCTGAACGCGGCCGGTCGTCAGCGTGCCAGTCTTATCGAGCACGACATGCGTGACGCGCGAGAGCGTTTCCAGCGCGTCGCTGCGCACGGCGAGTATGCAGCGACGGCCGAGCGCGCCGACGGCGGCGGCCAGCGCGGCCGGCGTCGCGAGCGACAATGCACAGGGGCAACTCACCACGAGCACCGCCAATGTCACCGCCAATGCGCGTGCCGGCTCGAGCTGCCACCACACGAGCCCCGTCGCGGCGGCGATGCCGAGCAGGGCAGCGACGAACCAGGCGGCGACGCGGTCGGCAAGGCGGGCAACGCGCGGGCGCTCGTTGCCCGCGCGCTCGACCAGTCGACCAAGAGCGGCAAGCGCCGTTTCGGCGCCAGCGGCAGTCACGCGAACGATCAACGGGCTTTCGCGATTGATCGAGCCGGCGAGAACGGTACTGCCAGGCGCCTTGGCTTGCGGCCAGCTCTCCCCGGTTAATACCGCTTCCTCGACATGGGAGCGCCCTTCGACGACGTCGCCGTCGGCTGGAATCGGCGCGCCGGCAGCAATGCGTATCCAATCTCCGGACCGCAAGCGGCTCGCAGGGGCGGTTTCAGCGCGCGTAGTCCGCGGATAATCGGTCAGGCGCTCGGCAGTCTCGGGCAAATCGTGCGCGATCGACTCGATGGCATCGCCCGCGCGCACTCGCGCCCGCAGCTCGACCCAGCGCGCGACCAGCAGCAGCGCGACGAACATCGTCACCGAATCGTAGTAGACCGCGCCGCTGCCGGTAACCGTCGCCCAGGCGCTGGCTACGAACGCGACGGCGACGCCGAGCGTAACCGGTACGTCCATGCCGAGCCGGCGCAGGCGCAGATCGCGCAGCGCGCCAACAAGGAATGGCGACGCCGAATACAATACGACCGGCAACGTCAGCACGAGGCTTGCCCAGTCAAGCAGGGTCCGATATTTGGGCTCGATACCGTCGACGCTGATGTAACCCGGAACGGCGAACATCATCACTTGCATCATCGCCAACAGCGCCAGCGCCGTGCGGGCCAGCAGCGCGCGCCCCTCGCGCCGCACGAGCGCTTCGCGCCGCGCCGGGTCGTACGGATACGCGCGGTATCCGATCGCGACGACTGCGCGCAGGAGAGCAGAGAGTTGAGTCTGTCGCGAGTTCCACTGCACGCGTGCCCTGCGCGTCGCGAAATTGACACTTACGGCAACGACGCCTGGGTGCCGCCGAAGATATGTTTCGATCAGCCAGACGCAAGCTGCGCAATGGATTCCTTCGAGCAGCAGCGCCGTCTCGCGCAAGTCGCGGTCAAGCTGGACGACAAGCCCCGCCGCTTCTGCAGCGTCGCCTTGGCGCGTCGCTTCATCATCGCCTGCGACTTTCGGCGGGCGGCCGCCCGAAGCATCGCGGCGGCGATAGAACTGGTCCAGGCCTGCGGCGCGGATCGCCTGCGCGATCCCGAGGCATCCGGCGCAGCAGAACCGGCGTTCAACACCGTCGCTTACCGCGTACCAGTGCGACGTTGGGGGATTGAGTTGTCCGCAATGAAAGCACGTGGTCACGCTGCGGTCGTGCGACACATGCACGTCGGAACGCATGGCTAAAGCAAGCTCGGCACCGGTCGGGGCGTGTTTTGCACGGCCAAGCGTGATGGAATTCATTGCTCGAAGCGGCGCAGCTGATGCGTTACCTGCTTTGCGCAACCGGTCGGATCGGCTTTGCGGGCTGTCGCGGAAATGACAGTCGCGCTAATTGGAGCAGTCGACCAGACGCTTGACCGAGGCCACGTCGAGCAACTTCACGACGCGTCCCTGAACCTGGATCAGGCCT
>DASWDF010000178.1:0-7161 GCA_036395475.1 Casimicrobiaceae bacterium
CTGCGCGCAGTGCCTGCAGCCGCATCGCGACCCGGCGACGGGAAAGATCAGCTACGTCTTCTCCTGTTTCAATCAGGATCAGAATCTCGACGCCGTCGTCTTCGAAGGGCTCGAAGCGCGTCTGGCGCAAAACCGGGTGCAGGAAGAACTTACCGCCCAGTGGGTCACGCGCTGCCGCGACAGGATCGGCGCGGCGGTGTAGCCCTGCCCGCATTTTCGGCCTCGCGTTTCCGACGCTGTCATCGCCGCAATCGCCTCCAGCGTTAATGGTGGCAACGGCACGGTTCCTGCTGCGCCCTCGGTACGTGCACGCCGTACCGGCCGGCGCGGCAAGCAATGCAAGAAACCGTGTAATGCTTGCGCCGGCTGGAAATCGGTACAAGCTTTTGCGTCGCAAATCGACGACAGACAACGAGACTTTCGACCGAGGACGAAAACATGAACCGATCGCGGAACCTTTTTCGCAATTGGATTACCGCTTTGTGCGGCACAGCCGCGCTCATCGCCTGCGCCACGGTGCTGGCCGACCCGCCCGGCCGCGTCGCGCGCCTGGCCCAGATCAATGGCACGGTCAGCTTCTCGCCGGCGGGCGAGGAGGAATGGGTGCTGGCGCAGCCAAACCGCCCACTGGTCACCGGCGACCGCGTCTGGTCCGACGCCGGCTCGCGCGCCGAGTTGCAGATCGGTACCGCGTCGGCGCGGCTCGGCAGCAACACGAGCGCGACGATCCTGAATCTCGACGATCGCGTCGTGCAGATCGAAGTTGCGCAGGGCACGCTGAACCTGCGCGTTCGCCGCGTGTATTCCGACCAGGTGTTCGAGATCGATACGCCGAATCTGGCTTTCTCGATCCGGCGCGCCGGCGACTATCGCATCGACGTCGACCCGAACGGCAATGCGACGATCGTGCGCGTGCGTAGCGGCGAGGGCGAGGCCTGGGGCGAAGGTGCGGCGTATGTCGTCGGCGCAGGCCAGCAATACACCTTCCAGGGTGAAGGCCTGCGCGATTACTACGTCGACTCGCTACCGCCTCCGGATGAATTCGACCGCTGGTCGCTCGATCGCAACAGGCGCGAGGATGCGGCACTGAGCTCACGTTACGTCTCGCCCGACGTCGTCGGGTATTCCGATCTCGACGAGTACGGTAGCTGGCGCAACGTCGAGGGCTACGGCAACGTCTGGTTTCCGACCACGGTTGCGGTCGGTTGGGTGCCATACCGCACCGGGCATTGGGGCTGGATCGATCCTTGGGGCTGGAGCTGGATCGACGAGGCGCCGTGGGGTTTCGCGCCGTTCCACTATGGCCGCTGGGCGTTTGTATCGAGCCGGTGGTGCTGGGTGCCTGGTCCGATCGCCGTGCGTCCGATCTATGCCCCGGCGCTGGTCGCCTTCATCGGCGGCGGCGGCTTCAGCCTGTCGATATCGACCGGACCGGTGACGGGAATCGGCTGGTTCCCGTTGGGTCCGGGGGAAGTCTACCGGCCGTCGTACGCCGTCAGCCGGACATACTTCACCAGCGTCAACGTCAGCAACACGGTGGTCAATACCACGGTCGTGAACAACGTCTACAACAACGTGAACGTGACCAACATCGTCTATCGCAACCGCGAGGCGCCTGGGGCGGTTACGGCCGTGTCGACCGCGGCATTCACCGGAGCGCAACCCGTCGCGAGGAACGTCATCCCGGTGCCGAGAGAGGTGATCACACGCGAACCGGTGTCGAATGTTGTGGCCGTGGCGCCGTCGCACGCGAGCGTTCTCGCCGCCGGCGCGGCAGCAGCCGGGGCAGCCACTGCCGTCGCGGTCGCCAAGCGGCCGCCACCGGCGGCGCTGGAGCGGCGCGTCGTCGCGAAGACTGCGCCGCCGCCACCGCCGCCGTCTTTCGCAACCAAGGCGCCGTTGCTCAGCGCGCAACCGGGCAAGCCGCTCGAACCGGAAAAGTTGAAGGGCATGGCACCCGCGCGCGCGGCTGAAACGGCGAAGTTCAGGGTCGTCGCACCGACCGTCACTCCACAACCGTTGAGCAAGGAAGGTGGAGGTAAGGGCGCGCGGGCCGAGCGTGCCGCCACCCCGGGTCCGACTCCGCCGGGCGCGGCGACGGCGCCGCAGCCGCCGCAGGAACGCGCGATGCGGGAAGGCAAGGGTGGGCCGCCGCAAGGTGCGCAAGTGCCGCAACCGCCGCAGGAACGCGCGATGCGCGAAGGCAAGGGCGGGCCGCCACAAGGTGCGCAGGTGCCGCAGCCGCCGCAGGAACGCGCGATGCGCGAAGGCAAGGGCGGGCCGCCACAAGGTGCGCAAGTGCTGCCGCAGCCGCCGCAGGAACGGGCGATGCGCGAAGGCAAAGGCAGGCCAGCAGAGCAAGCTGCGCCGGTGCCGCAGCCGCCGCAGGAACGAGCGATGCGCGAAGGCAAAGGCAGGCCCGCGGAGCAAGCTGCGCCCGCGCCGCAGCCGCCGCAGGAGCGTGCAATGAGGGAAGGCCGAGGTGGGCCGCCGCCGCAAGCTGCGCCGCAACCGCAGCCGCCGCAGGAACGCGCGATGCGCGAAGGCAAGGGCGGGCCGCCGCAAGGTGCGCAGGTGCCGCAGCCGCCGCAGGAGCGGGCGATGCGGGAAGGCAAGGGCAGGCCAGCGGAGCAAGGTGCGCCGGCTCCGCAGCCTCCACCTCAAGAACGCGCGCAGAGAGCACCCGCACCGCCGCCGCAAGCTGCGCCGGTGCAACAGCCTCCACCGCAAGAGGAGGGCAAGGGTAAGGGCAAGGGCAAGGACCAGAAAGAAAAGGACAAGGATAAGGAGAAGGAGCGCGGCTAGGGCTCGTAATCCGCACCTGCTGCGGCTACGCGAGTAGCCTGGGATGACCCCGGATTTGATCCGGGGAATCCCGAGTCTGCAAGCGGCCTGCAAACTTTGACCGCCGGTCGCGTCCGGTTCAAAACCGGGCGATGCGCTCGGAGCGGTGGCTAAACGCTACCGTTCGAACTTGACCGAGAGCACGACCGAGGTCTGCGTGCGCTGGATGCCATCGATGCGTCCGATGGCGTCCAGATTGCGGTCGATCTCCTCAGTGCTCGCCCCTTCGATGCGAACCTCGTAGTCGAATACCCCCGATAGCGCGTACACCGCGCGCACCCACGGCCGGGCGTCGAGCTCGCGTACCACGCGCTCTCCGGCCTTGGGATCGACGTTGATCAGCACTTGTGCCGTGATCCTTTGCCGCGCCAAGCCATCGGCGATGCGAACCGTATAGCCGGCGATCACGCCATCGCGCTCGAGCCTGCGGATGCGCTCCTGAACGGTCGTCCGTGCGACGCCAAGCTTCCGCGCGAGCGACGCGGTCGATTCGCGCGCGTTGCGCCGGAGTAATGCAAGCAAGCGCTGCTGCTCCGCAGATGGCCGTCGATTCGTCGGATTAACCGGCATTTCGCCAAAATTATACCCTCAAAACGACATATTGCAGCCTATATTTCGACAAGAACGTCCGTTACGCTCGATACGAACCCCGGCAACCGTACCCACAGTCAGGACCTGCATATGACGCCCCTCATCCTGCTCGGCGCCGGCAAGATCGGCGAAACCATTGCGCAGTTCCTGCATGGCTGCGGGGACTACGCTCTCACGGTCGCCGACCAGGATCCGGCTCGGCTCACGCCGATCGCCGCGCTGGGGGTGAAGACGACGCGCGCCGACTTTGGCGATGCGCGCGCGCTCGCCGCGCTGATCGGCGGAAACGCGATGGCGATCAGCGCCTGTCCGTTCTACCTGACGCCGGCGATCGCACAGGCGTCGGTGGCCGCGGGCGCGCATTACTTCGATCTCACCGAGGACGTCGAGAGCACACGCCGCGTCAAGGCGCTGGCCGCCGGCGCGGGCACCGCGCTGGTGCCGCAGTGCGGTCTCGCACCGGGTTTCATCTCCATCCTTGCCCACGCGATGACGCGGAAGTTCGAAAGCTTGCGCGATGTCCAGATGCGCGTCGGCGCGCTGCCTGTCTACCCGACTAACGCGCTCAAATACAACTTGACGTGGAGCACCGACGGGCTCATCAACGAATACTGCAACCCTTGCGAGGCAATCATTGACGGCTTGTTGCGCGAGACGCTGGCACTCGAAGAGGTCGAGGCTTTTTCGCTCGACGGCATCGTCTACGAGGCATTCAACACCTCGGGCGGCTTGGGCACGCTCTGCGAGACACTTTCAGGGCGCGTCGAGAACCTCAACTACAAGACGGTCCGTTATCCGGGCCACCGTGACTTGGTCAAGATGCTGATCCGCGACCTTCGCCTCGGACAGCGCAGAGACCTCCTGAAGGACGTGCTCGAGGCTTCGGTGCCGATGACGCATCAGGACGTCGTGCTCGTGTTCGTCACGGTAAGCGGCATCCAGGACGGGCGTCTAACGCAGGAGTCCTTCGCCAAGAAGATCTATAGCAATACGCTGGCGATGCGCCTGTACTCGGCGATCCAGATCACGACCGCCGCAGGCGTATGCGCAATGGTCGACCTAATGCGCGAAGGCGCGTTGCCCCAGCGCGGCTTTGTGCGGCAGGAAGACGCGGATCTCGAGCAGTTCCTCGCCAATCGCTTCGGGCGGCACTACGCATAACGCTGCCGCCGATGCCACGCCGTCGTCCGGCGCGACGCCTGCTAGCGATGCGACGGTTGACGTCGACGACTTCCGCTTAGCGGCCTTTGGGGCTGGCACGGGTTCGCGGTGCGACGCGCGGCACCGACGGCATGGTCGGCCGCCGCGCGGTCTGCGGCAATGGGTTCGTAGGTGCGGTCTTCGCGTTGCGGCCACGGAAGCTGCCGCCTTTGGCTTTGGACATGTCGCTTTGCCTCGCTCGTTGGGTGACGAGCCAATGCTACTGAAATGGCGGCCGCGCGCAAGTATCTCGCCTTGTCGGTAATCGCATCGGGTATCCTCAATCGTGGCGCCATGGGCGATAATACGGAGACGCTCCAAAAGCGGGCGCACAACCGAGGCGACCGCCGGCATCGCTTACCGTCCGATTGCTCCATCTACGCGAGCGTGCGCTACTGCGTATCTGATCAGGGAAAAGGCGTAATGAAACCCCGCCACCTGCTGTACTGCGCGCTTGGGATCGCGGCTGCAGCAACCGCGCTGGCCGCGCCGGCATGGAGTCAGGACAGTTATCCGTCCAAACCGATCGCGCTGGTAGTGCCGTTTCCACCGGGCGGCGTCGCCGACATCGTCGCGCGGCCCGCCGCGGACGCGATGAGCCGCTTCCTGAAGCAGCCGGTCATTATCGAGAACAAGCCGGGCGCCGGCGGCGGCATCGGCATGGGATACGTCGCCAAAGCCAAGCCGGACGGCTACACGTTGCTGCTCGCGCTCTCCTCGATTTCTATCCTGCCCGAAGCCGACAAAGTGATCGGCCGACCGCCGCTCTACCAACTCGATCAGCTCGTACCGATTGCCCGCCTCACCGCCGACCCGACCGTGCTCGCCGTGCGCGCCGACAGCCCCTGGAAGACGCTGCAGGAATTCGTCGCCGATGCGAAGCGCCGACCGGGCGCCATCACCTATGGCTCATCGGGCAATTACGGCACCATGCACATGCCGATGGAAATGTTCGCGGACGTTGCCGGCATCAAGCTTCTGCACGTGCCGTATACCGGCGGAGGTCCCGCAGTGGTCGCGCTTCTCGGCGGCAACGTCGATGCGATTTCATCGGGACCGTCGACGGTGATCCAGCATGTGAAGGCCGGCAAGCTGCGCGTGCTCGCGTCGTGGGGCGATAAGCGACTGGCCTCGTTGCCGGATATCCCGACGCTCTCCGAGGCCGGATTCGACGCCGTCTTCTTCCAGTGGTCCGCACTGTTCGCGCCGGCAGGCACGCCCGAACCGATACTCGCAAAGCTGCGCGAAGCCGCTCGCGCGGTCGCGGCCGACTCGAGATTTGTCGCAGCAATGGCGACGGTCGAGACGCCGATTCAATATCTGGACGCACCGGAGCTGCAGAGGTTCTGGGACGCTGACGCGAAGAAGCTGGCCGACGCAGTCCGGCGGGTCGGCAAGCTCGAGTAACTCCCCGCACGCGGTGGGAATAACGATCAGGCGGAGACAGGATGACCGAGCACACCTACAAGCATATCGAGTTGACGGGTTCATCGGCCACGAGCAGCGACGATGCGATCAGGAACGCTATCGCGCAAGCGGCCAAGACGGTCCGCAACCTGCACTGGTTTCAGGTAACCGAAACGCGCGGCCACATCGCCGATGGCAAGGTCGCGCACTGGCAAGTGACGCTCAAAGTCGGATTTACGCTCGAGGGCTGAGCGGGGGCCCATAACAAAAACGCCTCGCGACGGCGAGGCGTTGGTTCATAACCTGGGCAGGGATCAGATCCGATGGACGATCTGGACTGCGGTCGGCATGCCGGATCGCGCCATGGATCTGCCCTACCTGCGCTGCAGTTTCCCCGTGCTAGACATTCTCAACAATCGGCGCGCGTCCGATTTTTCCGTAGGACACTGGGGAAGATGCTGTAGGACGGCGCGATGGGTTCGCCACTTCAGCTTCACCCGCCTGGCGCCGCACCCTTGAGGCAGTCAACCCTTGCCGCGCCACTGAGCGCCAAGCACCGGTTAGTCGTGTTCGTGTTACGCGTCGAGGTATCGCCGGGATAATAATAATAGCCGGGGTAATCTCGATAATAATAGCGGTACTCGGGGTAGTAGCGGTACTCGGGGTAATAGCGGTAGTCGTAACCCGCTATCGCGGCATCGCGACACGCGGCTCGCTCAGCCAGAGGTTGTCGATCGCAGAGCGACACATCCCACCGATCGTACATCGGGCCGAAATAAAGGGGCACGCCGTCATACGGCGAGATGTAATAACGCGGGCCGTAATAAGGCGCTCCGTAATAGGCCGGACCGTTGTAGTCGTACCATGTCCCGTCGTTTGTCGAAGCATTGGGTATCGCCTGACGCGGCGAATCGTTATCGGCGCCGATTGGTTGGCGACCGTTGTCTCCAGCTTGCGATCCCGCTGCGGCGGCCAAACCCGGCACCGCAGCGAGGGCAACGATTAACGATGCACGGCGGATCGCTTGTGTGAGCATATCGACCTCCTTGAAGCCACTCATCGAGTGATTGATGCTGCTCCGATCACCGAGATGCGGCTATCGGTCGCGCGCCGAATTTG
>DASWDF010000179.1:0-6040 GCA_036395475.1 Casimicrobiaceae bacterium
CTCTCCGAAGACCGCATCCTGCGGCAGTACCTCGCGCTGATTCAGGCAACCACGCGCACCAATTTCTGGCGGCGCGACGCCGGCGGCCGCCGCAAGAGCTTCCTGTCGTTCAAGTTCGATCCCTCCAAGGTGCCGGGCTTGCCGGAGCCCAAGCCGATGTTCGAAATCTTCGTCTACTCGACGCGCTTTGAGGGCGTGCATCTGCGCGGGGGCAAGGTCGCGCGAGGCGGGTTGCGCTGGTCAGACCGGCCCGAGGACTTCCGCACCGAGGTTCTGGGTCTCGTCAAGGCGCAGATGGTCAAGAACACGGTCATCGTTCCCGTCGGTTCCAAGGGCGGCTTCGTGCTCAAGCGCGCGCCTTCGCCCGCCGATCGCGAGGCCTACCTCAAGGAGGGCGTGGCCTGCTACCAGAATTATCTGCGCGGCCTGCTCGATCTCACCGACAACCGCGTCGGCGACCAGATCGTTCCACCGCCCGACGTCAAGCGCCACGACCCCGACGACCCGTATCTGGTCGTCGCCGCCGACAAGGGTACGGCGACCTTTTCCGATTACGCCAACGCGATCAGCAAGGAGTACGGCTTCTGGTTGGGCGACGCGTTCGCATCCGGCGGCTCGGCCGGCTACGATCACAAGGCGATGGGCATCACCGCACGCGGCGCCTGGGAATCGGTCAAGCGGCATTTCCGCGAAATGGGCGTTGACACGCAGACGACCGAGTTTACCGTCGCCGGTATCGGCGACATGTCGGGTGACGTTTTCGGCAACGGCATGTTGCTTTCGCGCCACATCAAGCTCGTCGCGGCGTTCGATCATCGCCACATCTTCCTCGATCCGCAGCCTGACCCCGAAACGAGCTTCAAAGAGCGCGAGCGCATCTTTAAGCTGCCGCGCTCGTCATGGGCGGATTACGATGCCAAGCTGATCTCGGCCGGCGGCGGCATCCACCCTCGCGGCGCCAAGTCGATTGCGATCACGCCGGAGGTCAAGGCAGCGTTGGCCATTTTGGCCGATGCGCTCACGCCGACGGAGCTCGTCAACGCCATCCTCAAGGCACCGGTCGATCTGATCTACAACGGCGGCATCGGAACCTACGTCAAGGCGCGGTCCGAGACGCACGCGCAGGTAGGCGACCGTGCCAACGACGCGCTGCGAGTCAATGGACGCGAGCTCCGCTGCAGGGCGTTCGCCGAAGGCGGCAACCTCGGCTGCACGCAGCTTGGCCGCATCGAATACGCGCTCTCCGGCGGTCGCATCAATACCGACGCGATCGACAACTCGGCGGGCGTCGACACCTCGGATCATGAGGTCAACATCAAGATCCTGCTCGGCCTGCCGATCGCCGAAGGCGAGCTCACCGAAAAGCAGCGCAACACCGTGCTCGCGCAGATGACCGACGACGTAGCGGCGCTCGTACTGCGCGACAACGTCTTTCAGACGCAATCGCTGTCGGTGACCGGGCGGATAGCGCCGCAGCTCCTCGACGCGCATCAGCGGTTCATCCAGTTTCTGGAGAAGACAGGGCGGCTCAACCGAGCGCTGGAGTTCCTGCCGAGCGACGAAGAGATCTCCGAGCGTCGCGCCAAGGGCATCGGCCTCACCAGTCCCGAACGGGCGGTCATGCTCGCATACAGCAAGATCTGGCTGTACGACGAGCTCCTCGCCTCGACGTTGCCCGACGACCCTTGGGTCGCGACGGCGCTCGCGCGCTACTTCCCTAAGTTGGTGCGCGAGCGCTACGCAGGAGACATGCCGCGCCATCCGCTCAAGCGCGAGATCATCGCTACCTACGTCGACAACAGCATGGTGAACCGCGTCGGCAGCACCTTCGTGCATCAGCTGCTCGAAACGACCGGCGCCAAGCCGTACGAAATCGTCCGCGCGTATCTGCTCAATCGCGAAATCTTCGGGTTCGTCGACCTGTGGCAGGCGATCGAGGCGTTGGACAACGAGGTCGACGACGCCGTGCAGTCGGCGATGCTGCTCGACACGGGCAGGCTGATCGTCCGCGGCACGACGTGGTTCCTGCGTTCGCGCCGGCTCGCCGAGGACATGGCGGCAACGATCGCGCACTTCACGCCGCAGGTTGCTGCGCTGGCGACGCGGCTGCCGCAACTGCTCGATCCCGGAGAACAGGCCGGGATCGACGCTGCGGTTGCCGAATACGTTGCCCAGGGCGTGCCGCAGCCCCTGGCGACGCGTGTGGTTGCGTTCGATACGCTCTACGCGGCGCTCGACATCGTCGAGGTCGCGGGTACTGCCAACCGGCCGGTCGAAACGATCGCGGAGCTCTACTTTGCGCTTGCGACGAGGTTCGGACTGCCGTGGCTGCGCGAGAAGATCGCGTCGCTACCGGGCGAAGCGCACTGGCAGATGCTGGCAAAGGGGGCGATGCAGGACGACCTGTCCAGCCTCCAGCGCACGATTACCGCCGAAGTGCTCAGCGGCGGTACCGACAGCGGCGCACCGGCGAAGCTCGTCGCGGCGTGGGAGGATCGCAACCGGCGCAGCGTCGAACGCGCCGTGCAGCTCTTTGGCGAGCTCCGTACGAGCTCGGCGGTCGACGCGGCGATGCTCTCGGTCGCGTTGCGCGAGTTGCGCAATCTAGTGTAGCCCGGGGTGAGCAGAGCGAACCCCGGGAGCGGCAATACGCCGTGTCGATGCCCCGGGGCATCGCGCAGTACGCGTAGCCCGGGGTGAGCAGAGCGAACCCCGGGGCCACGATGCCCCGGGCATCGCGCAGTACGTTCAGCCCGGGCTACACAAGGAGGCCGCCCGAGGGCGAACGCCGTCACTGGCTCGCGGTGATGCCGCCGTCGACGTAGAGCGTCTGACCGGTCACGAAATCGGACGCGGGCGAGGCGAAGAACAGCGCCGCGCCGACGATATCTTTCGGATCGGCGATGCGGCCCAGTGGTATGCGGTCGAGCAGCTGGCGCCGGAACGCGTCGTTCTCCATGACGTGGCGGATCATCTCGGTATGGACGAAGGTCGGCGCGATGCCGTTGACGTTGATCCGGTGCGGCGCGAGCTCCATCGCATGCTGCTTGATCAGCATCAACAGCCCGCCCTTGGTGCTGCAATAAGCGGAGTAACCCCGGCTCCGAATGCCGAGATGGGACCGCACCGAGAGGAGGTGCATCTGTTTTCCGCCCCGTGCCGCGGCGATCTGGTAGCGCGCCACGGCCTGCGCCAGGAACATCGCCGCCTTGAGGTTGACGGCGTAGACGCGATCGAAGGCCTCCTCGGTGACGCTGCCGATCGGCTGCTCGATCTGCGTGCCGACGCAGTTGATCAGAATGTCGATCGAGCCGAAACGCGTCGCGACCGCGTCGACCGCACGCTCCAGGTCGGAGAGCCGGGTCGCATCCATCGCGAACCCGGCGGCGATATGTCCTTCGCGGCGGAGCTCGCGCGCCAGCGCGCCGGCTTTGGTCCCGCTGCGGCCGGCAATCGCCACGGCTGCACCGCGTTGCACCAAACCCCGCGCGATCGCTTCGCCAATCCCGCCGTAGCCACCGGGCAGAAACGCGATCCTGCCGGAAAGATCGAAGAGATTCGCGAGCTCGCGTCCGAAATCCATCGCCGGTGCGATAGCGCGCCGCCCCCGCCGCTTGCCGCAGACTTTCGAGCGTTCGCTCATGACGTGGCCAGTCTGCCGAGATAGCGCGCGACGCGGATATCGTTGCTGAAGCTCGCGAAGTCGCGTGCCGTGCTGACGGTACCTTCAGCCACGAACAGGAAGCGCTCGCAGACCTCCTTCAGGATATCGAGGTGATAGCCCGCCGTAGGATGCAGGCAGATGAACACCAGCCGGCCGTCCCGCCGCAGCCTGCGAAAGAAATCGAGCATGAAGCCGATGTAGCCGTCCTGCGTGTTGAATTGCGGCTCGTCGAACAGGTGCACCCGCGGATAATCGCCGCCGGCGGATTCGAGCAGGAAGGAGGGAATGCGCCGCCGCATCTTCCGCACCTGATAGGACTGATGGTAATGGATCGCCAGCCGGTCGCGCTGGCGATACTTCACGCGGTGGATATCCTGTCCCGCGCACAGGACGCGTCCCGACGTCGGCTCGTTACTGCCGGTCATCATTTCAAAGAGCGTCGTCTTGCCGGCGCCGTTCGGGCCCATCATGCCGACGATCTCCGGCCCAGCGAAGGTCATGTCGACTTCGAGCGAAAACGTGGTGCGGCGGCGAAAGACGCCACGCGTGTAGCGCTTGGAGAGCCGGTCCAGGACGAGCAGCGGCGAATCGGGCGGCGACTGAGGCGTCATCTTCAGGCCCCGAGCAATTGGCGTCGACGAACCGCGTCGGCGCGAAACTCCGCCGCGTTTCCCGCGTGGACGATGCGGCCGAGGTCGAGTACGTAGATGCGGTCGGCGACAGCGAGCGCGAGCTCGGCATTCTGCTCGACGATCAGCACGCCGATTCCCTCGCCCTTCAGGCGCTCGATGGTCGAGAGCAGGTCCATCACGATCTTCGGAGCGAGACCCTGACTCGGCTCGTCGAACAGCACCAATCCAGGACCACCGAGAAGGGCGCGGGCGATCGCGACCATTTGCATCTCACCCCCCGACAGGTTCTCGGCCTCGCGGTCCATCAGGTACTCCAGCGCCGAGAATAGGCTGAAGATCTCGCCGAGCGTCCACGCCCGATAAGGGCTCGCCTTGCGGGCGATCGCGAGATTGCGCGCAACGGTGAGCGTCGGACAGAGGCGGCGGTCGTCGGGGACCCAGCCGACGCCGGCGCGCGCGATGCGATGCGTCGGCCAGCGCTCGATCGGCACGCCGGCAAGCCGGATTGCGCCGGAACGCGGCCGGCTCAAGCCGAGAATGCTGCGCAGCGTCGTGGTCTTGCCGGCGCCGTTCGCACCGAGCAGCGCGACAACTTCGCCGGCAGCGACGCCGAGTGAAACGTCGAAAAGCGCCTGCGTCTCGCCGTAGAAGGTGTTGATGCGGGCGAGCTCGAGCATTAGGTTCCTTAACGGAGCTTCCCCAGGTTGGAAGCGCGCACCCACGGATTCTCGCGCAGCTCGGCCGGCGTGCCGCGGGCGATCACCTGTCCCCAGTGGATGACCGCGACGGTGTCCGCCAAGCCGAACAGGAATTTCATGTCGTGCTCGATGGCGACGATGGTCAGCGAGCCCTTGAGGCTCAAGATCAGATCGGCGAGACGTGCGGAACCTTCGGTGCCGAGGCCGGAAGTCGGCTCGTCCAGGCAGAGAACGCCCGGCTCGGCGGCCAGAGCAACGCCGATCTCGAGCGCCCGCCGGTCGCCATAGGACAATTGCTTCGCCGGCACGTGCTCTTTGCCGCGCAGGCCTACGCGCTCGAGCGTTTTCGCGGCCTTGTCCGTCGCAATGCCCTCGCGCGCGGCATGGCGCAGCATCGACAGACCGTGGCGGCGCGACTCCGGCACCGCCAGCGCGACGTTCTCCAGCGCGGTGAAATCGTTGAAAAGGTTGAGAAGCTGGAACGAGCGTGATACGCCTTTGCGCGCGATCGCGCGCGGTGGCAGGCCGGTAATGTCTTCGCCATCGAGGAGTACCTGACCCCGCGTTGGCCGGTAGCGGCCGGTGAGTACGTTGAAGCTCGTCGTCTTGCCCGCTCCGTTCGGCCCCATGATGCCGCTGAACTCGCGATCGCGAAACGTGAGCGAGATGTCCTCCAGAACGACGCGATCGCCGAAGCGCATTTGCAGGCGTCGTGCTTCGAGCGTCGCCATCTCAATTGCCTTCAGTCGCCCGCCTGTGCGGCGATCGGCGGCGCGGCGCGACCGCGTCGAGCTTGCCACAGGCCGGCGATGCCCTCGGGCTTGAGCAGCACGATGGCCATGAACATCACTCCGTACCAGAGCGGCCAGGTCGAGGTGAGAGCGCCGAGGGCATCGCGGGCAACGAAGAACACGGCGGCGCCGATCAGCGGTCCCCAGAAGCTGACGAGGCCGCCGCCAATCAGCGTCATCATCACCACGAAGCCGGAGGCGTGCAGACTCATCACGTCGGGAAACGCGCCGAGCTGCGCCAGCGCGAACAGCGCC
>DASWDF010000180.1:0-3820 GCA_036395475.1 Casimicrobiaceae bacterium
CGCAGCCTGGACCGCTGGCAGGGAGATGTGACCCATGCGCGGCGCGACGGCACGCGCGTGCTCGTCGAAAGCAGGCACGTGGTGTATCGGGCCGCGAACGGCGACGTGCTCGGCATCCTGGAAATCAATCGCGACATCACCGGCCGGCAGCGGATGATCGACGAGTTGGCGAGCAATGCGGCCGAGCTGGCGGTCGCCGACCGGCGCAAGAACGAGTTTCTGGCGACCCTCGCGCACGAGCTGCGCAATCCGCTGACGCCGCTGCGCAACGGAATCCATGTCCTGGACATGATCGGCAGCCAGGAGCTCGAAGCGATTGCGGCGCGCGACGCGATCAAGCGCAGCATCGAACATATGACGCGCCTGATCGACGACCTGCTCGACATCTCCCGCATCACCCGCGGCCACATCGAGCTGCGTCGAGAGACCGCCGACATCGGCGCTACGGTCAAGGACGCCGTAGCGGAGTTTCAAGCCATGGCCGAAGCAGCCAACAAAAAGCTGACCGTCCGCCTGCCCCGGGAGCCGTTGTACGTCGACGCCGATGCCATGCGCCTGACCCAGGTCGTCGAGAACCTTCTGCACAACGCGATCAAGTTCACCGAAGAGGGCGGCAAGGTAGAGGTTGCGCTGACCCAAGACGATGGGCAGGCCGTGCTCAAGGTGCGCGATTCGGGCATCGGCGTTGCGCCGGAGGACCTTTCCCGAATCTGGGAACCCTTCGCCCAAGTGGACACATCTCTCGAGAGAGCGCGCGGCGGGCTCGGCATCGGGCTCACACTGGTGCGCACTCTGGTCGAACTGCACGGAGGCAGCGTCGCTGTACACAGCGCCGGCGTGGGCAAGGGAAGCGAGTTTGTCGTGCGGCTGCCGAGCGTTGCCGGGCAGCGGGCACGGGCAAAAACAGATCGTGCGCTGCAGAGCAAAGCCCAACCGGTAGCGCTCTCCGGCCACCGCATCCTGATCGTGGACGACAATAGCGATGCTGCAAACAGCCTCGCGTCGCTGCTCAGCTTGATGGACAACGACGTGCGCACCGCCAACGACGGCCCCGAAGCACTGCGCATCGCGGCGGAGTACGGCCCCGAGATCATCCTGCTCGATATCGGCCTTCCGGGAATGAACGGTTATGACGTAGCGCGAGCGCTGCGCCGCGATTCCGCCAACGGCAGGCCTCTTATCATCGCGGTCAGCGGCTACGGGTCGCGGGAAGACATGAAGCGCTCGGTCGAGGCGGGCTTCGACGCTCATTTCGTCAAGCCCATGGAGATTAGCGCTCTGCAGGAGTTCCTGGCTGCACAAGGGCGCGGCTGACGCGACGGCGCGCGCGGCGCAACGCGTGAGGCGCCGGTGCGATCAGTAACAGCCGGTGAGCTTCGAGATTGCGGCGAAGCGGTGCTCGGGCCGGCGGTCGTTGTCGTCCGGATCCTGGTCGATGCTGACGCCGCCGTCGGTGACGATGACGCGACGAAATCCCGCGTAGACTCCCTGCTTGTTCTTGGCGCTGACTTCGGCGCAAAGCGCCGCGCCGTCGGCGGTCAGCCGCTGACCCCGGATCTGGAAGGATGAAGGGTCGATCAGCGTGGCGCGCACCTGCTGCTCGAACCGGGCCTGCTTCGCGCGCCGCGCGTCCTCCTCCGCTGCGCGGGCGTCGATCGCCGCTTGCTCGGCGTCGCGCCGCTCCTGCTCCTGCTGCGCGGCGCGCTCGCGCATCTGCCGATCGGCTTCCGCATCTTCGCGCCGCGCCTGCTCGATCGCAGCGGCGATCGCAGCTCCATCGCGCGTCCGTTCCTTCGGTTTGTCGCATCCCGATATGCCGACCCCGGCGGCGCCTACCGCCGCGGCGCCGACGATCGCCGCGACGACCCGACGCATTCGTCAGACACCCGCCGCGCGCGCTGCGCGCCGGATGCCTATGCGGGCACCCGCGTGTAGCGGTATTTCTCCGCGCACTTGACGATCTGCACGTTGTTCGAGAATTCGAGGCAGACGCGGGCATCCGCCCGGGTCCAGGGGACACGCGTGACGCGCGACGGTGCCCGTTTTTCGGCGGCGGGCGAGACCGGCGCGGCAGTGGGTGGGACCGGCGCGGCGGTGGGTGGGACCGGCGCGGCGGAGGCCCCCGGCGCGCTCTTCTGCGCCTGAGCAATGGCACTCGCCGGGTAAATCGCCGTGAGGATTGCGCCGATAGCCATTGCCGCAACGAATCTTTTCATGGACAGGACCTTTCGAGCTTGATTCCGAGGAGCGCGGCATGGAGCTCGGCTGACGTGATCATACGCCGGCTCGACGCCGTGGCGGAACACAAGCGCGGCACCGACCGATCCGTGCCGCGATCAAAGCCGGCGGAGGCGGTCCTGATCCGCGGCCGCGTCAGGCGGCGGATGTGGGTCAGCAACGGCGAGCACCAACTCTAGGAATCCAGAAAGGCGAAGCAGGGGTGACGTCTGTCGCGCGGACCGCCGACGTCACCCATGCGATCCCGGTGCCGCTAGTCGGCGGTCTTGCGGAGAGGAAAGTTGACGACGTTTTCCGATGAAGCAGCGATGCGCTGCGAGGCAAGCGCAGCGAGCAAGCCGGCGAGCGCCGTCGGATCGATCGGCTTGACGACATGTTGGTCGAAGCCCGCCTGCTTGGACCGCAGCCGATGCTCTTGCTGGCCATAACCCGAAACCGCGACGATCAGGATGTCCCGATTCTCGGGATCGGACCGGATGCGTTCGGCGACCTCATAGCCGTTCATTCGCGGCAAACCGATATCGAGCAGAACGGCATCCGGATGCACTCGCGGCACCAATCGGAGGGCCTCCTCGCCATCGTGGGCAAGGTGGACTTCGCAGCCCGCCAGCCGCAGCAGGACCGCGGTGCTTTCCGCGACGTCATGGTTGTCGTCGACGACGAGGACGCATAAATCGAGGGCGACTTCGGCAGTCCGCCCCGGTTCGCCGGAGTCACCCTTCGCGCGTTGCGCTGGACCCGCCGCAGGCAGGCTGACCGTGAACTCGCTGCCCCGATCTGGCCCTTCGCTCGATGCAAAGACGCGGCCGCCCTGCATTTCCACCAGCCGCCGGACGAGCGTGAGGCCGATGCCTAGTCCGCCCTGGGAGCGAGCGAGCGTGCGATCGATTTGCGTGAACGGCTCGAAGATGGAGGACAGAAGCTCGCCCGGAATCCCGATGCCGGTGTCACGGACGCGAAAGACGACATTCGCGCCCTCGCGCGCCGCCGTCACCGAGATGCGCCCGCCCTGGTCGGTGTACTTCGCGGCGTTGTTGATCAGATTGGAAAGAATCTGGGCGACGCGCGCGAAATCGCCTTTGACCAGCAGCGGCTCGGGCGGCAACAGGACCGTGAGCGTATGTCCGAGCGCGTCGACGAAGGGACGGCTGGTCTCGATCGCCGCCGCGACCACTTGGGCGGCGTCGATCGGCTCGATCTTGAGCTCGATCTTCCCGCGCGTGATCCTCGATACGTCGAGCAGATCATCGACCAGCCGGACGAGCTGCGTAAGCTGGCGGCCGATCACCTCGATCGCCCATTTGAGCTTCGCCGGATCCTTCTCGCTCACCTGCAGGATATGCACGGCATTGCTGATCGGCGCCAGCGGGTTGCGCAGCTCATGCGCGAGCATTGCCAGGAATTCATCCTTGCGCCGATCTTCTGCCTGGATCTTGCCGTAGAGCTTGGCGTTGTCGAGCGCGATGGCGGCGCGGGCGGCCAGATCGGTCGCCATGGATAACGCGTCGGCATCGAGCTTGCGCCCGGAGGGCCCGAATCCGAGCGCCAATGCGCCCAGCGTGCGACCGCGGGCGGACAGCGG
>DASWDF010000181.1:0-1808 GCA_036395475.1 Casimicrobiaceae bacterium
ATCCCGGAATAGGGCGTGTGCACCTCGCGGGTGATCAGCGTGAGGCGCACGCCCGGGATCGGCTTCATCCCGAACATGCGCAGCACGGTGACGTGCGAGTGGCCGGCGCCGACCAGCACCACGTCCTTGAGCACGGGATGGTTCGCTGCTTTCATGCCGATCCTTTCAGGTCGTCATTCCGGCCGAGCCGCGAACGCGGCGAGAGCCGGAACCACCGGCAGCGGATATCGATTCCGGTTCGCGGGCTTCGCCCGGCGCTCCGGAATAACGCGTGAGAAATTCGTGCGGGTCGCTATCACGCCAGTCCACGTAAGTCTGGTGCGATAGGAGCGCAAAATCGGATCGCATGGCATCACATGTTCGTCAGGTCCGTAAGAGCCGACGCGTTCGCGAGCCGCCGCGCGCGCCGGTTTGGGCTTCGGGCCGATCGAGATTTTGGCATGACCTCCTCGAGGAGCGCTTTCCATCGGGCCTTTTCGCGCGCTGGCCGGAACAGATGGGCGCGGCGCGCGATCGCGCGATTGAGCCCCTTGAGGAACGCAGGATCGGTCTCGATCCGGGTAAGCAGCCGCGCCAGCGCTTGGGTATCGCCGACCGGAAAATAGCCGGGATAGTCGCGCCCCAGCAGACCGACCGAGCCGTCGATGCGGGTGGCCAACACCGCAAGGCCGGCGGCGACCGCTTCCGAGATGACGTTTGCTCCGCCTTCACTCAGGGACGATAGAACCATCGCCCGCGCGCGCCCGAGCAGGCGCCGCACATCCGCGCGCGGCCTGTCGCCCCGCCAGACATAGCGCGGATTGTTCGCCATCTCCGACTTCGCCGCCGCCGTCCATCGCGGCGTCTCGGCGGCGCCGAGATGGACGACGCGAATGCGCGAGGTTGCCGGCAAACGGCGCGCCGCCTCGGCGGCACGAAACGGATCCTTGACCTCGCGCAGGTGTCCGATCACGGCCACGTCGAAGCTGCCCCTGCGCCCGATACGGCCGCGACGCAGCGGCGCCGCCGACTGGTGCATGATGCGAACCTTGTCCCGAAACCGTCGCGGCACCCGCTCTCGCGCAAGCTCCTGCAGCGCCACCAGCCGGTCGGCACAGGCGAGCGAGTGCAGAACCGGACCTGGATCACGATCGATGTAGTCGTAGATGTCTGTGCCGCTCAAGCCGACGATCAGCGGTCGATCGGGGTAGAGGTCGCGAAAGCGACGGATGCTGTCTGCGCTGCGCCACGCGTGAAGGGCAATCATCAGGTCTGCGGCGGCTCCGTCATAGCGATGCGCAATGTGAACGCGGTGTCCGAGCTGGCGCAAGATCCGCGCCCAGCGCATGCTCGTGGTTTTGTTTCCGGACCGTGACGATGAACGAGCCGGTGTGATAAGAACGATCTTCATGAATGAGGCTCTTATATACCGGCCTACCAGCGGCGCCACAGCCGATGAGCTCGCCGCTCAGCTCTGCGACGTGCGCAACTGCACGCGCCGCCTCACCGATGACCTGTCAACACAACAGTTGATGGGGCCGATGCTGCCGATCGTCAATCCCATCCTTTGGGAGATCGGACATGTCGGCTGGTTCCATGAATATTGGACGCTGCGTCATGCGCACGGGCAAGCGCCGATCCTCGCGCGCGCCGACGATTTATGGAATTCGAGCACGGTCGCGCATGCGACGCGATGGGATCTGGACTTGCCCGATCGCGACGGCGTGTTCGGATACATGGCCGATGTGCTGTCCCGGCAGGTCGACCGCCTGGCCGGCGGGGTCGCTCTTCCCGCCAGCTATTTCTACGAGCTGTCGATCCGGCACGAA
>DASWDF010000182.1:0-7677 GCA_036395475.1 Casimicrobiaceae bacterium
GGGGGTCGCTGCTTCTGGTGAGCCGAGCCCCGCCGCAAGGCCCGCAGTAACGTTATTCTCATTCTTACATATGGTGACTACTACGGTCCTGACGAAGGACGCGATCGATGTCTCGGAATTCAAGCGCAATCCTCTCAAGGCGCTCAAGAACGCGGTTGACGGACAGATCGCCGTGCTTTCCCAGAATCGGCCCATTGGCTACTTCGTAGGGCCGGACGTATTCGCGCGGCTGCACAAGGCGCTCGACCTGCTCGAGGATCTGGAAGATGCACTGCTCTCCGAGCGGCGGTCGCAGCAACAGAAGCGGCGGGCGCTTGATCTTGACGTCGACGGGTTAGGCAAGCTCTAAGCCCGATGGCCCTTGGCTGAGCGTCCATAACCGCTCTCGCCGAACTCTGCACGACGCGTTTGTCGACCCACGGATTTCTAATCCGCCTGGAGAGGCTGTTGCCAACTTGAACCGCTTGGCTTTTTCGGACCTTGACGATTACAGTAATTAGTTTTCAGCACACACCCCATTTCGCATTGTGGTGTTTTATAAAGAATCCCATGGCAACAAAACATTGCGGCGGGGTGCAACGCCCGCCGTCAAGCAACTGAAAAAAGAGGGAGGGTATGGCACGAATCATCGTCACCGGGGCCAACGGGTTCATCGGCGCCGAAGTGGTCAAGGCACTGGCCGCGCGCGGCGACGAGGTGGTCGGCTTCGACATCGTCGTGGGCCCGGTATTGCGCGCGCTGCAGAATCGGCACGCCAACCTCCACGTTGTCCCCGGCGAAATCACCGAGTGGCACCACGTTGCCAAGCTGATCCGCGACGTGAAGCCCGACGCGATCGTGCACTGCGCGGCGATCGTGGGCGTGATCGCCTCCGCCGACGCGCCCTTCGCCACGATGCGCGTCAATGTCGAGGGATCGCTCAACCTCTTCGAGTCAATGCGCCTGTTCGGAGTGAAGCGGGTCGTGAACATCAGCACCGAAGAGGTCTACGGCAATTTCAACGCGGACCGCATCACCGAAGACCATCCGTGCTTCCCGGTGATGCCTTACGGGATATCCAAGTTCGCGGTCGAGCAATTGGGTCGCGACTACCGGCGCAACCACGGCATCGATGCGATCAATGTGCGCACGTGCTGGGTGTACGGCCCAGGCCTGCCGCGGGCCCGGGTGCCCAAGACCCTCATCGATGCCGCCCTCGAAGGGCGGCCGCTGCACGTTGCCTCGGGCGGCGACTTCCGGGTCGACCACGTCTACATCGACGACCTTGTCGCGGGAATCCTCGCCACGCTCGACAAACTCGAGCATCGCTTCGACGTTTACCATCTGTCTTCGGGCGAAGCCCCGTCGCTGTTCGAGATTGTCGACATTGTCCGGGAGCTGGTTCCCGGGTGCGACGTTTCGATCGGGCCAGGCCAGTACCTGTTCGGCGACCGCATCCAGGTCGTTCGCAAAGGCGCGCTCGACACCAGCCGGTCGCGGGGTGAGCTCGGGTACGTGCCGCAATTCCCGATCAGGAAGGGCCTCGCGGCATACATCGCGGCGCGCCGCGCGGAAGTGCGATAACGATCGCGCAAGAGCGCGCACGCACCATTTCAACCTTCGAGAGAGACGCCCGTGAAAAGCAAAGCGAAACGCGACGCAGTCGTACACAACATCGCCGAGGTTCCGTGGCAACAGTTTCCGGGGCACTTCGGCAGCGCGCTGTCGAAGCCGCTCGTGCGACCGGAGACCGCCGGCTCGCGCCTGATGGACTATCGAATCTCCACCTATCAGCCGATGGGGTATGTCGCGCTGCATACGCACAAGGTGCAGGAGCAGATCTATCACATCCTCGACGGCGACGGACTGATGGAGATCGACGGGCAGCGCCGCGTGGTGCGCAAGCACGACGTCATCTTCATCCCGCCCGGGATCGAGCACGGGATCACCAACGCCGGCCTCTGCGACCTCACATTCATCGTCGTCACCACGCCAATCGATGACGAATAGCAGCACCCGCCACAGCATCAAGCTCGCGGCGCCTTGCCACCAACGTCCGCAATTGAACGCACCCTGAATTCGTGAACGACATGATCAAGAGTTTTCTCCCCGTCGACATGGCGGGGATGCGCGTGCTTGTCACCGCCGGCGGCGCCGGCATCGGCCGGACCATCGCCGCGGCATTCCAGGAGCGCGGCGCGCGTGTTTTCCTCTGCGATGTGTCGAGAAACGCGCTGGACGAAGTGCACGCGCTGCTTCCCGACGTGCCGGGCGAGCTCGTCGACGTCGCCGACCCAGCGGCCGTCGCCCGCATGTTCGCCACGGTAGAGCGGGCGTTCGGCGGTCTCGACGTGCTGGTCAACAACGCCGGAATCGCGGGGCCGACGGCGCGTGTGGAGGACGTGACACCCGAGGCGATCGAGGAAACGCTTGCGGTCAACGTCGCGAGCCAGTTCCATTGCGCGCGCCACGCAGTGCCGATGCTGAAGGCGGCCGGAGGCGGCTCGATCATCAACCTGAGCTCGATCGCGGGGCGGCTCGGATTCACGATGCGCAGCCCCTATTCGGCGTCCAAATGGGCCGTGATCGGCTTCACCAAGAGCCTCGCCGTGGAGCTCGGCGAAAGCAATATCCGGGTAAACGCCATCCTGCCCGGGCACGTCAACTCCGACCGGTTCCGGCGGGTGGTGAAGGCGAAGGCCGACGCACTCGGCCTCGGGTTCGAGGAGATGCGCCGCCAATACCTCGATGTGGTCTCGCTGAAGCGCAACGTCGAGTCCGAGGACATCGCAAACATGGCGCTGTACCTCGCATCCCCCTTCGGCGCCAACATCACGGGGCAGGCGATCAGCGTCTGCGGCGACGTGCAGATGATGAAGTAGCGCGTGATGAGCAGCGCAGATCGCGCCCGTCTGGCTTCAGGGTAAGAGGCGCGCCTTGCGGTATCGCGCGAGGTGGCCGAGGAACATCGTCTCGGTGTCGACCATCTCGTGGAAGCCCGCCTGCCGCAACCGAGTGGTGGAGGAAACGACGTCGTAGTCCTGGCTGAACAGGAAATCGCCGAATCCCCAGACCGCGATCTCGTCCAATCGCGACGCCGCGAGTCCGTGCCGCCGCACGACGCTCTGCCACACGGGATCCTTGTCGGCCATCAGTTCGGTGAGCGTGCACGGGCGGATCTCGCCCATCGCCATGCCGAAATGATCCGCAAGACGGCGCCACAGCCTCTTCCAGCGAAAGAGGTCGCCGTTGGATACGTTGAATGCCTGATTCGCGGCTCGCGGGTCGGTGGCCATGAAGACCATCGCCCGCGCAAAGTGGGTCGCGTCGGTCACTTCGGTCAGCGCATCCCAGCAGCCCGGGCGGCCGGGAAAGTGGAGTGGCAATGAAAGTTCTGCCATGACGGCTGCGTACGCTCCGAGCAACGGCACGAGGTTCCTTGCCCGCTCAGGGGCGAAATCGCAGATCACGTTGGGTCGCGCCGCGGACCAGGTCCAGCGTTGACCGCGCTGACGCGCCCGGAGCATGTCCTCCTGGCCGTAATAGAAGTTCGGCGCCTCGGGACGCGGATCGTCCTCCCGCGCGGGAGTCGGATACGGCCCGAGGTGCAGTCCGTAGTACTTCGCTCCTTCTACAAGGTGCACGTGCTGCACGTCCGGCGCGACCGGCAGCAGCGCATCGAGCAGGTTTCGCAGCATCGCGGTGTTCTCCACGACACTTTCGATCCCGCCCTCGCCGTGCTTCGCGCGTGCAGCATAAAAAACATGCGTAACGCCGGTGCAATCGCGCAACGCGCGCGCGGCGTCGTTGGCGTCGAGGAGGTCGGCGCGCGCGAACGTCAGCCGGTCTGTGGGCGCGGCCGGCGGCGGATTTCGGCAAAGGCCGATCGCCGTCCAGTCCGAATCGGCGAGCAGGACCTCGACCAGACGCTTCGCGGTCGCGCCCGTCGCTCCCGCGATCAGCGCGGTGCGTGTCAAGGGGCGACTTTCCGTCGGAGCTGCAACCGTCGGCTGGCGTCAGTCCGCGGTCGCCTCGACCGCATCGCGGCTCGGAGCGCGGAGCTCTGCCGAGCCGCTGACGATCATCCGCACGATCTCGTCCTGGTTGGTGTCGCACACCCGGCGGGAGCCGATCGAACGTCCCGTCTTCATCACGGTGATGCGATCGCAGTTCTCGAACACGTGGTTCATGTTGTGACTGATGATGAGCACAGCGCGACCGTGGTCGCGCATCTCGCGGATGAGCGCATAGACCTTGCGCGTTTCCTCGACGCCGAGCGCCGCGGTCGGTTCGTCGAGAATGATGACCCGGGCGTTGAAGCACACGCAGCGGGCGATCGCGATCGACTGTCGCTGGCCGCCCGACATCGCCCGCACTTTCTGCCGGGCGTTCGGGATGTTGATCTTGAGCCGGCCCAGGAGCTCGCGCGCCTGCAGCGCCATGCGGCCGTTGTCGAGGAACCAGTTGAGCGGCGTTCGCCGCGTGATCTCGCGGCCGAGGAACACGTTGGCCGGCACGTCGAGGTTGTCGGCGAGCGCCAGGTCCTGATATACCGTTTCCAAGCCGAGCGCCTTGGCGTCGCGCGGGTCGTTGATCTCGACTTGAAGCCCCTCGAAGGAGATCGTGCCGGCATCCATGCGCAGCGCACCCGCCAGCGTCTTGATGAGTGTCGACTTGCCTGCGGCGTTGTCCCCGACCAGCGCATGCGTCTCGCCGACGTAGAGGTCGAGATCGACATCCTTCAATGCCTGCACGCCTCCAAAGGCCTTGCAGATTCCTCGCATCTGCACCAACGGTGCTTTGTCTTCAGCCATGACCAGGGCCCGCTTGCATTCGTCGACCGGGAGTCGCGAATTGCGCGCCTCCCGGCATCACAGGCAGCTCAACCTTTCTGCGCTGCAACCGTCTTGTCCCAGCTTGGCACCGCACGCTCTTCCGGCGTCTTCGCAAACGAGGCGACATTCTGCTTGTCGATGATCACGATCGGCAACTCAATTTTCTTCGGCACCGGCTGCTTGCGCAGGTGACGCACGGCAGCGGTCACGGCGAGGTACGCCTGATCGTGGCCGCTGAAGTCCGCGGTCGCGAACATTCTGCCTGCAGCGATCGCCGCGGTCGCATCCGGGATGCCATCCACGCCGGTCACCTTGGTCTTGCCACCGCGTCCCGCGGCCGCCAGGGCTTCAGCAATACCGACCGCCATGTCGTCGTTGGCGCTGACGACAGCGTCGATTTCCGGATAGCGCTGCATCAGATTCTCGAACACCTGCACCGCTACCAAGCGGCGGTACTGGCCCGGCTGCGAGACGAGAAGCTCGATGCCCGGGTTCTCCTTCAACGCCCGGTCGAGGCCCCTCTTGCGGGCCTGCGCGGTACTCGCCGCCGGAACGCCGTCGATGTGGACGATCTTGCCCTTGCCGCCCATCGACTTGAAGAGATAGGTGGAGACCTCGTACCCGATCTGCTCGTCGTTCGACCCGATGTAGCTGACGAGGTCGACGTCGGTCATCGTGTTGTTGTAGCCGACGACCGGGATCGCCGCCTTGTTCGCCTTCTGGATCGAAGGCACCAGTGCCTTGTAGTCGACGGGCACGAACACGAACGCATCGGGCTTCTTGACGATCCAGTCCTCGACCAGACGTGTCTGCTCCTCGATATTGTCCGGCTTCGTCGGCGCGACCACCTCGAGGCCGACCCCGAGCTCCTTGGCCGCTTTTTCCGCTCCGATCCGGCAGCCCTTCCAGAAAGGGTTGGTGACGTTCTTCACGAAAAACGCGATGGTGACCGGCTTGCCGGCCTGCTGCGCGAACGCGTGCTGCGATGCCGTTCCGAGCGCCGCCGCGGTCGTCGATGCGACCAGCGATACCTTCAGAAATTTCCTGCGATCCATTGCTCCCTCCATCAATTTAGGTTGTCTTGCCCACTGCTACGAACGCTTGCCGATCAGCCTTGATCCACCCACCTGGTCCGCGAGCACCGAAATCAGGATGATCGCACCCATCACGCCGCTTTGCCAAAACGTCTGCACCCCGAGCAGGTTCATGCCGTTGACTACCAGTGCCAGGATCAAGGCGCCGATCGCGGTGCCGGCGATCCCGCCGACCCCACCGAACAACGACGTGCCGCCAAGGCAGACAGTGGCGATGGCTGGCAGCAGCAGATCCTCGCCGATGCTCGCATCCGCGGCGTTGATTCGCGCGATCACCACGAGTGCCGCGAATCCGGACAGGAGGCCGCTCAATGCATAGACGAAAATGAGGCGTGCGCGCACCGGCATGCCGGACAGCCGCGCAGCGTTGAGGTTGCCGCCAATCGCGTAGATCGCCCGGCCGAGCAGGGTGCGGTGCAGCATGACGTGCAGTACGGCGAGGAGCGCGAGCGCGATGATGACCGGCACCGGAATTCCCCATACGAATCCGGCGCCGATGAAACGGAAGGATTCCGGCAAGCCGTAGATCACCTCGCCCTTCATGAAGACGTAGCCCAGCCCATGGGCGATCCACAGCATGCCGTAGGTGGCAATGAACGGCGGAATGCGGCCGAAGGTGACGAGCAGTCCATTGACGCTGCCGGCAGCGAGTCCTGCCGCGAGCGCGGCGACAATTCCGAACGCCAGGTGGCCTTGGCTGATCATCGACGCTGACAGGCAGGCGGCGAGACCGAGTATCGCGCCGATCGCGAGGTCGATGCCGCCAGTCAGAACGACGATGGTCAGTCCCGCCGCCATCAGGAACTGCAGCGAGGCCTGGCGCATCACGTTGGTGAAATTGCCCCAGGACAGGAACTGCGGGCTCAGCACGGCCAGCACCACGACGAGCGCGATGATCGCCAGCAGGCGCGACAGGACGACGAAAACGCCGTAGTCGATGCGCCGCGCGAAGCTGGCCGGCGCGAGTGGGGCCTGCGCGCTCACGAATTGAGCCCCCGGATCGAGTCGAGCCCGACGGCGGTGATGATCACCACGCCGACGATCGCCACTTGCCACTCGGTCCCTACTCCGAGGAGGTTCAGGCCGTTGCGCAATACGCCAACCGCCAGCGCGCCGACGATCGTTCCCGCGATCCCCCCGTTTCCTTTCTCGAACGATGTGCCGCCGAGAATCACCGCAGCGATCGCGTCGAATTCGAGGCCCACCCCGATCGTCGGGTGGGCGGCGTTCATGCGCGCCGTCATGATGAATGAAGCGATCGCGGTGAGAACGCCGGCGTACACGTACACCGCTATGTGATAGAGACTGACGTAAGTCCCGGCAAGCTTCAGCGCCTGGCGATTGCCGCCGATGGCGAACACATAGCGGCCGAATCGGGTGTGGTAGAGCAGGATCCAGGTGACCGCGAACGCCGCCGCCGTTGCCCAGATGGGAACCGGGATCGCCAGGAAGACACCATCGTTGAACCAGCGGTAATAGTCGGGCAGCCTGACGACCGAATCGCCGCCTGTGAGCACGGTCGCTATGCTTTGCGCGATTCCGAACGTGCCAAGTGTCACGATGAAGGGTGGCATCCCGGCGACGGCGATCAGCGAGCCATTGAGCGTCCCCATCGCTATGCCGATCCCGATGGCCACTGCAACCGCCGAGATCAGCGGGTATCCGGCGACGACCATCAGGCTCGCCGCGACGCCGCATAGTCCGAGCACCGGACCGAGGCTGAGGTCAATTCCTTCGGTCAGGATGACGAGCGTCATGCCGAGCGCGAC
>DASWDF010000183.1:0-37903 GCA_036395475.1 Casimicrobiaceae bacterium
CGGCGCGGCCAACGAAGGCGCGTTTCACGAAGCACTGAACATGGCCTCGATCTGGAAGCTTCCTGTCGTCTTCGTCTGCGAGAACAACAAGTATGGCATGTCGATGGACATCGCCAAGGCGATGGCGGTGCCCAACGTCGCCGATCGGGCGAGCGCGTACGCGATGCCTGGCGTCGCGCTGGACGGCAACGACTTGCCGGCCGTCACCGCCGCGACGCAGGTCGCCGTGACGCGGGCGCGCAGCGGCGGCGGCCCCTCGCTGATCGAGTGCAAGACCTATCGCTTGCGCGGACACTCCAAGAGCGATCGCAACCTTTATCGCACCAGGGAAGAAATCGAGGCCTGGCGCAAGCGCGACCCGATTCTCCGGCTGCAAGGCGAGCTCATCGCGCAAGGTCGCTTCGAGGCGGCCGAGCTCGCCGATATCGAGAAGGCGGCACAAGCGCAGATCGAGGCTGCGCTCGAGTTCGCCAAGGCGAGTCCCGATCCGGATCCCGCAGAGCTCACCCGGGACGTCTATGCCCATTGAGTTGGCCGCGCCGCCGGCCACCGATGTCAGGCAGCTTTCGTACGCGGAGGCGATCCGCGAGGGCCTCGCCCAAGCGATGGAGGCCGATCCCCGCGTATTTCTCTTCGGCGAGGATGTCGGCGTGTACGGCGGCGCTTTCGGCGTGTCGGGTGATCTCCTGCAGCGCTTCGGTCCCGAGCGCGTGATCGACACGCCGATCAGCGAGCTCGGCCTCGCCGGCGCAGCCGTCGGCGCCGCGTTGACGGGAATGAAGCCGGTGCTGGAGATCCAGTTCTCTGACTTCGTGACGCTGGCGATGGAGCAGATCGTCAACCAGGCCGCGAAGATTCGCTTCATGTTCGGCGGGAAGGCCAGCGTGCCGATGGTTGTCCGCCTGCCCAGCGGCTCGGGCACCGGCGCAGCGGGCCAGCACAGCCAGAGCCTGGAAGCGTGGTTCGCGCACGTGCCCGGTCTCAAGGTCGTGCAGCCGTCGACGCCGCACGATGCGAAAGGATTGCTGCTGGCCGCGATCGACGATCCGAACCCGGTGCTGATCTTCGAGCACAAGCTGCTCTACAAGACCAAGGGCTCGGTGCCCGTAGAAGCCTATCGCGTGCCGATCGGCGAGGCGGTTGTGCGCCGCCAAGGGGGCGACCTCACGATCGTCGCCGCGTCGATCATGGCGCTGCGCGCCACGGCCGCGGCCGAGCGCCTCGCCGAAGAAGGCATCGATGCGGAAGTCGTGGATCTGCGCTCCCTGCGGCCAATCGACTTCCTCACCATCGCCGCGAGCGCGCGCAAGACGCGCCGGATGCTCGTCGTCTACGAAGGCGTCAAGACGATGGGCATTGGCGCGGAGATCGCGGCGATGATCGCGGAGTCCGACGTCTTCCATGCGCTCGTGGCGCCGATTGCCCGCCTCGGCGGCGCCGACGTTCCGATCCCCTACAATCCAAAACTGGAGAAGGCTGCCGTCCCGCAGGAAGACGACATCGCCGCCGCGGCCCGGCGTCTCGTGCGCGGAGGGAAGGCCTGATGACGGCGATCGAAGTCATTCTGCCGAAGGTCGACATGGACATGGAATCCGGCGTGATCGCCGCGTGGAAGGTTTCCGAGGGCGACCGCGTAGCGCAAGGCGATGTGCTGTTCGAGATGGAGACCGGAAAGGCGATGATGGAGGTCGAGGCGCCGGGCACCGGCATCATTCGCGGCCTGGCGCGCGTTACCGGCGAGCCGATCGCGGTCGGGACGACTGTCGCTTGGATCGACCCGCTGGGCTGAGCGGGATGAACGCAGCGTCGGGCGGCCGGCCGAGCCGTGCCAGGCGAGCGGACGGCCTAACGTGTTGCGCTGCCCCGACCACGTGCGCATCCTGACCGGATCGAATGACGTACGAAGCGGGGAATCACGAGTTAAGATCGACTGCCTGGTTATTTCACGTAGCGGCAGCTTCCATCAGGAGGAGACGGCATGAAGGTTGGATCGCGTCGCAGCTTCGTCGTGACCGCGCTGGTTGTCGCTGTTTTCGCGGCGAGTCCGGTCGCGGCCCAAGCTCCCAAAGGCAAGCTCATTCTCTACACGTCGCAGCCGGAGCGCGACGCCGCGCAGACCATCGCGGCGTTCAAGCGCGTCCAGCCCGGCGTGGACGTCGAGGTGTTTCGCTCCGGCACGACCGAGGTGATGGGCAAGCTGGCTGCGGAATTCGCCGCGGGACAGCCGAAGCCGGACGTTTTGCTGCTCGCCGACGCCGCAACCATGGAGGCGCTCAAGAAAGACGGGCGACTGCTCGCCTATCGCGAGGCGAAGGTCGACGGACTCGACCCGGGCTCCTACGACGTCGATCGCACCTACTTCGGTTCCAAGCTCATCACGACCGGCATCGCCGTGAACACGGCGGCGAAGACCCGACCCACTTCATGGGCCGATCTCGCCAAGCCGGAGTACAAGGGACAGATCGCGATGCCGAGCCCACTTTATTCGGGCGCGGCGGCGATCATGCTGGGCACGATGACCGCGCGTCCGGATCTGGGCTGGGGTTTCTTCGAAAAGCTCAAGGCTGCTGACGCCGTAGCCGTGCGCGGCAACGGCGCCGTGATGACTGCGGTCGCGAACGGCGAGAAGTCCTACGGCGTCCTGGTCGATTTCATGGCGTTCAACGCCAAGGCCAAGGGCTCGCCGATCGACTTCATCTTCCCCGCCGAAGGCCTGCCGGCGGTGACCGAGCCCGTGGCGATCCTGAAAACCACGCAGAACGCAGCGACGGCGCGCGCCTTCGTCGATTTCATCCTCTCGGATGAGGGGCAGAAGCTCGCCGTCTCGATGGGCTATATTCCGGCCCGGGCGAGCGTCGGCATGCCGTCGTGGTATCCGGCCGGAGCGAAGATCAACCTGATGCCAACCGATATTCCGAAGGTAGTGCAAGCAAACAGCGAGAACCTGAAGCGCTTCGCAGAGCTTTTCGGAAACTGAACTTACTGCGGTTTCGCTCCGGCCATCGCAAGCATGCGTTTTCATGCCTGACGCAGCGCGCGTACGCGGGCGCGCCGAGGACTATGCGCTCCTCTGGTGGCTGGTGCTGGTCGTGGCGGTGCTCTCGGTGCTACCGCTCGCGCGCCTGCTTCTCGAGGGCATCGCGCCCGGCGGAACGCTTTCGACTCGAGCGCTGACGCGCGTCCTGTCGAGCTCGGCGACCTGGACCGCGACCCGGCACAGCCTCGTGACCGCGCTGGGCGGCACCCTGCTTGCGGTCGTGATCGGCGGCACCGTCGCGCTGGTCGTCGCGCTCACGGATATCCGCGGCCGCAACGCCTTCGTATTCTTCTTCGTCATGCCACTGCTGCTGGCGGCGCAGGTGGTAGCACTGGCGTGGTTGCAACTGTTCGGTCCGTCGAGTCCAGTGCTCGCGATGCTCGGCATCGCCCCCGCGCTGGGCAGCCGCAACCCGCTTTATTCGCCCGAGGGCATTATCCTCGTGCTGGGGGTTCAGTACGCGCCGCTCGTGTTCCTGACGCTGCGTGCCGGACTGCGTGCACTGCCACAGGAGCTGATCGAGGCGGGGTTAGCCGGTGGCGGCGGGCCGCTCAAGGTGTTGCAGACGATCGTGCTACCGCTGATGACGCCGCCGCTGCTTGCGGGCGTGGCACTGTGCTTCGTGTCGTGCCTCGGTAATTTCGGCATCCCGGCGCTGCTCGGCATTCCGGGCAACTATCTCGTGCTGCCGACGCTGATCTACCAGCGTCTTGCCGGGCTCGGGCCCAGTGCGCTGTCCGAAGTCGCGGTACTGTCGCTGCTGATCGGATTGATCGCGGTGATCGGCATTGTCGCGCAGGATGCGTTGCTCAGCCGCCGCGATTTTCGCATCAGCACCGCGTCGATCGTGGCGCGGCCGTTCGAATTGCGCCGCTGGCGGGTTCCGGTCGAAGCAGCCCTGTGGACGTTGTCGATCGTCGTGCTGGTGCTGCCGCTGCTCGCTCTCGTCTTGACATCCCTGGTGCCCGCGGTCGGCGTGCCGCTCAACCTCGCGACGGCGACGCTCGACAATTACCGCTTCGTGCTGTTCGACCATGCGGCCGCCAAGCGCGCCTTCGCCAACAGCTTCGGTCTGTCGGGGACGGCGGCGATCGCAATCGTGCTGCTCGCGGTGCCGCTCGCGTACTTCCTCGTGTGGCGCCGCTCGCGGCTGCTGCGCATGGTCAGCCTGGTGACCGAGGTCCCCTACGCCGTGCCTGGCGTGGTGCTCGCGATCGCGGCGATCCTGCTTTTCCTGAAGCCATTGCCGGTCGTCGGATGGTCGCTCTACAACACGCTCTGGATCATCCTGTTCTGCTACCTCGCACGCTTTCTGGTCCTGGGCGTGCGCCCGGTGATCAGTGGCTACTATCAGCTCGACCGCACGCTCGAGGAAGCTTCGCAGATCGCGGGCGCGCGGCTGCTGCGGCGCCTGCGCACGATCATCCTTCCTCTCGTCGCTCCGGCCGCCGCCGCGGGCGCGCTATTGATCTTCCTCACGGCGTTCAACGAGCTCACCGTTTCGGCGTTGCTCTGGTCGTCCGGCTCCGAGACGCTCGGCGTCGTGTTCTTTTCGTTTCAGCAGGGCGGCGACTCGAACTATGCCGCTGCGCTCGGCGTGCTGACCGTAATCGTGAGCATCGCGCTCATGCTGTCCACGCTGCCGATGGCCGGCAGGCTGCCGCAAGGCGTGCTCCCATGGCGCGATTGACGATCGATCGCATCGGCAAGTCGTTCGGTACGTTCCGCGCGTTGGACGACGTGTCGCTCGAGGTCGGCGACGGGGAGCTCGTCGCCGTTCTCGGTCCGTCCGGTTGCGGCAAGACGACGCTGTTGCGGCAGATCGCCGGCTTCGACAAACCCGATGCGGGGCGCATCCTCATCGGCGACACGGTCGTTTCGACGCCCGAGCGCCAGTTGCCGCCCGAGCGACGCCGGATCGGCATCGTGTTCCAGTCGTATGCGCTGTGGCCGCACATGACGGTCGCCGAAAACGTCGCGTACGGCCTGAGCGTCGCCGGTGTGAAGGATCCCGAGCGAGAGCGCCGTGTGAATGCAGCACTGTCGCTGGTCGAACTCAACGGCTTCGGCAATCGGCGGCCCGCGTTGCTGTCAGGCGGTCAACGCCAGCGCGTCGCGCTTGCGCGATGCCTGGTGACCGAACCGTCGCTGGTGCTGCTGGACGAGCCGCTGGCCAATCTCGACGTGCATCTTCGCGCGGCGATGGAGCGCGAGTTCGCGCGCTTTCACGAGCGCACCGGAACCACGATGATCTACATCACGCACGACCAGACCGAAGCGATGGCGCTGGCCGATCGCATTGCGGTGATGGACAAGGGCCGCGTGCTGCAAGCCGCAACGCCGACGCAGCTCTACCGCGAGCCCGCCGACGAAACGGTGGCGAGCTTCATCGGCGAGGGTATGGTCGTCCCGGTGCAGGTTCTCTCGGTCGGTGAGGACGCGACGTGCGCGGTCGACCTTTTCGGGCTTCCCGTGCGCATGCGTTGCGCGAACGGGCAAAAAGCGGCACTCGCGGCGCGCGCGTGCTTGCGCGCCAGCGCGTTACGGATCGTCGAGCCGAACGCGGCGGGCCTGCGCGCGCACGTCGACGCGGCTATTTACCAAGGTGGTCATTTCCGCGTCGAGGCGCCCGTCGACGCCTGTCCCGATTCGATCCTACATCTAACGGCACAGGAACCGTGCAACCTCGCGCGGGGGACGGCGATCAACGTCGCCGTCGATGACGGCTGGGTCATTCCTGCGTCGGCGAAGGACTGACGCATGCGGCTGCACCTTTATGGGGGCTTCGGCGAAAAGGGACGCACCTGCATCGGCGTCGAAAGCGACGGCTATCGCCTGCTGCTGGACGCCGGTGTGATGACCGGCGCGCGCGGCGACGCCGATTATTATCCCGCGATTCCGAAAGACGCATTGAGGTCGCTCGACGCCATCGTCGTGACGCACGGCCACGAAGATCACGTCGCGGCGCTTGGATGGTGCCTTTCCGGCGGTTTCGCCGGGCGCATTTTCATGACCCCCGAAACTCGGCGCGAGGTCGGTTTGACCCTTGCGAGCTACGCGCTGCCCGAACATCTGGCGTTGGTGCAGCGGGCCGACATCGAGCGCCTGCCTGTAGGCGAGGCCATGCTGCATCTGGGACCGCTGCGCATTTCGACCGGCCGTTCCGGCCACGTCGCCGGCGGCGTGTGGTGCGGCGTCGACGACGGGCAGGTTGAATTCGACTACTGCGGCGACGTCGTTCCCGCCAGTCCGGTCTTCGCGATGGATCCGCTTCCGCGCTGTCACGCGATTGCGATCGACGCCTCGTATGGCGACGACGACGTTTCGGCGCGGGCACGCGCCGAGCAAGTGATCGATTGGGTGGCCGCGCGGCCGGACGGCTGCGTGCTGCCTACGCCGCTGTATGGCCGCTCCGCGGAGTTACTCGCCGTCCTTCCGGGAAGCGTGGCGCTCGCGCCCGGAATGCGTGAGGCGCTGCGCGCGCAGCTTGCGGGCCGCGAATGGCTGGTCGAGGGAACCGCCGCGGCGCTCGCCGAGCGGCTCGCCTCCGGAGCAGATTGGCAGCCCGGGGCCGCGTTGCCCCGCGCGACATTGTTGTGTCACGACGGGATGGGGATCAGCGGTCCGTCGCGCACCATCCTCGACGCCGCACGCGCGCGAGGACATCCGACGCTTTTCACCGGGCATCTGCCGGCGGGCAGCCCGGGGGAGCGCATGGTGGCCGAAGGACGCGCAGACTGGATTCGGTTGCCGACCCACCCGACACTCACCGAAAACCGCACGATGGCTATAGCCTGCGCCGCAACGACGGTGCTCGGGCATTCGTGCGAATACGCCGTGCTCGAGCGGCTCGCACGCCACGTACCGCGGTTGCGCACCGATCTTGCGACCGGCGATTGCATCGACATCCGATCTTCCGGGTGAGCATGCGCATCCTGGTTTCCAACGACGACGGAATTCGCTCGCCGGGCGTTCTCCTCCTGGCGCAAGCCGCGCTCGCGATCGGATCGGATGTCTGGGTGGTGGCGCCGGAGCGCAAATGGACCGCCGCGAGCCATCAGCTTTCCTTCGATCGCGACCTGACGCTGACACGAATGGGCGATCGCATGTACGGCTGCTCGGGTGCGCCCGCCGATAGCGTCGTCGCGGCAATGACGGTGCTCTTCGGCGACGGATCGAGGCCAGACCTCGTATTGGCCGGCATCAACGACAAGCGCAATGTCGGCGAGGACGTCGCGTATTCAGGCACGACTGCGATCGCCCGGGAAGCGACCTTCTGGGGCGTGCCGGCGATCAGTCTGTCCCGCGAGCAATGCGAGACCGATGGAGCAGGCGATCTCGAAGCGCTGCGCCGCTTACTGCGCCTGCTCTGGAATGCCCGCACCGATTGGGCGGCGGCGGGCCACTGGCTCAGTATCAACCTGCCGGCGGCGCTGCCTGCGCCGTTGACACAGGCGCGCGTGGGCCGCGACAAGATCGGCGCCGGCTGTGACATTCTGCAATCCACTGAAAAACGCATTCGCTACCGGATCCGGCGCGGCCGTCCCGGCACGATTACTCCCGGCGACGAGAACGCCTGCCTTGCCGCGGGCGAGATCAGCGTGGTGCGCTATTGCTGGTTCGCGGAAGCGAAGCTGCCCGACGCGGTGGTTGCGGCGTGGCGTTCGGTAATGGAGTGACCGCGGACGCTCTGCGCTAGCGACCAATCACGTTTCCGCGCGCTGCGCCGACTGGCTGTAGCCAGGGGAAGACTCCGGCTCGAGCGCGGCCCCGTTCGGGGTCGTCGAGCAGGGCGGGATGCTAGAATGCCGCCCTCTGCCTTGCCGTGGCCTACCCAAGGCGGACCCTCTACCCTTGATCGAGCCGAAAGCGCGAACCGTCGTTCCCTCGAGCCGCTCCAATGGATTGTTGGAGTGCATGCTTGGCTAACCGGGCCGCCTTCGATTGCACACGGCAGGAAAATCGCATGCTTGATTACGCAACGAGCTCGCTCAATCGCCCAACGATCACTCGGCACCGGACGCGGATTGCGCTGGTCGGCGGCATCCCGATCGGAGGCGGTTCCCCGATCGTCGTGCAGTCGATGACGAACACCGACACGGCCGACGTTACTGCCACCGTCGCGCAAGTCAAGGCACTGGCCGACGCCGGCTCGGAGCTGGTGCGTATTGCCGTCAACACGGCCGAGGCCGCGGCGGCTGTGCCGGTGATTCGCGCACGGCTCGATGCCTTGGGCTGCAATGTGCCGCTGATCGGTGACTTCCACTTCAACGGCCACAAGCTGCTCAGCAATTTTCCGGATTGCGCGCGGTCGCTGGCGAAATACCGCATAAATCCGGGCAACGTCGGCAGGGGGAGCAGGCACGATCCGCAGTTCGCAATAATGATCGAAAGGGCGATCGACTACGGCAAGCCGGTGCGCATCGGCGTCAACTGGGGCAGTCTCGACCAGGATCTGCTCACGAGCCTCATGGACGACAACGCGAAGTCGGCGAACCCGCTCGACGCCGCGCACGTGATGCGCGAGGCGCTTGTCGCCTCGGCCATCCGCAGCGCTCAGTTTGCCGAGGCGATGGGGCTGCCCGGCGACCGGATCATCCTCGCCTGCAAGGTTTCGAGTGTTCAGGACCTGATCGCCGTCTACACCGAGCTCGCGCGGCGCTGCGACTATCCGCTGCACCTGGGGCTGACCGAAGCCGGCATGGGCTCGAAAGGGATCGTCGCCTCCACGGCAGCGATGGCTGTGCTGCTGCAACAAGGCATCGGCGACACGATCCGCGTATCGCTTACTCCCGAGCCGAACGGCGATCGAACGCGCGAAGTCATCGTCGCGCAGGAGATCCTGCAAACCATGGGCCTGCGGGCGTTCTCGCCGCTGGTCAGCGCGTGCCCCGGTTGCGGCCGCACGACCAGCGCATTCTTCCAGGCGTTGGCGGACAAAATTCAGGGTTACCTGCGCGCGCAGATGCCGTCGTGGCGCAAACACTATCCGGGTGTAGAGAATATGACTGTCGCTGTGATGGGCTGCGTCGTCAACGGACCTGGCGAATCGAAAATGGCGAACATCGGCATCAGCCTGCCCGGCACCGGAGAGGTGCCGGTCGCGCCGGTGTATGTCGACGGTCAGAAGACGGTCACGCTGAAAGGCGAGGCAATCGCCGAGGAATTCGAACAGATCGTCGCTGATTACGTGCGCGCAACCTATGGCGGCGAGCCGCCAGCCCCGCATCTGAGACCCGAGAAGAAGTCAATCGGAATCAGGCAGGTGCAAGCGGCTCCTGATCGGCCCGCGCGGTCAGCTTCTGATCGCAGCGGCAAGTGATTACCAGCGGCGAATTCGCCGCAGCTCGCACGGGGTTCACGCCTCGACCGACTCGGCCGGAAGCGTCACCCGCGCGATCGTGCCACCTCCCTCGCGCGGCAGCAGGTTCAGCGTACCGCCATGGAGCCGGGCGATACGGTCGACGATCGCGAGTCCGAGTCCTGCGCCTGCCGCGCCGCTCCGTGCTGGTTCCCCGCGGGTAAACGGTCGCTTCAGGCGTTCGCCCTGGTCGGCGGGAATCCCCGGCCCGCGATCGGCGACCTCGAGCACGGCCGAGCCGTTCGCGTTTCGGGTGGTGATCTCGACGGGTGGCGCGCCGTGGCGCAGCGCATTGTCGACGAGGTTGGTCACGAGACGCAGGAACGCGATCGCGCGCAGCGGCAATTGCACGGGTTCGCCGCGCGCGAAGCGCACATCGTGTCCGGCGCGCTGGTGGCGCTCAACGACCGTCGCGACGATGTCGCTAGGGTCGTGCGTTTCCAGCGGTGCCTCACGCCCATCGCGGGCGAAGTCGAGGAACTGGCTGATGATCCGGTCCATGGCCTCGATGTCGTCGACCATGCCTTGCCGCGCCTTCTCGTCGTGCGTTTCGACCTCGATCCCGAGGCGCAGCCGCGCGAGCGGTGTGCGCAGATCGTGGGAAACGCCTGCCAGGAGCAGCGCGCGATCCTCCTCGATCCGCCGCAGGTTGGACAGCATTTCGTTGAACCCGCGATTGAGGTTCACGATTTCGGACGGGCCGTTTTCGGGCAGGGGCGGGGGCGACACGCCCCGGCCGACGGCTGCGACTGCGTCGTTGAGCTCTCGCAACGGCCGTGCGAGGTAACGCGCAAAGGCGTAGGCGCTGGCGAGGAGCACCGCGCCGATGACCACAGTCCACTCGAGCGCCCTCGAGGGCGCGTCCTCGGAAGGCCGCGGCGGCAACTGGAAGCCGGCCCAGTAGGCGCGGTCGCCTGCGGCCAGCTTGATCCAGAACATCTGCAGCCGCGGCTGGATGCGCAGCTCGGTCTCGGGGCCGAGCTCGGCTTGCAAGCGCCGCTCGAGGTCGACCAGCAAGGGGTTCTGCGGCGGTATGCCGACGAAGCGCCGCTCCTGATCGGGCACGATGCGCGCATGATATTCCTCGCCGAACCGAGCCAGCGTCGCGTCGGCGGTGCGTGGATCGGTCGCCGCGAGCGCGGCGCGCAACGAGTGCAGTTGCACCAGCTTGGTATCGCTGAATTGACGCGCGAGCAGCGTGGCGCGGTCCTGGCGGAACAAGTAGATCGCCGTCGCCTGACTGACAAGAATGACCAACAACAACAGCAGCGCGAGGCGCCCGAACAGCGAGCGGGGCCACAATCGCACTCTTAGAGCCTCTAACATGGTGGAGCCCTTGGGGTTGCGGCCTCATTTGCCAACTTAGCCGCCGCTGGCATTGTTGCCGGGCTTGCGAATAGGCTCCACTATTCGCTGCGCCCTGCGCCGCGCCAGCGGCGGTTTGTGGCCAGCAACGCGCACGTGTTTCGCCATGTTAGAGGCTCTCAATGTCCGGCCTCGTCGGTTGCCGCTGCGTCGGGCACGAACACATAGCCGAAGCCCCACACCGTTTGGATATAACGCGGCGTCGACGGATCGGGCTCGACCAGCTTGCGCAGGCGCGAAATCTGCACGTCGATCGCGCGATCGAATACGTCGTGATCGCGGCCACGCGCGAGCAGCATCAGCTTCTCGCGCGCGAGAGGCTGTCGCGGGTGCGTTGCGAGCACTTTGAGCAGACCGAACTCGCCGGTGGTGAGCGCCACCGGCGTGTCGCCGCGCAATAGCGCTCGCGTCGACAGGTCGAGCACATACGGTCCGAACGCGATCTTGCCGTCGGCCGCGGGCCCGCCGGGCGCAAGGAGCTCGGTTCGCCGCCGCAGCACCGCATGGATGCGGGCCACCAGCTCGCGTGGGTTGAACGGCTTAGGAAGGTAATCGTCCGCGCCCATTTCCAGGCCGACGATGCGATCGATGTCTTCGCCCTTGGCCGTAAGCATGATGATCGGGACCGTCTCGCCGGATGCGCGCAGGCGACGGCAGACGGCAAGACCGTCTTCGCCGGGCAGCATGAGGTCGAGGACGAGCAGGTGCGGCGGATCACGCTGCAGCTTCTTATCGAGCTCGCGCGCATCGGGCAACGCCTGGACCTGCAAGCCCTGTTCCGTCAGGTAGCGAACGAGAAGATCGCGCAGGCGCGGATCGTCGTCGATGACCAGGATTTTGGGGCTGAGCTGTTTCATCGCATCGCATCGTAAGCGCGCCGCGCTTGAGACGCGGCATCGGCTTGTCACCAATTGTAACCTCCGGCGGAGCGAGCAATGATTCGTTACACAAGCGCTGGCCCGGCGCCGCGGTGCGCAGGATAATGAGCGCATAGCTTGACCCCGAGCGCCTGTAATGAAGCGTTACTCACTCGCGAGCGTCGGAAATGATTGCGCAACGCGGTGCCGCTAGAGTGGCGTGCAGGCAGAGGACGGAGTTGCCGGCCACTAACTGATCACGATGAAAGGCACGACGTATGAAACAAGTCTTCCTCGTTGCATTACTCGCCGTTGCATTGAGCGGCATCGGCACCTACGCCGTTGCGGAACCGTTGCTCGATGGCAACCCGCTGGCGATGCTGAGCAGGGTCAAGAGCGACCTCAAGCTGAATACGTCCCAACAAGTGCAATGGGACGCTGTCGTTGCACAAACCAACGCCGCGCACGATGCAGTACGCGCGAATTTCGAGCAACTGAAGACCGCGCTGCAAGCAGAGCTCGCCAAGCCGGAACCGGATTTTGCTGCAGTCGCCGCGATCGCCGATGGCGTCCGCGATCAGCACGCGGCTCTGCATAAGCAGACGCGCAACGCGTGGCTCGCGCTCTATGCGACGTTTACTCCCGAGCAAAAAGCCGTCGCCCGCGATGCGATCAAGGCCGGGATCGCGCGCATGCAGGAGCGGCGGGCGATGCATCACGGCCCCGCGAGCCGCTGAGGCGGCGCTGTCTCGCCTCTTCGTTAGTTTGCGTCATCCAACAGTCGGCCCTCCGGCCGGCGGCCCCGCCCGGCCCTTGAAACGGCCGGGCATTTTTTGTCTGATTCATAATGCCGTGAAAACAAGTACTTAATACTCTTGCCTCAAGAGAAGTGCCCGATCGGCTCGAATCTCGGGCCGCTTGCCCCGCGTAGCCTCGCAAGTTTGTTTCCTTTACGCGCAAAGCGAAACAAAAAGCTATGACAATGGCATAGATGGTGGTACCATCTCGGCAGATACAAGTGCGGATTCGAAAAACCCCTATCGTGCGCCGGCTGGGGCGAGAGGAATGACGAGCAAGACGGAGAGCGACCTGCGTTATTGGCGCATGACGCCGGCCGCCCGAGTGCTCGTGCCGCAGTCGGCCTGCGGCTCGGTGCGGCAGTGGTTTCGCCTGTGGCGCTGGCCCGTGGGGCTTGTCGCCGGGCTCATGCTCTGGCTCGCGCTCGTCGCGGTGGTCGGTGCCACGACGCGAGTCGGTGTCGCATCCGTTGCAGATGCTGATGTCACGAAAGAGATTTGGGCGATTTACCTCTTGAATTGCGGCACTGACTGCAGACCGGGTTTACCCCCCCGACCCTAACCGGTCATCCCGAACTCGGTCTGTCCTCCAAGCGCCCCCTCTCGGGGCGCTTTTTTTTAATGCACTGGCGCTTCGATCAGCCGCCGCTCGGCCGCAGTATTCGGGCCTGTTTTCCACGAGGCGGGCGGTTAGATCGACGTAGAATTGCGGGTAGGTCCTTCTCCGCGAGCAGCAACCGGAGGGCGTCCACGTGATCAGAGGCATCACTCATCTGGCCATATCGATTGCCATCGCGCTGGCAGCGACGAGCATGGCCGTCGCCGCGGCGTCCAACTGCAAGATGGTCCAGATCGCGGATTGGCCGGTTCGGCTGGAACGTGGCCATCTGATCGTCGACGGCGCCATCAACGGCCAGAAGATCGGCATCATGCTGGACACTGGTGCGACCAGAAGTCTGATCCCGCGTTCGGCAACGGAGCGGCTGGGCCTGGCCCGAAGGGAGGCCAGGGGTTATCGGGTATTCGGCGTAGGCGGCGAGACCTATGCCGAAGCGGTCGATGTCGATGAATTCAAGATCGGCCAATTCACGCGCAAGAATTGGCGGGTGCTGGTCGCGGGCGAACGAGATTTCGGCCGCGAGGTCGCCTTCATCCTGGGCGAGGATTTCCTGTATCAAGTCGATGTCGAGTTCGATCTGACCCACGGTGCGGTCAGACTCTTCCAACCCAAGGAGTGTGACGGTGTGTCGCTGGCGTATTGGGCGACCGAGGGCGCCAGCGAAGTCGATATCGAGGCCGTCTATGACGCCCAACCGCAGATCATTCTGAGGATTGAGATCAACGGCCAGCCCGTGCGGGCGCAACTCGATTCGGGTGCCGCCATGTCGGTGCTGGACAAGTCCGATGCCGCGCGGCTGGGCGTCACGCCGGATTCGCCCGGCGTCGTCGCCGGCGGGAAAGGCGGCGGGCTTGGCAGCAAGTCGGTCGACTACTGGATCGGTCCGATTCAGAGCGTCGCCATCGGCAACGAAATCATAAGTGATACGAATATGCGTTTTGCCGACCTGTGGAAGGACACGAGGTATACCCCGATCGGCAGCCATCTGCCGCGAAAGGTGGAGTTGACGCTGTCGATGTTGCTCGGCGCGGATTTCCTCCGTGCGCATCGGGTGCTGGTCGCGCACAGTCAGCGCAAGATCTATTTCACCTATACCGGCGGGCCGGTGTTTCAGCTGACGGGAGCGCGGGAAGGCACTAAGGATTCGCAACCGTTCAGGGGAATTGGCGCGTCTTGCCAATACAGATCAGAGTGTAGTGGAGACCTAGGTTGCACCAATGGCCAATGTCAACGATTTGCAAATACGGCCGACTAATGTCGAGGCCACACGGAATGCAGCAGAGACGAGTGGTGTATTGGATCGCCCCGACATTGCCAGCCTCATTTCACTGAAGGAATGGCCTGTAACAAGGATGCCGACTGCGACGGTGGTCTGAAGTGCCTAAGCGATCGCTGTGCTCGGTCCAATTGATGATGCTGCCGCGGTGCTTAGGCAAGCGAGGCTTGCAGTGACTGTTCCTCGATCCTGACGCGCAACACCGCCGGCAGAATGCGCCTCATCGCGTCCTGCCGCGACCAATCGGCTCGCCACCGCCTTGAGCTCCTCAGGTAGCACGGGCTTCAGCAGGAATTCGAGGCCCGAAGCGCGTAGCACGTCGAGTGTCGCGGTCGAGGAATCGCCACTAATGAGCAGCGCCGGCACCGTCCACCCGAGCTCGTGTCGCAGCCGGACGACGACGTCGGTCCCGAGCTCGTCACCGGCCAGGCGATAGTCGGCGATCAGGAGATCCGGGTATTCCCCCGATTCGCCCAGCGCCGCGAGCATCGCCTCGCCGGACGCGGCCCCGATGACGGCGGATTCCCACGCGGCGAATAGCGCCTGCATGCCCTCGACGACGATAGCTTCGTCGTCGACCACGGCGATCCGCGCGCCCGCAAGCGTCGCGCGCGGGCTCAGTTCCAGAGGCGCCGCGGGCCGCGGTAGGGCCGCGGCAACGCAGGGCGCCTCGACGCTGAAACGCGAACCGCGTCCGAGTCGCGTATCGATGCGCACGGGGTGATCGAGCAGCGTTGCGAGCCTGCGCACGATTGCGAGTCCCAGCCCCATGCCCTTGCTGCTGTGGCGACCCGAATTCCCGACCTGATAGAACTCTTCGAAAATGTGCTCGCGCTCCGCGGCGGCGATGCCGATGCCGGAGTCCCAGACTTCAATCACCGCACATCGATCGCGTCGGCGTGCGCCGACGACCACGCCGCCGTTCGCGGTGTAGCGAACGGCGTTCGAGACAAGGTTCGCGAGGATGCGCTCGAACAACACCGGGTCGCTGTCGATCCACGTTCGCGTCGGAACGAAGGCAAGCCGCAGGCCTTTGGCAGCGGCGAGCGGGCCGAACTCGTTTTCCACCCGTTCGAACAACGGCGTGAGCGGGAATGCTGTCCGCTTCGGCGCCACCGCGCCGGCATCGAGCTTCGAGACATCCATTAACGCGCTGAACAGCCGTTCCAGCGCCTCGACCGACGCGTTGATGCTGTTGACGAGGTTGCGCACGCGACCATCGTGCACCCGCGCAGAGAGCGCTGCCGCGAACAGTCCTACCGCGTGCAGCGGCTGGCGCAGATCGTGGCTCGCCGCCGCCAGAAACTGCGTTTTATCGCGATTGGCCGCTTCGGCCATACTCCGTGCGCGATCCGCCGCAGCCGTCTGCGCCTGGAGCAGGTCGATCAAGTCGATGTTCTCGTAACGGATCGCCAACGATTGCGTCATCAGATTGTTGAGGTTGTGGCCGAAGCGCAGGATGAAGGCAAGTACGACCAGCAGCACGGTGGCGATAAAGGCATGAAGCTGATCGCCCTCGAGAGCGACGCGCAGGATCAGCGGTGCCAGCGTGGGTAGAACGAAACCATACAGCGTCGGCTTGTACAACGAGGTAAGGTTGATCCCGCCCATGATCACGCCGAAAAGACAGACGATCAGCAGCGCCTGATGGCCGATATCGCCGTGCGCAAACCAGAGTATGCCGGCGGCACCCCAAAGCGCTCCGGCGATCGTCGAGCCAGCCGCCCACCAGCGGCCCCAGCGCTCGCGCTCGGCCGGCACCGGCGCAGCGGCGCGATAGCGCCGCACGAGCTCGTAGCGCCAGGCCTGGTTGACGAGAATCGCGGCAAGCCACAGCGCGAGCTCGTCATGGGGGGCGACGTTCCACATCACCGCGCACAGGATCAATCCGCCCAGCACCATCGACGACGTCGTGCGTCCCCACTGCGTGAACAGTGTCGCGATCTGGTCGGCGCGGGCGCGTCGGATGAGCCGCGGATTGAGCGCGGTCGGCGAGGGCATGATGCCTCGACCTGTCAGGCGCGTCAGCGGACGCGCGCCGCGGGCGGATCGAGGCGCACGCCGCGACGCGCGAGCTCGATGACAACCTGCGTGCGATTGCGCACGTTGAGCGCGCGCAAGATCGCGCTGACGTGCACTTTCACGGTCCCCTCGGAGAGCCGCAGATCACGACAGATCAGCTTGTTCGGCTTGCCTTGAACGAGGAGCTTGAGCACGTCCGCCTGCCGCAGTGTGAGCCCGAGTTGGTCGGGCCGGGTTACCGGCCGTGGGCGTAACGCGCTGTTGGCCTGCGCCGATTCCTCGGGCACGTAGACGCTTCCCGAGAGCACCAGCCGCAGGGCGTCGAGCAACACGCGGGTGTTGGCGGTCTTGGGGATGAAACCCATGGCGCCGAGATCGAGCGCATGCTCGACCGTTGCGCAATCGTGCGTGGCCGACAGAACGAGAACCGGCATCCCGGGCCATTCCCGGCGCAAGTCCGCGAGCAACTCGAACCCGTCGCAACCGGGCAGTGCGAGGTCGAGCAGGATGAGATCGGTATCCGGCTCGCGCGACAGCGCTGCGTGCGCATCGGACGCGTCTTGCGCTTGGACGAGCTCGAGAGTCGGATCGAGCGCGGCAAGAACATGCTTCAAGGCTTCCTGGATCAGCGGATGGTCGTCAATGATGAGGATCTTCATCGTTCCTCCCCCAAGGCATGGGATGAAGACGCGCCCCGGTTCGGGCGTCTCAACTGAGGGTATTCCTGCGCACAAACCTGTCAACTGTAGAAAGTCACAGGTCCGGTCTTCGGCTCCGGCGGTTGCCGGCGCGGCGGGCAGCAGGCAAAATGACGCCAAATCAGGGGCTTGATCTGCGGTCCTAAAATCTGCCGCAACTGTAAGGCGCGGGCTGCCGGCGCGACTCTGGATCGAGCGGGGTGAATTTCATCGGCTCGACCCCGTCCTAGGAAAGAAGGAGGACACCATGCAACGACGCAGTTTCCTGATGGCGTTACCGGCCGTGCCGCTGGCTTGGGTGCTGCCACGACAAAGTCTTGCCGCTGCCGCCGGCGGCGGAACCGTCGCCGAAATCCAGCAGAATTGGAAGAAACTGCTCGCCCCCGGTGCCGATGTCGCGACGACGACGGCACCGATCAGCAAGACCGAAACGGAATGGCAGCAGCTGCTGACGCCGGCTCAGTTCAAGGTCTTGCGACAGGAAGGCACCGAGTACCCGTATTCGAGCCCGCTCAACGGCGAGAAACGAGCAGGCATATTCGTCTGCGCCGGCTGCGCGTTGCCGCTTTTTACATCGCAAATGAAATACGACAGCGGCACCGGTTGGCCGAGCTTTTTCACGTTGATTCCGGGGAGCCTCGCCACGAAACAAGACTTCAAGCTGATCGCACCGCGGACCGAATATCACTGTGTCCGCTGCGGCGGCCATCAGGGCCATATCTTCGATGACGGCCCGCCGCCGACCGGTCTGCGTTATTGCAACAACGGCGTTGCGCTGAGGTTCATCCCACAGAAGGGAGCGTAGCGTTCGGGGTTCGCGCCGGCGACGGGCAGAACGCGGGTGATCACCCGGTGCGGCCGTGGCCGGAGGCGTTCTTTTCCTGATCCGCCAGTTCCTGCCGGACCGCGCGCAACCGGCTTTCCGCGACGGAGATCTGATAGAAGTCGCCGTCGCCGGCCTTGAGCGCCAGCTCGAGCTGCATGACCGCGGCCTTCAAGTTACCCTGCCAGGCGTAGAACTCCGCCTGGTGCTGATGCTGCAGCAGCTGCTTGCCTAGGCCGGCGTAGGCGCGTGCGGCGAGCTGATGCAAAGGGCCGTCCGACGGGAAGCGTTGGAGCTGCTCCGACAGGAAACCGGCCGCTTTCGCCGCCTGGTTGTCCTTCAGCAACGCATCCGGATAGTCGTAGACGAGCTGCATCTTGCGTGGATAGCGGACCAGTGCTGCCTGGTAGCGGACGATCGCCGCCTGGAGCTGGCCCGATTGCGTGAGCACCTGTCCGGCCATACCTTCGATCATCGGATGCGGCGGCGCGGTCTTCTCCAGCGCGGAGAGCTCTTTTTGCGCGCGCTTGAAGTCCTGCGCGCGCAGCAACGCCGCGACCAGTCCGTAGTGCGCGGCGATTTCGTTGTTGAACTTGCGTTCGGCGATCGCGTCCTCGAAGAAAAGAATCGCGTCCTTGGGCGTTCCTTCATAGCTCTTCAGCAGCGCGCGCACCATCTGGAAATCGAGCGAGTCCGGAACCTGGCGAAACGGCTTGCCTTGCGCGCGCGCCTGCACGTCGGCGATCCGCTGGTAGGTGACCGGATGGTCCCGCAGATAGTTCGGCGCATTGCCTTCGACGAAGCGGGTAGAGCGTTGCAGACGCTCCATGAGAGTCGCCATCGCCGCGGGGTCGAATCCGGCGGCGACCATGCGCTCGAATCCGATGCGGTCGGCTTCCTCTTCGTTCTGGCGCGTGAAGCTGATCTGGCTCTGTAGCGCAAGTCCCTGCGCCGCCGCAATCGCGCCCTGCGTCATGTCCCCGCTCGACGAGGACTTCGAGCGCGAGGCGAGGACGGCCGCTGCAATGGCGCCCAGGGCCATCAGCACGGCGTCGCGCTGATTGCCGATGCCGCGTGCGATATGGTGCTGCGTGACGTGCGTTATTTCGTGTGCCACCACCGATGCCAGCTCGGATTCGCTTTGGGTGAGCAGGATCAATCCGGTATTGAAGCCGACGAAGCCCCCGGGCAGGGCGAACGCGTTGACTGAGGAATCGGCCATCGCGAAGAACTCGAAGTCGAATGGCGCTCCGGGAATCGCCGTCACCAGGCGGTTGCCAAGCTCGTTCAGATAACCGTTCACTTCCGGGTCGTTGAGATAGCCGCCGCTGCCGCGGATCTGACGCATCACGGTCTCGCCGAGCTTGCGCTCCTGAGCGCCGGACAAGAACGCCGCCGAAGGATCGCCCAGCTCGGGCAGATTCTGCTGCGCGAAAGACATCGGCGTCGTCGCGAGAGAAACCGCGAGCCATGCCACCATCGCGGCGAGCGATCGGCGCGACGTACGAGGGACCGGGGGTGCCAGTGGCATGGTGCTATGATTGCCGCGGTTGGCGGAAAGTTTCTAGCGCAAGGACGGAGCGACGACTGGGCGATGGCGGGGCAGCGCTCACATTTTACCCATTTCGACGCGGCGGGACAGGCGCACATGGTTGATGTCGCCGGCAAGGAAATCACGCGCCGGCTCGCTCGTGCCGGCGGCCGCATTGCGATGCGCCCCGAGACACTCGCACTGATCCGCGCCGGCTCCGCGCAAAAGGGCGACGTGCTGGGCACAGCGCGCATCGCCGCGATCCAGGCGGCCAAGCGTACGGCGGAGCTGATTCCGCTGGCGCATCCGTTGCCCCTCACGCGTGTCGCCGTCGACTTCACGCTCGATGAGCCGGACAGTGCCGTGGTGATCGAGGTTGTCGCAGAGACGATGGATCGCACCGGCGTCGAGATGGAGGCGCTCACCGCGGCCACCGTGGGACTGCTGACGATCTACGACATGTGCAAGGCGGTCGACCGTGGCATGCGCATCGACAACGTACGGCTGCTGGAAAAGTCGGGCGGCAAGTCTGGGCACTACAAGGGCGCATAGGCAGCAACGCAGCGGGCTGTCCATGCTCCGGCAGTCGCGACGCGCGGTGCGAATACTCCGCCGGGAATGCCCTGGGGTTGGTTGGTCAGATGGCCAGGCCACTTGACCACGCTCCATAGAATGGTAAGATTCGAAAGAACATTGGCGGACCGCTTAGGACAGCGAAGGCGGCCGCGGGTTGAAGCCGGCTCCCGGCCACGGAGATCCCACACTTGCCCTTGCAGGCGGTCGAGCCACGCAGGCTCTACCGGCAGATCGCGGACCAAATCGCGCAGCTGATCGCGAGCGGCGAATTCCTGCCGGGCGCGAGGCTGCCGGCGGAACGCGAGCTGGCGACTTCGCTCGGCGTAAGCCGCGCATCGGTGCGCGAGGCGATCATTTCGCTGGAAATGGGCGGGCTGGTCGAGGTTCGCGTCGGGACCGGGATCTTCGTGACCGCGCCTGCTGCCCCGAGCGCCGCGGCGCGCGATGCAGGGCCGGGACCTTTCGAGTTGCTGCAGGCGCGCAAGCTCATCGAGGGCGAGATCGCCGCAGTGGCGGCATCGATGGCGGCGCATCCCGACCTCGACTACCTGCGACGGTGCGTCCTGAACATGGAGGGGCACGTCGACGATTTCGCGGCGCGCGAGGCGAGCGACCGCGAATTCCACTTGGGCATCGCCAAGGCGACGGGCAACGGCTCGCTGGAGCTTGTGGTCGAAGGGCTGTGGGACCAGCGCGCGGAATTGTGGGGGCGCTTGCAGCGACATTTTCATACGCCGGAGCTTGCGCGGAAAACGATCCGCGATCACGCGGCAATTCTCAATGCCATCGCAGCGCGCGACCCGAAGGGCGCGCGCGCCGCAATGCACCGGCATCTCGCGCGCGTCGTGCGCGAATTTCAGCGCGGTCTTGACGACCGCGGGCGCGCGCCGCAGCAGCGTCGGGCCCTTCCGCCGGCCGCGTTGCGCCGCGTGCGACCACGCAGCTGAACATGTTGGACATGAAGGCACCGCCGCGCCGACGGCCTCGACGCATGCAAGAATATGGCTGGCCCGCCAGCCCTGGTACACGTACTCACGAAGGAGGAACAGCATGAGCTCATGCAAGACACTCGATCTGATCGGATTCGCGCGCCGGCGTATGGCGCTGCGCATCGCTGCGGCGGCGCTCGGCGCAGCGGCGTTGCTGACGCTCGTTGCCGGGCCCGCCGCCGCGCAGGCTCCGGCAATGCCGAAGAGTCCGGTGACGATCAATATCGTCGACGTCGCCGGTGACCTGGCGCTCACTCAGGACGCCATCGAGGCCTACCAGAAGAAGCACCCGCAGCTGGTTTCCAAGATCAACTTCACCAAGGCGCCGGCGCCCGAGTTGCCGGGGAAGCTCAAGGCCATGCAGGGTGCAGGCCGCAGCGACATCGACATGGTGCTGACCGGCACTGACTTTCTCGCCGCGGGGATCGAGCAGGGCGTGCTGATGAAGCTCCTCCCGGAATACGCGGCAAAATTCCCGAACCTGATGAGCAACTATCAGCCCACCGCCGCGAAAATGCAGGAGCTCGCGCAGGATTACGGCATCACCGTGGTCTTCATGCCGGCTGGACCGCTGGTCGAATACAACCCCGACAAGGTCAAGCAGGCGCCGACCACGCCTGCGGAGTTGCTGGCGTGGTGCAAAGCCAATCCAAACCGTTTGATCTACGCGCGGCCCGCCAATTCCGGCCCCGGCCGCACGTTCATCATGGGCCTGCCTTACATTTTGGGCGACAAGAACCCGAAGGACCCTGTGAACGGGTGGGAAAAAACGTGGGCATACCTCAAGGATCTGAATTCCTGCATCGAATACTATCCGACGGGCACGGGTGCGGTGATGAAGGAGCTCGGTGAAGGCTCGCGCGACATGACGGTGACGATGACCGGATGGGACATCAATCCGCGCGTTCTAGGCATCGTGCCGAAGAGCTACAAGGTAGGGCCGTTCAAGGGCATGACCTGGATCAACGACGCGCATTACATGGTCATTCCCAAGGGCGTCGCGCCGGAGAAAGTCGCGGTGGTCCTCGACCTGATGGCGTATCTGCTCACGCCGGAAGCGCAGGCATACACGTATGACAAGGGCTATTTCTATCCCGGCCCGGCAGTCAAGAACGTCACGCTGTCGATGGCGCCAAAGGAAAGCCAGGACGCGATCAAGGAATACGGGCGGCCGGAATACGAGGGCTGGCTCGCGCAGTTTCCGCACACGCAGTCGCTCGAGCCCAAGGCGCAGGTGGAGGCATTCCGAATCTGGGACCAGCAGGTCGGCGCACAAAAGACCAAGTGACGCAACTGTCCGAGAGCCAGACGCGTAGCGTCGCAGCGATCGGAAACAGTTGCGTCATCCCGGGCGAGCGCGACGCGCGAGGCCCGGGATCCAAGGTCAGGTGGCGATCGCGTCCACGGTATGAACTTAGGTCCCGGCCTGTGCCGGGACGACGAACCATTGCGTCGTGAGCATCCGATGAAACACGACTTCAAGGAACTTAAGCTCGACCGCGTCACGCGCCAGTTTGCCGGCGCCGGTGGCAAGGCATTCAATGCGCTGGACGAGCTCACGCTGACGGTCAAACGCGGCGAGTTCATCTGCCTGCTCGGACCCTCCGGCTGCGGCAAGTCGACCGCGCTCAACTGCATCGCCGGGCTCATGCAGCTCTCCGGCGGCAGCATCTGGCTCGACGAGCAACGCATCGACACGCTGCCGCCCGAAAAGCGCGGCTTCGGCATGGTGTTCCAGAATTACGCGCTGTTTCCGCACATGACCGTGGCCAAGAACATCGGTTTCGGACTCAAGATGCGCGGCGTATCGCTGGCCGCCATGGGACCTCGGGTCGCACACGCACTCAAGCTCGTTCAGCTCACCGGTCAGGAGCACAAGCTGCCGGGCCAGCTCTCCGGCGGCCAGCAGCAACGCGTCGCCATTGCGCGCGCCATCGTCATCGAGCCGCCGCTGATCCTCATGGACGAGCCGCTTTCGAACCTCGACGCCAAGCTGCGCATCGAGACGCGTGCGGAGATCCGGCGCATTCACCGCGAGCTCGATCGCGCCACGATCTATGTGACGCACGATCAGGACGAGGCCTTGTCGCTCGCCGATCGTATCGTCGTGATGAAGGACGGCGTGGTCCAGCAGATCGGAACGCCGGCAGAGGTCTACGCGCAACCGGCCAATCTGCACGTCGCGCGCTTCATGGGCTATCGCAACGTGCTGGAGCTCCACGTCGCGCGCGAAGACGGCGATCGCGTTCAGCTAAGCGGCGGCGACGTCCTAATCACCGGCGTGCGCAAGCAACCGCTCAACGGTGCGCGCGCTGCGGTGGCGGTCCGTCCCGAGGAAATCTCGGTCGGCGAGGGACCCGGCGGCCTCAACACCATCGCCGGGCGCGTGGAGAACGTCGAATACTCCGGCCGCGATTCGCTGCTCGATGTCGTGACGTCCTCAGGCACTCTTCTGCACGTCCGCGGACCGGTAACCACGGCGCTCAACGATATCGTTCGCGTGTACGTGCCGGTGGAGCGCGCGCTGGTCTATCCCGCGGAATAAAGCGCGGCGCGCCGATGACGACCGCTGCCAAGTCCCGCATGCCGCTCGATCCGGCGTTGCTTCTGGTCGTGCCGGCGGCAGCGTTCATGCTCCTGCTGTTCGTATACCCGTTTCTTTACGGGCTGTTGCTCTCCTTCAACCCGAAGGAGGGCAACTGGCTCGCGAACTACCAGTTCTTTTTCACGACCGACAACGAGTGGCCGACGATCTGGACGACGCTCAAGCTTGCGCTGCCGGCGACGCTCATCAATGTCGGCTTTGCGCTTCCCATCGCGTACAAGATGCGCTTGAAGTCGCGCTACCAGCGCTGGATCACCACGATCCTGGTCGTGCCGATCACACTCGGCACCGTCTTGATCGCCGAAGGCATGCTGATCTATTTCGGGCCCAAGGGCTGGCTGTCGCAGGCCCTGCAGTTCTTCCATCTGTACGACGGTCCTATTCGCCTGACGCACAATTACTGGGGCGTGCTGATCTCGCTGGTGATCTCCGGGTTCCCCTTTGCGTTCCTGCTGATTCTTTCCTACATCACCGGCATCGACCCTGTGCTCGCGCGTGCGGCAGCCACGCTGGGGGCGGGCCCGAAGTCCCAGTTTCGGCACATCTACCTGCCGCTGCTTGCACCCGGGCTCGCTATGTGCTTTTGCCTGGCGTTCGTGCAGGCGTTTTCGGTGTTTCCGTCCGCCATCCTGCTCGGCTCGCCCGCCGGTCCCACGCGCGTGATATCCATCGCGGCGTACGAGGCGGCGTTCGAGCAATACGATTACGCGCTGGCGTCCGCGATCGCGATGATCATGGGCCTGGTGCAGCTCCTCATCGTCGCGGCGGTCCTTGCGCTGCGGAACGCGTTCTATCGCGGCCCCGTCACCGGAGGAAAAGGCTAGCCGCATGACTAAAGCGCGCCAGGATCTGCACGCATGGTTCGATCGCGCCTGGCGGGGCCTGCTGCTGGGCCTGATGACGCTGTTCGTCGTCAACATCGGCTTGATGATTGGCGCGGTCGCGACGAGTTCGTTCGCGAGACGTTGGCTCGGCACGTGGCTGCCCGAAGGCTGGACCACGACTTGGTATACCGCGGCGTGGAAGGAATTCCAGCTCGACTCGGTGCTCTGGGTCACCGTGGAGGTCGTCTTTGCAGTCGTCTTCCTCGCGCTCCTGATCGGCGTGCCGGCCGCGTACACGCTGGCGCGCCGCAACTTCCCGGGCAAGAGGATGCTGCTGCTCCTCTTCCTGCTGCCGCTGATGGTGCCGCCAATCACTTACGGCATCCCGTTGGCCACCGTGCTCTACAAGCTCCAGCTCGCGGGAACAATCTACGGCGTCATTATCGCCAACCTCATCCCGGCGGCGCCGTTCGTGATACTGGTGATGACGCCGTTCATCGAGCAGATCGATCCCAACCTCGAATCGGCCGCGCGCGTCTTTGGCGCGAGTACGGGACGCATGTTCTGGCACATCCTCGTGCCGCTGCTGGGCCCCGGCATTCTCGCCGCGTCGCTACTGGTGCTGGTGCGGACGATCGCCCTCTTCGAGCTCACCTTCCTGACCGCGGGCCCCGATTCGCAGACGCTGGTCGTGGCGCTGTACTACGCCGTGTTCGCCGCCGGCGTGCGCGCACCGCAGTCGGTGGACGCGATGGCGATGGTTTACATGGGCGTGACGCTGGTGTGGCTGCTCATCGCCCTGCGCTTCGTGAATCCCACGCAGCTCGTGTCGCGCGTCAAGGAACATCCGCAACCAGCCGCGTGAGCCCGCGGCGCGGGGCCCCGCGCGCAGCGTGGGGATCGCGCGAGGCGAATCGCGGCAAGAGGCCGACACGTAAACGATGGATTCGCGCAGACCCTGCAAGGAGGCCGCGGTATGAGCCGACTTTCGCTCGGTACATTGTCGGCGCTGTCCCCAACCGTCGCCCGACCGGCCTACGATCCGAATTCCGTCGACATCGGCATCATCCACCTCGGCATCGGCGCCTTCCATCGCGCCCAGACCGCCGTTTACTGCGACGACGCGCTCGCGCTGGAACCCGGCTCTTGGGGGATCTGCGGCGTGAGCCTGCGCTCGGCGGACATTCGCGACCGGCTGTCGCCGCAGAACGGCCTCTACACCGCCGTCGAAAAGAGTCCAAGCGGCGTCCGCCGCCGCGTGATCGGCAGCCTGCGCGAAGTGCTGTTCCTGGGCGACCAGCGCGACCCCGTGCATGCGCGTCTCGTCGCGCCCGGCACGCGGATCGTCACGCTCACCATTACCGAAAAGGGCTATTGCCACGATCCGGCGACCGGCAAGCTCAACTTCGCGCATCCGGATATCGTGCACGACCTCGCGCAACCGGAGCGCCCGCAGAGTGCGATCGGCCTGATCGTGGCGGGGCTCGACGCGCGAAGGCGCTCCGGCGAACGTGCCTTCACGGTCGTATGCTGCGACAACCTGCCGCACAACGGCGCGCTCGTGCGCGGCCTGGTCATCGCGTTTGCGCAGGCGCGCGATCCGGCGCTCGCGCGCTGGATCGAAGACAACGCGAGCTTTCCCTCGACCATGGTCGACCGCATCGTCCCGGCGACGACCGACGCCGACATCGCCGAGAACGATGCCGCGCTCGGGCTGCACGACGCGGCGCCGGTCATGCACGAGCCGTTCCGGCAATGGGCGATCGAGGATGACTTCGTCGCGGGGCGGCCGGCCTGGGAGCGCGCGGGCGCGGAGCTCGTTCGCGACGTCGCGCCGTTCGAGGCGATGAAACTCCGCTTGCTCAACGGCAGTCATTCGGCCTTCGCCTATCTCGGATTTCTGGCGGGGCACGAGTTCATCTACCAGGTCGCCGCGCACGAGGAGTTCGTCGCGTTCATGCGCCGGCTCATGCGCGATGAGGTCGCGCCGACGCTGAAGTTGCCGCCGGGAGTCGACGTTGCAGCGTACGAAGAAGCGCTGATCGCCCGCTTCGGCAACCCGGCGTTGCCGCATCGTACGCAGCAGATCGCGATGGACGGCTCGCAGAAGCTGCCGCAGCGTCTGCTCGGTACCGTGCGCGACAATCTCGCCGTGGGTCGCCCGATCGCGCTGCTCGCGCTCGCCGTCGCCGGGTGGATGCGTTACGCGAGTGGCCGCGACGAAGCCGGACGCGAGATCAAGGTTTCCGATCCACTGGCGGGCGAATTCGCCCGCATCGCTGCCGCGCATCGCGGCGATCCACCGGCGCTTGCGCGCGGATTCTTAAGTTTGCACGCGATCTTCGGCGATGATCTCCCCGCCGAACCGCGCTTCGCCGGCAAGGTCGCGAGCTGGCTTTCGGCGCTGTTTGCCGACGGTGCGGCGCGCACTGTCGCGCGCGCAACGGCCGGTTGATTGCGACGCGCCGGTTCTTCAACATGGAGCACCTGGAATGATCCCGCTCAAGCTCGAGCCCGACCGCCTGTTTTCCGCGGAGCCCGGCCAGCGCGCGCTCGCCCGCGCACTGTACGCGACGGTGAAGGATCTGCCGATCGTGAGCCCGCATGGACATACCGATCCACAATGGTTCGCGGACGACGCACCGTTCACCGATGCGTCCGCCCTGTTCATCACACCCGATCATTATGTGTTCCGGATGCTCTATAGCCAGGGTGTGCGCCTCGAGGATCTCGGCATCCCGCGGCGCGACGGTGGATCGATCGAGAAGGACGCGCGCAAGATCTGGCACATTTTCGCCGGCCACTGTGCGCTTTTCCGCGGAACGCCAACGCGCCTCTGGCTCGATCATGCGTTCCACGAAGTGTTCGGCATCCGCGAACGGCTCACCACAGAGTCGGCGGACCGTTTGTTCGATCTCATCAATGTCTGTCTCGCCAGACCCGAGTTTCGCCCGCGGGCGCTATTCGAGCGCTTCAACATCGAAGTGATCGCGACGACCGAGTCGCCGCTCGATCCGCTCGCGCATCATGCCAAGATCCGCGCATCGGGCTGGAAGGGCCGCGTCTTGACCGCGTATCGCCCCGATCCGGTGGTCGATCCGGAGTTCGACGGCTTCGCGGCCAACGTAGCGAGGCTGGGCGAGCTCACCGGCGAGCCTACTGCGACCTGGCGCGGGTATCTGGCCGCGCATCGCCAGCGGCGCGCTTTCTTCAAGACAATGGGCGCGACCTCGACCGACCACGGCCACCCGACCGCACAGACCTGCGATCTCGGCGAAGGTGAATGCGAAGCGTTGTTCGCCAAGGCGCTGAGAGGCGTCGCGAGCCCGGCCGAAGCCGAAACCTTTCGCGGGCAGATGCTGACCGAGATGGCGCGGATGAGCCTGGAGGACGGCCTCGTGATGCAGATCCATCCGGGCTCGTTTCGCAATCACAATCCACAAATCCTCCGGCTGTTCGGCCGCGACAAGGGCTCCGACATCCCGACCCGTACCGACTATGTCCGCGCGCTCAAACCGCTGCTCGATCGCTTCGGCAACGAGCGCGGCCTCACGGTGATTCTGTTCACGCTCGACGAAACCGTCTATGCGCGCGAGCTCGCCCCGCTGGCGGGCCACTATCCCGTGCTCAAGCTCGGTCCACCATGGTGGTTCCACGACAGCCCGGAGGGCATGCTGCGCTTCCGCGAGCAGGCGACCGAGACCGCGGGCTTCTACAACACGGTCGGATTCAACGACGACACGCGCGCGTTTCTGTCGATCCCGGCGCGGCACGACGTCGCGCGCCGCATCGATTGCCGCTTTTTGGCGCGGCTCGTTGCGGAGCACAGGATCGGAGAGGACGAGGCCCACGAGCTGGCGCCCGAGCTTGCCTATGGTCTCGCCAAGAGGGCCTACCACCTTTGATACACGCGCTTGGGCGTCACTGCGCGCTGCTGTTCGTGCTCGCATGGGCGCTCGACGTATTCGCGGCGCATCCGCTGCTCACCGAGGATACCGGCACGCAGGGCGCAGAAAAGTTCGAGCTCGAGCTCGGCAACGCCTGGACGCGCGACGGCGGCGATCGAGCCTACGAATTCGGCCCGCAACTTTCGTACGGGCTGCTGCCGAATCTCGACAGCATCCTGAGGCCGACCTGGATCGCGCTCCGCACCGCCGACGATGCCGCGGCGATCACGGCCCGCAGTGCAGGCGATACGGCGATCGACATCAAATGGCGGTTCTATGAGTCGGGTGCGGTCAGCGTGGCGACGCGAGCGGGGATCGGCGCGCCGACCGGCGACGCGGCCCGGGGGTTGGGTGCCGGCAAAGCGACCTATCACGTGCTCGCGGCCGTCAGCGTGCACACGGCGCCGCTGGCGCTCCACGCCAACCTCGGCTATACGCGCGTTCACGGCGACGCGCTCAACCGCCGCGATCTCTTTCACGCGTCGACTGCCGCGGTCGTGACGATCGACTCCAGCTGGCAACTATTGCTCTACGATATCGGCGTCGATACGAACCCCGAGCGCACGCAGGCGACGCCACCCGGAATCGTCAGGATCGGCGCGATCTACACGGTTCGCCGGGGTTGCGATGTTGACTTCGGTTATCAGGCACGGCTGAACGGTGCCGCTGCGGCGCGAGTGCTGCTCGCCGGGTTGACCGTGCGCTGGTAGAGCCGACGGCTGCGTGTCCGGGAAGATGGGTGTCGTCTATTCAGCGGCGGCTGGCGACGCCAGCATTCGACGCGACAAGCCGGCCGGGAACCTTTCCCGAGCCCGTCAATCCCACCGCGTAGCGATGATCTCGCTGTGATCCGCTGCCGAACGGGGCTACGCTAACCACGGCTGGCTCATCGCTCCGCAGGACGCGGAATTATTGCTTGTCGAGTAGGCCTTGGGGAGGCGCGCATGAACGGACAGAGAGATTGGGCGGCGTTGTTGGGCCGCATCTTGCTCGCGGGAACGTTCGTCATCTCCGGTTTCCTGAAGATCACCGGCTTTGAAGGCACGGTGGCTTACATCGCCGACAAAGCCTTGCCGCTGCCACAAGTCCTTGCGGTCATCGCGATTCTGATCGAATGCGGAGGCGGTCTTGCGATCATCGCCGGATGGAAGACACGGTGGGCGGCGGTTGCGTTCATCGTCTTTCTGATTGTGATCACGCCGATTTTTCACGGCTATTGGGCCTCGCCGCCCGATCAGATGATGGAGCAGCAGGCTCACTTCATGAAAAACGTGGCGATCCTCGGTGGTTCGTTGCTGCTGTTGGCATTTGGAGCGGGCCGCTACAGCGTCGATAAGGCATAGCCGGCGCGATTGCGCATGGGCTCTCGATCGCGCCGCATTCGCTCGTGAGCAATGCTCCAAAGGCCGCGGGCGGCCGGGCTCTGGAAAGCGGTCCCGTGTGAGCTCCTCGACGCGGACCGGCCCGCTAGCCGCAGTCGCATCGCCTCTGATCGGCTGAGTCTGCTAGCCCAAAAAGCCACGGGCCCCCTCGGCGCTCGGTTGATCGGCTCTGATTCCTCTCATCTATCGTGGCGATTAGGTTAATCAATTAGACTAATGAGTTACCACTGCGTAGAGTGGACGCATCGACATGTGCCGCCGAGCGGTTCTCGACGAGCCCTGCGGTCAACCATCGGGAGCAGAGCATGAAAGCAAATATTGCCATCGGCGAGAAACAGCGCGACAGCCTGGGCACAATTCTCAACACGTTGCTCGCGGATGAGTTCGTGCTGTACGTCAAGACGCGGCGTTTTCACTGGAACGTCGTAGGTTCCGACTTTGGCGAGCTGCACAAGTTTTTCGAGAGCCAATACGAGGCGCTCGACGAGATCGTCGACGAGGTAGCGGAGAGGGCGCGCGCGCTCGATGCCATCTCGGTCGGGTCGCTGCAGGAGTTTCTGAAGCTGACGCGCCTCAAGGAGCAGGCGGGCAAGAATCCCGAAGCCAGCGGAATGCTCGCCGCGCTGCTCGCCGATCACGAGGCCGTCATTCGCAGCCTGCGCAAGGATCTGGAAACCGCCGACAAGCTCGGCGACGCCGGGACGAACGATTTTCTGACCGGCCTGATGGAGCAGCATGAAAAAATGGCGTGGATGCTTCGCTCCTATCTACGTTAACGGTTCACACGCCGTTTTTCGGCGAAGGCTAACGTGAGCGGAGCGAACGTTAAGCGTCGGAGACGCGGCCGGAGCCAAAAGTTCGCGTTAACGTTTTGGAACTGTTTGCGCTGAGGGTTCCCACGCGCACTTTCGGCGAAGTGCCTCGAAGCGCGGACTCATTCGCGCGCCGCGGTGTCCAGCCAGATCGTGACCGGCCCATCGTTGCTGAGCGTGACCTCCATGTGGGCGCCAAAAACTCCGGTGGGCACACGCTTGCCCAGCTCGCGCTCTAGCGCTTTCACGAATGCCGCGAATCCGGGCGCGGCCACCTCCGGCGGCGCCGCAGCGCTATAGGATGGCCGTGCTCCCTTACGCGTCGAGGCATAGAGTGTGAACTGGCTCACTGCGAGCAATTCGCCGCCGACATCGCGGAGCGAGCGGTTCATCATCCCGTCATCGTCATCGAAGACGCGTAAGGAGACGATCTTTCGTGCGAGCCAGTCGCGATCGGCGTCGGCGTCAGACGGGCTGACACCGCACAGGACGAGCAAACCCGATCCGATCGCGGTGACGGTCAGGTCATCGACCGTGACACTCGCGCGCCGGACGCGTTGCACCACCGCGCGCATCAGCTTCCTTAGCGTACGACCTTGCGCTCGACGTGCGTCACCTTACCGCCGGCCAAGGTCAGCGTCGTGAGCGTATCGGGATCGCCCGCGGTTGGCATGTACGACCACCGGTGCCCTTGCTTGCCGCGGCCTTTTGCTTCCACGTCGGGGCGGCCGACCTTGAGTATGACTTCGGCTTCGCTCATGCCGGCCTGAATAAATTTACGCTCTGCGGGGTTGCCCCCCTTGACCTTCACCGTGCCCGTCCGCACCCGCGCCGGTTTGTCCGCGGGCGCAGGGACCGACTTCGCCGCCGGCACGGGCGTGCCGGGCACGACGCTCAGCGTGGCCGGCTCCGCGTCGAGATTGCGCAGCTCGCGTCCCGGAGGGCAGGGGGTGTCCTGATAGACGACACCGCCCTTCTCGTTCGCACACTTGTAGACGGCAGCATGCGCGGGCTGCGCGGCCCATAGCAGCAGGAGCAAGAAAAATGCGGGCATGACGGTTCCATTGCGACCCGATGCGGTTACCATAGCACCTTTTGCCAGGCCGACAATCGTCCTTTCGATGGATGCCCGCAGTAAGATCGCGGCGCGCGTACACGAAATCGCGCCGTTTCATGTGATGGAGGTGCAGACCGCCGCCCGAGCCCTGGAGGCCGCCGGCAGGAGCGTCATCCACATGGAAATCGGCGAGCCCGATTTTCCGACACCCGAACCCGTGCTGGCCGCCGCCCTGGCCGGCATCGCCGGCGGCGGCATCTACTACACCTCCGCGCTCGGCTTGCCCGAGTTGCGGCGCGCGATCGCGGAATACTACGGCGCGCGCTACGGCACCGCGATTGCGCCCGAACGGATCGTCGTTACCGCGGGTTCATCGGCCGCGCTGTTGCTGACGCTGGCGTTGCTCGTCAATCGCGACGATCAGATCCTGCTCGCCGATCCCGGCTATCCTTGCAACCGCCATTTCGTACGCACGCTGGAAGGCGAAGCGGTCGGCATCGCGGTCGGGCCCGAGTCGAATTACCAGCTCACCGCTGACCTGATCGCACGGCACTGGACGCCGCGTACGCGCGGCGCGCTGATCGCTTCGCCGTCGAACCCGACCGGAACGACGGTGCCGTGGGAGGAGATGGAAAACATTGCACTTGCCGTGGCGGCGAGAGGCGGAGCGCTGATCGTCGACGAGATCTACCTCGGTCTGTCCTACGCCGGCCAGCCGCGGACCGCGCTCGAATTATCCGACGAGATTTTTGTGATCAGCAGCTTTTCCAAATATTTCAATATGACCGGCTGGCGTCTGGGCTGGCTGGTCGCGCCCGAGCGACACGTGCGCGATATCGAGAAGCTCGCACAGAACCTGTACATTTCACCGGCGACGCCGTCGCAACGCGCGGCGCTGGCGTGCTTTACTGGAGAGACGCATGCGATCGTCGAGGGCCGACGCGACGAATTCCGCGCCCGGCGCGACTTTCTGGTTCCTGCGCTGCGCGAGCTCGGCTTCGGCGTCCCGGTCATGCCGACCGGCGGCTTCTTCGTTTACGCCGATTGCTCGCGTTTCGGCATGGACAGCGAGCGTTTCGCGCTCGAGGCACTCAATGCCACCGGCGTCGCTTTCACTCCGGGCATGGACTTCGGCCGGCACCGACCCGAGGCGCACGTGCGCTTCGCCTACACGATTGCCAAGCCGCTGCTCGAGGAAGGCGTGCGCCGACTCGCCCGCTGGCTGCCCAGCTTAAGCTCCCAATGAGACTGCTCGCTCTCGCTTGGGCCGGAGTCGCCGCATTGGCCGTCGCCGGTTGCTCGACTGCGGAGTACTACTGGCAGGGCATCTCCGGCCAGCTCGACCTGCTTGGACGCGCGCAGCCGATTGCCGAAGTGCTCGAAACAACGGGCGATCCGGGCGTCAAGCGCAAGCTCGAGCGCGTGCTCGCGATTCGCGAGTATGCGAGTCACGAGCTCGGATTGCCCGACAATGCGAGCTATCGCCGCTATACGGATTTGGGGCGGCGCTTCGTGCTCTGGAACGTTTTCGCCACGCCCGCGCTGTCGCTCGCCCCGCGTCAGTGGTGCTTCCCCATCGCCGGCTGCGTCAATTATCGCGGCTACTTTGCGGAGGCCGATGCACGGTCCGAAGCGGCACATCTGGTCGCCGATGGCGATGACGCGTACATCGGCGGCGTGCCGGCGTATTCGACGCTCGGGTATTTTGACGACCCCATGCCGTCGTCGTTTCTGCGTTATTCCGACACCGAGATCGCGCGGCTGATTTTTCACGAGCTGGCGCACCAGGTCGCGTATGCCAAGGACGATACGGTGTTCAACGAATCTTTCGCGGTTGCGGTCGAGGAGGAAGGTCTTCGGCGCTGGCTCGCGACGCAGCACGACCCGGATCTCGATCGGCAATTCGCCTCGAGCGGTCGTTATCGCGACGGCTTCCGCAGGCTCGTCGAGCGCACGCGGACCAGGCTCGTTGCGCTTTACGCGAGCGGCAGCAGCGACGCCGACAAGCTCGCCGCCAAACGAGCTGCCTTCGACGCCATGCGTTCGGAATACGCGTCGCTCAAACACGAGTGGGCTGGCTTCGGCGCGTACGACTACTGGTTCGCGCAGGGGCCGAACAACGCGAGCCTCGCTGCAGTCGGCCTCTATACCCAGAAAGTGCCGCAATTCCAGGCGCTGCTCGCCGCAGAAGGCGGCGACCTCGCGCGTCTTTACGCCCGCGTGAAAGTGCTGGCCGGACTGCCGAAGGCCGAGCGCGACACGGCACTCGCGGCCGCCGCGGCATCCTCACCGATCTCGCTCCACGCCCCGCGCTGAAGCCGCGGGCGGGCTGCGCAGCGGCGGGGCTCAGCTAGCGCATTGATCTGGCATCAAATTTCCGGCATAATTATTGATTCCCTTGCCCCACCCGCGCAGAGGGGGAGGCCGTCGGCCACGCTCGGTGAACGAGCCTACGCCCCATCAACGTCCACAAGGAGCGATCTGCATGCGTCATTACGAAATCGTCTTCATCGTGCACCCGGACCAGAGCGAGCAGGTGCCCGCTATGGTCGAACGGTATCGCACGATGGTCGGCGGCCAGGGTGGCCGTATCCACCGGCTCGAAGATTGGGGCCGGCGCCAGCTCGCGTACCCCATCGCCAAGGTGCATAAGGCGCACTATGTGTTGATGAACATCGAGTGCGGCAACGCCACACTCACCGAGCTCGAGCACGCGTTCAAGTTCAACGATGCCGTTCTGCGCCACCTGATCGTCGCAATGCGCGAGGCGGTCGTCGCGCCGTCGCCGATGATGAAGGAAGAAAAATCCAGGTCGCTCGCGCCGCAGGGAGCGCCGGCGAGCGCCCCGCTCGGCGGCAGCCCGGCGGTGGCGCTGGCCGGCGCGGCCGCCGCCGATTGAGCGCGGCGCTTTAAGCGGTGCCTGTCAACGCCATGACGCTCGATGCGCGGCTTGCCGCACGCGACGACTTGCGCTTCACTCCGGCCGGCGTAGCGGCGCTGGATTTTCAGCTGGCGCACGAGTCGATGCAGACCGAAGCCAACGGCGAGCGGCGCGTGGCCTGCGAGCTCGCCGCGGTTGCGCTGGGTCCGATCGCGAAAGACCTCTCGTCGGTGGCGGTCGGTGCACGGCTCCGCTGCCGCGGCTTCCTGGCTCGCCGCTACCGTACCGGAACCAGCGTCGCGTTGCACGTAAACGAATTCGAACTACTGGAAGGAAACTGAAATGCCCCGCCCGATGGGAAGAAGCTCGAAATTTGCCAAAGGCAAAGGAAAAGGCAAGGACGGCAAGCGCCGCGAGCGCGGCAACAATCTGTTCAAGCGCAAGAAGTTCTGCCGCTTTACCGCTGAAGGCGTCAAGGAAATCGACTACAAGGATGTCGATGTCCTCAAAGACTTCATCCAGGAAAACGGCAAGATCATGCCCGCGCGGATCACCGGGACGAAGGCGCACTATCAGCGCCAGCTTTCGACCGCGATCAAGCGCGCCCGATTCCTGGCGTTGGTGCCTTACACCGATCTGCACTGATCGGGGACGCCGATATGCAAGTCATTCTGCTCGAAAAAGTTCTGAACGTCGGAGACCTCGGCGAAGTGGTGAAGGTCAAGCCCGGATTTGCGCGCAATTACCTGATCCCCCATGGCAAGGCCAAGCGTGCAACGCCGGATAACCTGAAGCTTCTGGAAGAAAAACGCACCGAGCTGGAGAAGGTCGCAGCCGATAAGCTCGCGGCGGCGCAGGAGCAGGCGGCCAAGCTGGAAGGCGCGGCGATCCAGATCACGCAGAAGGCCGGTGTCGACGGCAGGCTTTTTGGCTCGGTGACCAACGTCGACATCGTCGAAGCGCTCAAAGCGCAGGGCCACGCGGTCGAGAAGGCAATGATCCGGATGCCCACGGGACCGCTGAAGCATGTGGGAGAGTTCCCGCTGACGGTCGCCTTGCACACCGACGTCGTCGCTCAGATCACGGTTTCCGTGCTCGGCGACACGACCGGTAACCCTGCCTGACGCGAAAGCCTCCCGCGACCCCAAGGGGCCGGTGACGGCCCCCTTTCGTTGGTTCTTCTCCGAATTGCGTGACGATTGGCGTAGGGTTCAGCGGCGAAGGCTTGGCCGGCGCGCGGGGCCGCCAACGCTGGCCTGCGGGATGCCTGGCGCGGCTGCGGTCGCGAACCCAACGTCTCCCTTGCCGCGCCACCCGCGACGGCCGGCGCGGCCCACGCGCGCCAACCAAGCCTTCGCCGCTCCCCCGTGACGCGCAGTGCCACCTACGGCGCGCACCCGCGTGTCAGCGCGACGCGGCCGCGCGGCGTGAGCGCCGTCCGAACGACGTGTTGTCGCCTGCTCCGCTCCGCAATTCGGCGAAGAACCTTTTGTTGGCACCACGGCCGGGACTCGACCTTCGGTCTACCTGAAACGCGAGCGGCGACCTGATAAAATCGTGGAGCTGTTCGAAGGTCGCCGATGCCCAACGACACCCAGATCGAAGCGCTGAAAGTGCCGCCGCATTCGCTGGAGGCCGAGCAATCCGTGCTGGGCGGGTTGCTTCTGGAGAATCCCGCGGCGGACCGAATCGGCGACATACTTGGCGCCGATGATTTTTACAGCGACGCGCACCGCGTCGTGTTCAACGCGATCATGGGCCTGATCGCCGACAACAAGCCCGCCGACGTGGTCACCGTCGGCGAAACGCTGTCTTCGCTCAAGAAGCTCGATTACGTCGGCGGCATGGTCTACCTCGGCGCGCTGGTAGAGAACGTGCCGACCGCGGCCAACATCCGTCGTTACGCCGAGATCGTGCGCGAGCGGGCGATCCTGCGCCGCCTCGCCGCCGCCGGTGGAGAGATCGCCGATACCGCTTACAATCCTCTTGGACGCAGCGTGCGCGAAATCCTCGACCAGGCCGAGACGAAGGTGTTCGAGATCGCCGAGCACGGCGCGCGCGGTCAGCAGGGATTCCAGGAGCTGCGCCCGCTGCTCACGCAAGCGGTCGAGCGCATAGAGCTCCTGTTCCATCGCGACAACCCGTCCGACGTCACCGGTGTGCCGACGGGATTCGCCGATCTGGACCACCTGACCTCGGGCCTGCAGGAAGGGGACCTGATCGTGATCGCAGGACGCCCGAGCATGGGCAAGACCGCCTTGGCGCTCAACATCGCCGAGCATATCGCGCTCTCGTCCAAGCTGCCGGTCGGGATCTTCAGCATGGAGATGGGCTCGATGCAGCTCGCGATGCGCCTGATCGGATCCGTGGGCCGCCTTGATCAACACAAGGTTCGAACCGGTCAGCTCGTACCCGATGACTGGGAGCGGTTGTCCGAGGCGCTCGGCCGGCTGTCCGAGGCGGCCATTCACGTCGACGAGACGCCGGCGCTGAACGCGCTGGAGTTGCGCGCGCGGGCGCGCCGGCTCTCGCGCCAATACGGCGGCAAGATCGGCGCAATCGTCGTCGATTACCTGCAGCTCATGCAGGCGATTGCGGAGGGCGAAAATCGTGCGACCGAGATCTCCGAAATCTCGCGCTCGCTCAAGGCGCTGGCGAAAGAGCTCAAGGCGCCGGTGCTCGCGCTCTCGCAGCTCAACCGCAGCCTGGAGCAGCGGCCGAACAAGCGGCCCATCATGTCGGACTTACGTGAATGCGTGACGGGCGACACACCGGTGCTGCTCGTCGATGGACGACGGGTTCCGATCCGGGATCTGGTCGGGACGACGCCCGAGGTGTGGGCGATGTCGCTGGCGCGGAAGATCGTTGCCGCGAAGAGCGACCGCGTGTGGTCGGTAGGTGCGCGCCCCGTCTTGCGGATCGCGTTCGCGAGCGGGCGCGCGCTTCGTGTTACCGGTCGCCATCGACTCTATGGCGGTGGCGGGTGGGTAAGAGCGGACGCGCTCCAGGTCGGCGATCGGATAGCGCTCGCCCGCGTCGTGCCGGCGCCGCGCGCGCCGATCGTGTGGCCCGAACATCACGTCGTATTGCTCGGCCAGCTCGTTTGCGACGGTAGCTACCTGAACCAGCAACCGTTGCGCTATACCACGGCGTCCGAAGACAACAGCCGCGCCGTCCGCGAGGCGGCGGAAGCATTCGGCTGCAGGGTCACCCGTTACGCAGGGCGGGGGCTTTGGCACCAGTTGCTCATCAGCGGGAACGGCAACCGTTGGGCTCCCGAAGGTGTGAACCGATGGCTTCGCGAGCTCGGCATCTTCAACCAGCGGTCGCATGAAAAGCGCCTGCCCGCGGACGTTTTCCGGCTTTCGAACGAACAGGTGGCGCTGCTCCTCCGGCACTTGTGGGCGACCGACGGCTCGATTTCGCCGCGCGGCGCCGGCAGCA
>DASWDF010000184.1:0-20439 GCA_036395475.1 Casimicrobiaceae bacterium
CAGCTCGTCGGGCTCATAACCCGAAGGTCGCAGGTTCAAATCCTGCCCCCGCAACCGTCAAATCAAGGGCTTGCCGCTGGCAGGCCCTTCTCGTTTTGAGGCACTGTGCCCAAAACGTGCCCTAAATTCTGCGCGTTCGAGACTGTGGTCCGCAATAATAGGATCAGGGACTCGGCTCTGGGTCTGCGGGATTCGGGTTGACGGGTCCACGGCTGTCCGTGGCATGATGGGGCGTGACTGCCTTCGCCTGGTTGTTCGGTTGACAATAAGCCTGGTGAATCACGCCGCTGGCGAGCATCGTGATCCAGCAGCCGGTGATTTCGAAGTCCTGCTCGCCGATCCGCAGAAATCGAAGAACGCTTTCGGCGACGTCGTTGAGGCAAGACACGAACTCGCGGAAGTCGTCGCGCTGATGCAGTGTTTGCAGCGCCTGCCAGCCTTGTCCAGGCTGGAGCGCCGGCGCATCACCTCAAAGTCGGACAAGCATTGCCAGGACGTTGGCATCGATCGACTCGCGCAGCGCAGGCGTGAGCTGCACCTTCCACACCAGCGTGGTGAACATCGGAATCACGTCCGACGCGTCAAGCCGAGGATTGTTTCCCCTGACCATGTATGACTGGGCCGGTGGAATCCGCTTTTACCGGTCCCGCTATGGCGACAGGGCTGCGATTGCAGCGATGACTTCAGCCTGCACCTTAGCGCTCTTGTCGATCGTGACATGGAACGTCCCGACGTCGCTCCCGATGTCGATGTTCTTGAGCTCGCCTTTGAAGCCCGGCTCGGCGGTGAGCGGCGTACCCCAGCCCGGAGACTGGTAGTAGTTGATCGCTCTTGCGACATTCGTCGGCACCGGCTCCTGCAGCCATGGAGCGAGCGTAATCAGCAGATCGACAGGGATATCGTGCTTGGCGAGCTCCCGCGCCATATCGATGATGTTGTTCGCGCCCTGGGAGTGGCCGACGAGCGCGAGACGATATTTCATTCCCGCGGCGCGGTCGCTGACGATCTTCGAGACCACCGCCTTCCATTGCAGATGCCCGATCGCCTCGGCCTTCATCCCCTTGGCGCGAAGGTCGTCGGCCATGCGATCGATGCCCGTGGAGAACACGCCGAACCACCCGCGAAGAAGATACGCCTGCGTTTGGGCGTGCACAGGGCCGATGGCACAGACGGCGATGGTGAGCACGAGCCAGCGCGCACGAACCTTCGATGCGAAGGAGGCAGCAGGAGGCACGCGCTTCATTTCAGGGTTCCCGTTCATGGATCCCGGCAAGCGGGCTCGGACGCAATGGCTGAAGCGGCAGGAGGCTTCGTGTTCCCAGTACCGCTATCCTATCGTTCGCGCCGGCCCGCGCAGGCCAACCGTATCCGCACCGATGTCGCTTGGGACATTGCTTCTGCTCGTGATTGCGCTTGCGATCCCGCTCGTGCCGGTCTGGTGGCTGTCACGCGACCGTTGCACCCGTGCGCAGGACTGCTTCGTAGCGTCGCAGTACACGCGGCCCGAAGTCGTTCGCAACGCGTCGATCGCCTACGCGTTGCCGATGGCGGTCCTCGGTCCGCTGCTCGCGTGGGGCGCCAACGGTCAGTTCGACGCCGTGCTCGTCGCTGTCGCATCGGTCGGACTCGGTATCGCGTTGCTGTTCACGCTCCGACGACGGCTGATCGAGTTTCTCGATGGCTCGCTCGCAAGCGATGGGTCGATTACCGTCCACGAGTTCATCGCGAGACAGCATGGCGGCGATCCGCGCGTCCGAGCGCTCGCGGCGGTGCTGACGCTTTTCGCTTTGCTTGGGCTCCTCGTCGGTGAAGCGCTCGCGCTCGCTGCATTTCTCAAGCCGACTCTCGGCGCGGGTAACCTGGCTGCCTCGGTCATCGTGTTCGGTACGCTGCTGGTGGTCGCATCATCGGCAATGCTCGCGGGCCACTCCGGCGTCATGCACTCCGGCCAGTTGCAGCTTGGCATGCTCTATTTGGGCCTGTTCGGCATGGCCACGATTCTTCTGTATCTGCATGTTTCCGTGCGCGCGCAGATGCCGCAGCACGCCGCGCTGGCGCTCGTCGTCATCGCACTCTGCGCCGCGAGCATGCTGTGCTACCGCCGGACAAGATATGTCGACACCGGTCCGATTCGAGGTGCTGCATCCAACGCCAACCACGAGCGTCCGAACCGCGGCGCCCGGGCACTGAGCAGGTTCGCGAAGATCCTCAACATATGGCTGTCGTTCGTGCTCGCCGTAATCATCGTGCTTGCACTCATGGGACTCTACGCCGTGCCCGCGACCGCGCGCGACGCGAGCGTCGCGCTGCAAAGCGGTCCGCGCGTGCCCGCGATCGCGTTTATCGCGCTCTGCCTGCTGCCGCTGCTCCATCCGCTGGTCGACGTTGTCAACTGGCAAAGGCTCGCCGCCGTGCGAAAGGACATGGGGTCCGGCATCGATGCCGTTCGGCAGGCCGCGGTGTTGCGCGGCATGCTCCGTATGTATGCCGCGGAGAGCGCTCTGATGTGTTTGTTCATAGGCATGCTCGGTACCATTGCTGTCGTTGCGCTCGACACGCAGGGCGGAACGGATGCGCCGGCGATCATTGCGCAGCTCGTTTCGGGCAACGACGCATTGAGCCCGATTGTCCTGCCGTTGCTGCTCATTACGGTCTTCGCGCTTGCGTTGTCCACGATGACCGCACTGTTCTCGGCGAGCCTATGCACGATCCACTACGACTTGCGGGCCACTGTCGCGCCGAATCAGCCACCGCTTGAACCGGCGCAGAAGCGGCGCACGGTCGTGACGGGTGGCACGCTTGCGCTTGGGGTGTTCGCGCTTTTTTGGCTTTTCGATACCGCGCTTCGTATCGTCTTCACGACCAGCACGCTGCTCGGGCTGCTTTTCGCGGTTTGCTGCGCGCAGCTTTGCTTTGCGCCGCTTGTCGTCGGGCCGCTTGCAGCGCGAGGTCGAGAACGGGCCGGTTCGGTGAGCGCCGGCTGGGCGCTATCGATCGTAGTCGCCGGGCTTGCGAGTAGTGTCGTGGCGGTCGCGGTGTACTTCGTTACGGGAAGCGAAGCGTGGCTATGGGCTGCGGTTCCCGCGTGTCTCGGAGCGGGGTTCGCTCTTTTTTCGATTGCGCCCCGACGCCGCGAACCCCCGATCACATGACTGTCCTCCGCAAATATTGGCGCTGCGCGCTACGCGCCGCGGCTTCTCGCCGAGCAATCAGCCGCTCGACTGCCCTCTTCCAAGCGAGTATTCGTGATGCAGACCACCAAGGACCGATTTCACGAGGACGAGCGCGTCCGCCGCTAATCGATGGCGGGACTCTCGGTTCGGTATGACCTCGAGTTTCCGCGGAGGATCTGGCACACCGGGTCCCAGCGCACTGTGAGGACGTCCGCCGTTGTAATGGGTCGCCCAACACTTGAGAATCGCACGTAGATGCGCCTGGGACACTGGTATCAGCCAATCTAGGCATTCGCGCCGCGCTGTCCCAATTACACGCTCGCAGATGGCATTCGCCTTGGGACTCGCCACGGGTGATCGTAATACTTCGACTCCCAGAGCGCGGATCGAATCGTCGAGCGGCTTGGCGAAGATCCGATCGCGATCATGGATCAAGTAGCGATGCCCTCCTGCGTTCCCCACGACTTCCCGCAACTGCTGCAGGGTCCAGTCCGCGCTCGGGTTCGCCGTCACATTGACATGGGCCAGGCGGCGCGTCCCGCGCTCGATGACAACAAACACATACAGCATCCGGAACGTCGCAGTCACAGCGACGAAGAAGTCGCACGCGAGAATCGCCTTCGCATGGTTCTTCAGGAAGATGGACCAGCGCTGGTCACCGCGCGGCTGGCCTGGCGGTCGCTTTGGCATGTACTTACCAACCGTTCGCGGCGAGACCCGAATCCCATCATGACTAACCATTCGCCCAACGGGGTTTACATCGCGGAGTCGGGCGCCGATCCGCACGCGATAACCGGCGTCGACGTCAACACCGCAGGCATGGTCGGCGTCGGCGGCGGCGGTCCTGTGGAATCGCAACTGCTCGCCGGCTACGAGCAGTTCATCACCGTTTTCGGCGCTGCGCTTGCGTCGCCCGCGCCGGAGATTCGAACGCGATGGATCGACGATGCGGTCGACGGCGGGCAATGGTGGCACCTCGACGTTGCCGTGAGGGCGTTCTTCGACAACGGCGGCGAGCGGCTGTACGTCAAAGGCGTCATTTGCAGCGACGCGGCCTCGCTTCGGGTCGATGATTTCGTCACCGCGATCGACGCGTTCGAACATTTCGACGCCGTGTCGATTCTGCTCGCGCCGGGCTTGTGGTCGCTCGAAGTTCACGCGGCGCTCATCGCGAAATGTGAGACCAGCGGACGCTGCTTCGCGGTTCTCGACCCGCCCGCCGACGCCGATGTCGCGCGGGTGCGCACGTTTCGCGCGCAGCGTCACAGCCGTTTCGCCGCGCTGTACTTTCCGTGGCTAGAAGTGATCGATGTGCGCACGTCGGAGCGCATCGCGCTGCCGCCGTCCCCCGCAGTCGCCGGCATGTACGCGCGAGTCGATCGCGAGCGCGGCGTGTTCAAGGCACCTGCAAACGAGGTCCTACGCGGCGTCGAATCGGTTGCGCGCGCGATCTCGCATGCCGACGCGGAAGCGCTGAACCGCGAAGGCATCAACACCATTCGCGCGCCCGGCAATGCCGTCAAGGTCTGGGGCGCGCGTACGCTCTCCGACAGCGAATGGAAGTACGTCAACGTGCGACGGCTGCTCGCGTACATCGAGGAATCGATCCAAAAAGGCACGCGGTGGGTGGTTTTCGAACCGAACGACGAGCCGTTATGGATCTCCCTGCGCCGCAGCGTTCTGGATTTCCTTTCGAGCCTTTGGCGGGCGGGAGCGCTCGCCGGCTCGAAAGAAGACGAGGCGTTCTTCGTTCGCTGCGACCGCACGACGATGACGCAGCACGACATCGATCGCGGACGCCTCGTGTGCGAGGTCGGCGTCTCGCCGCTGCGGCCAAGCGAGTTCTTCGTGTTGCGCATCGGCCAATGGACCGCCGATCGCCCATCCGCCGATACGGACGGCGGCGGCGCCACCAACGATCCGCCGTTCCTTTCATTCGACCGGATTGCGCACTGCGCGGCGCTGCGCGAAGCGATCCGTTCGAGCCGCCGCGCCGGAGTGCTCGTGCTCGCGAGCGCCACATCCGCCGGAGCGCGTCGCGAGGTCGCCGACGCGCTTGCGAAGTTATCGCAGCTTCCGCTTCATCGGGTCGATCTCTCGCGTGTGGTGAGCAAGTACATCGGCGAGACCGAGAAGAATCTCGAACGCATCTTCGATGCCGCCGACGGCCATGCTGCCGTTCTTTTCTTCGACGAGGCGGACGCGCTGTTCGCCAAGCGCAGCGAAGTGACCGACAGCCACGACCGATACGCGAACATCGAAACCGCGTATCTGGCTTCAGCGGGTCGAAGCGTTCCAGGGCGTGGCGGTGGTTGGCACCAACCGGCGATGCGACATTCCCGCGCACGTTCGCCGCTTCGCACGGTTCGGTGTCGACGCGGCTGAATCGGCGACACAAGCAGCGCTGTCGCTTCCCGATCTATCTTCCGCGGTCGACTGCGAAATCGTCGCCATCAATCTGCGCGCCGTTCAGGCGCTGTACGCCGCCGCGATGCTGGAAGAGCTTCGGCTGTTCCAGGTCATCGACCGTCTGATCGACCTGTGCCGGCAGGGCTTGTTACCGCTCGGCTCGAGCGACGTAGCGATGCGCTTGTCCGACTATGACAAGCGCCGCAGCAGCCGACTGTCCGAAGCCGAACGTCGCGATCGCTATGCGGCCGTACTCGGCATGCCGAGCGGTGCCGACGGTACCGAGCCGAACCGCGAGTTCGACGAGCTTTGGGTCCGGTTCATCGCCGCGGTCGCATCATGGAGTGCCGAGCAGAGCACGGCCACCGATCCAATTCGCGGCGCCGGCCGCGATCTCGCAATCAATCTTTCGCTGCACGGCGCCAGTTTGTCGCTGTACGCCGCGAGCGAGCTCGCCGAAACGATTCGCGACGCGCTCGACATCGTCGGCGATCCGGCGGTTTGCGCCGCGTTCGGCGCGCGCGACGGCTGGCAAGTGATCGAACAGATCGCGACGCGCGACCTCGCCGGCGCGCGCAATAACGTGCGCCTGACAACGAGGGCAGCGGCGGGCGCCGCGATCATCGGCTGGCTCGCGGCGCACGTGAACCGGCTGGCGCCGTCGTCCACCAGCCAGCCGGTGGACACGACCGATGCACCGTTGTCCGCTTGCGAAAGCTGGCTCGCCGTAGGCGGCGACGTGCCCGGTGGCGACGAAAGGTCGCCGCGTTCCGTCGTCGGCGACTTCAGCGCACGCGTGAACGCGATACTCGCCGCGATCGGCACGACACCTTAGTCGTCCGATTTGCCGAGCGGCGGCGGCTTCGCGGTCGGAGCGGTCGCGCCCCCCTTCGCGCCCGCGGCAACCTTCGCCTTGCGAGTGCGGCGCGCGCCTTCCTCGGGCGGCGTGGCTTCGGCGATTTTCCTTGCGAGCCGGCTCGGCAATGCGCCCGAACGGCGAATCGCTTCGATGTCCTTCGCCGACACGTCGACCGGGCGGCTGCCCGACTCGCTGCCTCGCCGCTGGTCTTCCTGATCGGGCGCGGCATGTGCCCGCAATAGCGTAGTCAGTTCCTCGTGGTTGCCGCGCACGATGTCGTCGACCTGACGCTGCGCGAGGTTCACCGGCCGCGACGGACCGCGCGACGTCACCATACGTAGATCTCCTTCAGGCGATCGCCTTCGATGCGCGCGTTGACGCTGCGGCCGCCCGCCTTCGCGTGCGCAGCGAGGATCGTCATATTCGTCACCGAATCCTCGTGCGCATCGTCGAACTTGCGCCATGCGCCGTCGATCCATCCCCACGCGTTCGCGTGCTCGTTGATCGTCCACAGCGCTTCGACGCGAACATCGTCATGCCATGCCATGTCGTGCCTCCGCTTGGTGAATTGCTACGGTCGAACGTCCTTCTCGCCGAGATATTCGGCAGCGGCCCGGTAGACGAGATCCACCGCGCGCCGCAACGGCTCGCTCGGCTTAACGCGCGAGCGCTCCGCCTGACTTTCGTCGGCGAGGAACAGGAAGCTCACCGTTTGCTCGCCGTCACTGATCTCAAGGCGGCCGACGACGCTGTCCGGCGGAAAGCCGCCGCTCACGCGGTCGGATTGCAGCAGCGAAGCGACGTCGATCTGCTGCGCGAGTCGCGTGAACGCCTGCGGCTCGAGCCGGGTATCCGCACCCGCTGCGCGCGAACGCTCGCGGTTCTTGAGCTGGTCCTTGACGCGGCCCGTTCTCACGCCGGACGCGTGGATCGTGAACTCGAACTCGTACGCTTCGCCGCGAACGCCGCCGGACGCCGTGAGCCGGATGTACGCGTTTGGACGGCTGCGCGGGTCGGCGATCGCGGCGCGCATGCCGTCTGCGATGCGCGCCGGTACGCGCGGTGTGCCGGCGGGACGGGCGCTCGATGGGTCGCTCACGTTCACCTCACAGCGTTGAAGTCGATTCGCCGAGCCGGTCGCACAGCGGCCGAACCAGGCGCTCGACGACTTCGGTGTTGTCGTCCATCACGGTACCGGTGTTCACCGGATCGCGCTTCGGACAGGAGTCGGACGCGTACTCGTCGGGATGGCCGAGCATGTGTCCGAACTCGTGCGATGCGACGTCGCCGGTGTCCATCGTGTCCCAATTCGTCATGTCGCTGCGGCTCGGCCCGACGTGCACGTTCACCGTGTGATGCTCGTTGCTGTCGACCCATTCGACCGAGAACGTGAGCACGCAACGACAGTCGCAGCCGGGCGTGTCGCAGCAGCCGAAGCGGTTGCCCCACTTTTGCTCGATGCCCTGCTTCCAGGTGTCGCGAAGCGTCGCCATCGTCGCGTCCGAGATGCCGGCGTCCGGCACGAGGCGGATGCGCACCGTGATGTGCGTTCCGCGTTGCGCGTACGCCGCGGTCCATGAATAGACGCACTCGCTCACCGAGAAGCTCACCTCCTCGCCCGGGCCGGTCGCGCCGTTGACGAAATCGTAGATCTCGGTGATGACACGGTCGTTGCCGCGCTGCTCCTCGTGGACGGACACGGCCAGACCGCGCTCCTTTGCCATCGCCGCAATGTCGAGCAGCCGTGTGCACACGTCGGCGGACCGGTCGTCCAGCTTGCGCCAGCCGCGGTTGCGGAGCCAGACCCACGCGTTGGCCGCCTCGTTGATCGTCCAGAGGCCGTCGATATGACAACCGCACAAGACCGCCATGCAAGCTCCGGTCGCGCCCCGTCGAAGCCGGGCTCGCGAGAGTCGTGCGGGGCATGGTAATTCCGGAAATCGACGATTGGGAAGGCGAAAATTCCCGCTTCGCCGGCGACGATGCGCCGCCGATATGCCGAACACGCGATGCGAGGTCCGAGAACACATCGCTCCCGCTGTGGTCAAACCGCTCGTTCGCGCACGCACTTGAACCATGGCAAAGGCAACGACCTGGAACGAAGAGCTCCGAGACTCGGACATGGAGCGCAAGCGCCGCGCGCGCGAGCGGCTGATCGCGCTCGCCCGCCTGATGGATTCGGCGGTCGTGCTGCCCGGCGTGCGCGGCGGCGTCGGCCTCGACGCGCTGCTCGGGCTGATGCCCGTTGCAGGCGACGTCGTGTCCGCGCTGATCGGGCTCTATGCCGTCATGCAGGCGCGCGAGCTGGGCGCATCCCGCTGGTTGCAGGCACGAATGATCGGCAATCTGCTCTTCGACGCCGCGCTGGGAGCAGTGCCGGTCGCGGGCGACATCGCCGACGTGTTCTTCCGCGCGCATCGGCGCAATCTGCGTCTGCTGCAGCGCGAGCTGAAGGAGCCGTGGATCGACGTCGAAACCGACCTGCCGCAGCGGTGTCGATGACAGGTCATCTGGGGCTTGGCCTTTGCAGACACTGCGGCCTCAAACAGTCGTGACGCTGGCTGGCGGGTACAACACACGGCACCAAGTGGGCTGACCGCCGACACTGTAAAAGCCCGCAAAGATCGTGTAAGTGCCAGGCACAGACCCGAAGCTCGGAACCGTAATGGACACCGGCATGCGGTCGCCTGGAGCGAGGCGGTTATCCGGCGCCGGTGCAGCAGCCTGCACGAAGGACTGACTGTCGTCCGGAGCATGGATTTCGATACCAAAACTCAGATAGTGGGCATCGAATTCGCCGCCGTTCGTTACGGAGTAGTCATCGACAAGCAGCGTTGCCGCGGGTTGCTTCGGCACCATGGAAATCGTGACCGACTTGCGCACCGACTCGATCAAAGGCTTCATGCGTACGCCGTTCAACTCGACGGACTGCGCAGACGCGATGCTGATATCGGCGCCATACGACGGCCACTGTGGACGATAAGCGTCTTCGACGAGAAGTCCCGCCCACTGAGAGCCATCCGACTCGTCGATGCGTCCCGGATTGCTGGCATCGACTTTGAGCGTGTGCTCGGCGTCAGGGTATCGGTTGTCGTAGATCTTGATAGTCATAGTCGTCCCGCTCATCGAGTACCCATAAGCGACGACTTGATGGCTGTCACCGATATGCAATATGTCTTCGTCGAAGATGAGGCCGAGCGGAACCGGTATCCCTTTGTCGAGGAAATTGCCCGTGAGAATCGGAAGCTCCCGACGCGTCATGCCTGCCGCGCCGCCACGCGGGCATTCGAATACGTTGTTCAGCTCGCCGTAGATGAATCCGCCGGCGGCGCCGATTGCACCGAGTATCCCGCCGCCAACCACAATGCCCAGCGCGGCCCCGATCGCGGCGTCGAGGGCCGGATAGATGCACGACCATTTGCCGAAATTGTCTTTGAAGCTGTCGATCAGCCGATTGAAAATCATCGTATGGAGGCGACCGTCAGGAGGTACCGATGCCATGGGATCGCCGAAATCGCCGGGTCGGTGTGTCGGTATCGGCACGCCGGCGAAGTAGTAATCGAGCGCCGAATAGGCCATGCCGCCGCAAAGCCCTTGGGTCTCGAGAACGTTGCCGATGACGTGATTGACGAAAGAATTCGGAAAATGCCAGCCGTGCTGCATCGGCGAGAACTGCGTCGTTATTGCTTTTTCTCCTTTCAACGTAACGATCCGGCCGTTGACATCGCTGATGAACAGCGCAAGCGCGTCTCCAAGTGCTACCGCAGTCACGGGCGAGCCTGGCGTAGCCTTGATTCCGCGCACGTGCTTCCAAGGTTCAAAGTCTTGCTGCGGATCCCCTTCAGTCCAGTAGATCGCACCGTTGGGATCGACAATGAAGAGCGCGAACCGCTGTCCCCGCGAAATTGCCGTGACCGAACCGCCGGGGGTCGTGCGACCCTCAGCTACAGACGCCCATGGTCCGAAGCCTGCTTGAGGGTCACCTGCGGCCGTGTAGACCCCGCCGTTGCGATCAGCGATGAACAGCGCAACCTGGTGTCCCCACGGAACGGCAGTCACGGGCGCGCCGGGGGTCGTCGAGCCTTCTGACACCGAAGCCCAAGGTCCGAAACCGCCTTGCGGATCACCTCCGGTGGTGTAGACCCCGCCATTGGGATCAGCGAGAAACACCGCGCAGCGTTGGCCCCACGGAACCGCCGTAACGGGCGCGCCGGGCGCGGTCGCTCCCTCGGACACGGAAGCCCACGGGCCGAAACCTCCTTGCGGGTCGCCTCCGGTTGTGTAAACCCCGCCGGCGCTATCTGCGAGAAACAGAGCGAAGCGCTGTCCCCACGGAATTGCAGTAACTCGTCCTCCCGGTTTGCTCGAACCCTGCGAAACGGAAGCCCAAGGTCCGAAGCCGCCTTGCGGATCACCTCCAGTGGTGTAGACGCCGCCGTCAGTACCGGCGACGAAAACGGCGAAACGCTGTCCCCACCGAACGGCGGTAACTGGCGCGCCCGGCGTGCTCGAGCCCTGCGAGATGGAAGCCCACGGCCCGAATCCTCCTTCAGCGTTTCCTCCGGTGGTATAGATGCCGCCGTCGATGCCGGTGACGAACACGGCAAGCCGCTGACCCCACGGAACTGCCGCAACGGGCGCGCCGGGTGCAGAACTACCATCTGACACGCTGGATACTGTCCAGGATAGTTGCATATCGCCTCCTCGCAAAAAAAGCGATCCGGAGTGCGTGCAGCACGAAATCGCTACCTCGATCGTGCCTTGCGATATCGAACACGGCTCCGAGCACGTCACCATCAGACAGTATGCTCGCAGCAGAGAGAGTGGCAACAGCGCAGCGACGAAAGCGCCAAATTGAGCCATCGTTCCGGCTCAGCAGATACAGAAGTCTCGTCGAGCGACAGCCGGTGCGCGGCGAGCGCGGCCCGTAGCGCGACGCCTGCGCGTCACGCAGATATCGTTTGACGCTGTTGCGAGAGCAGCCAAGCTCTCGCGCGATCTGCCGAACTGCCATGCCCCGCCGGGCCATCACTCTGATCTCCACTGCTTGCTCCTGGGTAAGCATCCTCGGTGGCCAAAAGGCCGCCATCTTCGCCCAGGTGGGTCAGCTTTACTTCGACGCAGTGGGTCAGTATTACTCCGGCGCTAACAAATAGTGGTGGTAAGGGTGGACGATCGCTTACTAAAACCGCACGTAGCCCGGAGAACAGCGAAGTTCGATTCCGCCCACCGACCCCAAGTGACGGCCGAGCGGGGTGTCTTCTTTCAATATGCGATGCCCAAACAGAGGGGCCGCCTGAAGCATGGCGGCGGTCGCTGTCTGCATAGCCTCGCGCACGCGGCCAGCTTGCGTGCCTGCCTTCGTCACCCGCGATGGGCAACCAGGGATGCAAGCTCCCTGCTCAATGTGAGAACCCTAAATTAAGCTGTCGTCGATTGATACCCTGAAATCGTGGGGAAAGAGGGGGGCTTTCGGCTTCAGCACACGCCCCATGGTGCCCAACTCGATGTCGCTTGAAAACCCGTTAAGGCTACGAAAAGCGACGGGCTTAACTTGCCACCTGAACGTAGTCTTGGTACGCCGTTTGCTGATGGGCCGCGCGTCGGTACACTCTCCACTGCGTGGCCGAGGCCCAGCGTCTCGCTTCTGCGTGACACTGGTTGACGGGTAGCAAGGCATGAAGGAACAAATCGAAACTGTCGTCATTGGTGCGGGCCAAGCGGGGCTCGTGATGAGCTACTACCTGCGCCAAGTGGGTCAGGAGCATGTCTTGCTCGAGCGGCATCGGGTCGCCGACCGTTGGCGCCGCGAGCGCTGGGATTCACTCAATTTTCAGTTTCCCAACTGGTCGCTGCGGCTCCCCGGCTATGCGTACCATGCCAGGGATCCGGAGGGGTTCGCGAACAAAGAAGACGTTGCCGCATTCATCGACGAATACGCGCATGTCATCGGAGCTCCAGTGCGCTGCGGGGTGGAGGTACGCGCGCTGAGGCGGGATTCGGAGTCTGCGCGCTACGTGCTGGACACGAGCCACGGCACGATTGAAGCGTTGCACGTGGTTCTGGCCACCGGGCCTTTCCAGGTGCCATCGGTGCCGGCACAAGCGGCATCGTTGCCTCGAGAAATCACGCAGCTACATGCCAGCCATTACATGAATCCCGAGCAGCTTCGACCGGGAGCGGTGTTGGTAGTGGGAACGGGCAGCTCCGGCTGCCAGATCGCGGAAGAGCTTTACCAAGCCGGACGTACCGTTTACCTTTCTGTGAGCCTGCACAAACGCGCACCCCGACGCTACCGCGGAAAGGATCTCTTGTTCTGGCTTAACGTGCTTGGTCGCTTCGATACGCCGATCGATAGTCTGCCTGAGCGAAAAATTCCGCCGCCGCTATTGCTGACCGGCGCAAACGGCGGCCATGACGTCGATCTTCGTACGTTCGCGGCGCATGGAGTCGTTCTTTTGGGACGATTCCGCGATGTCCGCGATGGAGCCGTCGCATTCGACAACGATGTCGAGCAAAGGCTTGCTTACGCCGACCAGTCGCTCGTTGAGTTCGTCCGATGTGCCGACGATTACGCAGAAACCGTCGGCATGGACTCCGCTGACGAAGTTGGCTCCGAGCTGGCGCTGCCGCTTCCAATGAAAGAAGGCGGCACATCAACGACCTTGGACTTGCGCGCTGCCAATGTAAACTCAATTGTCTGGTGCACCGGCTACAAATACGCGTTCGACTGGGTCAACGTACCGATTTTCGATGCCGCTGGAGTCCCTGCACAGCGTCGCGGTGTGACTCGATGCCATGGTGTGTATTTTCTCGGCTTGCACTGGATGCATAACATGAGGTCTGGCGTCCTTTTTGGCGTTGAAGACGATGCGGCATACCTTTGCCGACAGATGGTGCCCACGGCCTGACCACGCAGCACGCGTCGCTCTCGATTGAGCAACAAGCGCCATCTGTTTTCGCTGGATGATCGTGCTCTGCACGTCGAGATCTGCTCAAATCCACCGAATCCCTCGTGGCTTGCTTGAAATTCCCGGTGATCCTTGCGCGGTCGTCCCTCTTCGCAATTGGTGAGGTTGCAGTAGAATAAGCCCAACAACTTTACCTCGTAGGTGGACCATGCCAGTGCTGCTGTCCGATATTGAGCAACAAGCGAAATCCCTTTCGCCAGACGACCGTGCTCGACTGGCGGAAGTGATGCTGGAATCCCTGCAGCGCACTCAGCTCGCCGAGATCGAGCGCGCCTGGAATCGGGAAATCGAGCAGCGAGTCGCGGCATACGATCGCTGCGAAGTGAAGGCGTTTTCCGCCGAGGACGTTTTTGCCGAAGTTAGACGTATCGCGCGGTGAAACGAGCGCGGTTCGTCGCGCCCGCGCGCGAAGAGTTTCTCGCCGAGATCGCCTACTACAACGGAGTTCAGCCGGGGCAGGGCGCGCGTTTCGTCGCCGCCGTAGAAGAAGCGACTGCGCTGCGTTGGCTTTCCCTCTCGCCGGCTCACCGGCGGAGTCGAATACCCGCCGCGTGATGCTCAAGGACTTTCCGTTCTCGATTGTTTATCGGCCGGAGTCCTACAGCATCGTCGTTTTCGCCCTGGCGCACCATTCGCAGTTACCTGGATACTGGCGTGGCCGGGTTCCCGGGCGCTAATCGGACCATCTGCGCCGCCCGGTCCTGTTCCGCTAACGTGTAGACGGTCCGGTTGCAACCCCCGCAACCAACAATTCAGCGGCTTGCCACTTTGGCGAGCCGTTTGCTTTTCGGGCCTGTGCCTAATTTGTGCCGGAGCGTCGGAGTCGCCGAGCATCTTTGGAATTCGCTATGGGTTGCAGTAGCTCTATCCCTCGCGACCATCCGCCGCTGCCTAGCGCACCTTCACGCAGCAATGCGTGGGCGACCAATGACGTCGAGCAGTTTGTTACGCGTGCAGCCGGACGCGCGACCGTCTGGATCGAACCAAGACCAACGTTGCCAAGGCGACGCCGACCAGGGCGAGCGACTGAGGTTCTGCTGCAGCTCGAGGTCCCTCCCAGTATTCATAGGTGCCTGAAGAGAAATACCAATCACGGGGGTCAGGGGCCCGTTGGTGTCCAGAAAAACCATCTGCCACCAGAAGCTTCAAAGTTGGGGGCCATCAAACCAGTGGAATTGCAGGTAGTCCTGATCTGAAGGGCCTCCCATTTGTCCCAAATTACCCGGACCGGAAGAATCTATTGGAAAGCCTGTGACCGCTTGAGGGCGATTTCTTCGCCGCGATCGACCGTTGTTTCGTCGGCCGCCTCGATGTACCCGTGCGGTGCCTCCCGCGCGCGTGGTCAAACCCATGGCGCAGCATGCGCAGTGTCACCCGTTGTTGTTGATGCCCCAGCTGCTGGTTTGTCGCGTCGACCTTGCCCGGTCACCGGAGCGGATTCTCCCAGCGCAGCCCCTTGAAGCGGGTGAAATCAGTGTCGCATGATACGAGCACTGCGTCGTGAGTCAGAGCGAGTGCTGCGAGATGCGCATCGGTCGTAAGATTGCCCGCGGTGCCGCTTTGGTGGAGGAGCGTTTTCAAGCTTTCCCAATGGTCGTCCTTTTCGCAGACGATGCGGATGTTGTCCAGGGCGAGCCACGTATCGACCTTTGCGGCCGCCGCGTCCGGCGCAAGCGGGCGCGGGAACACGCGAGGATTGGTGGTGAGCCGCAGGAAGCCGAGCAGGACGACCCAAGGCAAGCCGATAGTCTCGTCGTCGTTCACGGCCGCTTCCCACCACGCGCGCACGCGCTGGTGCAGCGCTGCGTCCGAGTTCACCGCGTAGAGCAGGACATTCAGGTCGACGATTTTCACTTGCGTAGCGCAAACTCGCGGACGATTTCCTCGTCCTCCAGCGCGGCAGCCAGGGCGAGCGCCTTGTCGAGCGACACGCGGGGTGCCCCGAGAGCTTGGGCACGCTCGCGATAGAGGGGCCGCTTCGGACGACGCGCGCGCCCGACCTGCAGCCCCGCCTTGAGTGTGCGGTTGATGAGACGGGTCAGGCTCACCTTTTCCTTTTGCGCCTGCGCCTTCAGTCGCTCAAGGAGCTCGTCATCCACGCGAACCGTTGTACGCATGGAAGCATCATAGCATCAGTCATGTCGATGCTCAAGCATCAAGAGCATCTTCACGACCTGGCCAGCGTTGACTCTCAGCATGAGGGAGCCGCATCGGTCGAAATGAGCTTCCGAGCTATCCACAGGGTTTGATTCGTACGCGCTTCCAAGTCAGGTTGCGGGCCCCCGCAACCAGCTCCCGCCGGATGCCGTCGCGCGTGCCGCGATGAGTAGCGACGCAGTTGAACGAATGTGTGGGCCAGGCGGTGGTCCCAAAATGCCCTTACGGCGCATCGGCATCCACGCGTGCGCCGAACATGCCTGGCGTCGCAGCCAGGCGGCCGGCAGTCCGGCCATCCGCAACGCTTCCCAGAATCTCGGCGTCGCGTCGAGCATGCGCACAGCCGCGTAACCGCGGAGCTGATACCGGGCGCAGCGGCGACAAAGCGACCGCCGGTATCCTCTGCACCCGGCGCGCCTGACTCGTGTGTGGCTCGCCCACTGACCCTGCGTCTGTACGAACCACGAGGATTGCGCGACCGCCGACACCTGACGGAAGTAGCCGCCAAGTATGACGTCCGTTGTGCCGCTGCCCAGTTGCAGCGATCGCTCGGCGAGATCGCCGTCCGAGTTCGCGACGTCGAACTTGCTGGTGGGCAGCTTAAGATCGAATGAAGCCGGCGAACTGCGCGCGGTCGGTGGCCGCTGAAGCGATCGGTGTCTGCCAGCGCCCTTGTACGCGAACATCGCCGAGCTCGCCGAAGTTCCAACGTTCGTCGAGCTGCCTCCGCGGCCTTTGCCGTGCTGCGTCATGACCGCTGACGGCAACTTTCGGGTGTTGGCCGCCTTCCGATCGCTCAGCGGCCCGGCTTACGATTTTTTGATGCCGGTTAAGAGCCGGCGAAGAAAACGGTTGACGTCAGTGTAAAGTTCTAACATATCACTGAAATATCGGAATCCCGCGGGGTCGGCTGGTGGCGCCGTGCACATCCGGGAAACGAAGGAGCGAGGCGACCATGTCGGCCGCGACCGAGGCCATCAAGAACCTTGTCATCGGCAGCAAGCGTCGCGGAGCGACGGAGATCCGCAATGCGCTCGCTGCAGGCATGAACCCGCGCACAATCACGCAGGACGCGCTGATCGACGCGATGTGGATACGGAAGACCGCGAGATGACGCCCAGAGAAAGAGTCATGACGGCGCTGCACCGTCGTCAGCCGGACCAGGTGCCCTGGATCGAAGGCGGATTCGATGAACGGATGCAGATCCGGATCATGGGCGGGCGCACAGATTACACGCCGGGAGAGCTCTGTCGCGCATTGGGGATGGACGGGTTCGGCTTCAGTTTCGCCAGCGGCACTGCGGCCACCTCCAGTTGGCAGCAGAGGTCACCGGCAGAGGTGAAGGAGGCGTTCTACTTTCCGAAGAAGATCACGTTCGACTTTCGGCCGCCGTGGATCGCCGAGATGGGACTGGACGCAAACGGAAGATCGTTCGTCAAGAAAGGCCTGCTGGTCGACCGCGACTCGCTGAAGCTGTTCGATGAGTTCCTTCCCGACCCCGATCATCCGGCGCGCTACGAGCAGGTAGCCAAGTGGATCGAGCAGTACCGCGAGGACTATGCCGTATACGCGGGGATTCGGCTGGGCACCGCGAGCACGATCGAGAGCATGGGCCTCGATGTGTTCTCGCTGATGATCTACGACGATCCGGACCTGGTGAAAGAGATCCACCATCGCTACGCCGAATGGTCGGTGCGCGTGGTCGAAAATCTCAACAAGCTGGATCTCGATTTCTACTGGGCAGCGGATGATATCGCCGACACCAAGATGCCGTGGGTCAACATGGAGATGTACGAGGAGTTCGTGTACCCATATCAGAAGATGGTGGCCGACGCGATCAGAAAGCCGTGGGCCTACCATAGCGACGGCAACCTGTTTCCGGTCCTCGACGGGCTGCTGAAGCTCGGGATGAACGCCATTCATCCGATCCAGCCCTCCGCCATGGACATAGGCAAGATGAAGGCGCAGTACGGGTCGAAGGTGTGCATCATCGGCAATATCGACCTCGACTACACGCTCACCTTGGGCCCGCCCGAAGGCGTGGACCGGGAAGTGAAGGAGCGCATTGCCGCTGCGGGCGCAGGCGGCGGCTACATGATCAGTAGCGGCAACAGCCTGACCGATTACTGCAAGCCCGAGAACGTTTGGGCGATGTCCGATGCCGTGAAGAAGTACGGAAAATATTGAGCAGGGATGCCGCGCGTGCCGTGCGAATCAAGTCAGCCGCGCCGATCAGCCTGCTGGAACGCATGCCGAATATCTTCATGCGCGAAGCGTAAGAGCGAGCAAGACATCTTTATCGATTGGGCGATGGTCATGGCTACGAGTTTGTCGGAAGCGGAGATTGCGAAATATCGGGAACACGGGATCCTGCACCCGCTGCGCGTAATGCCGGCTGCAGAGGCCGACGCGCTGTACGCGCGCTACCAGGCGAATGCCGACTCCATCAAGGGCCGCAACAATCAGAAGCCGCACCTGCTGTACACGTGGCTCGACGCGCTGGTCCGCGACCCGCGCATCGTAGACGCCGTCGAGTCGCTGCTTGGTCCGAACCTGTGGTGCTGGAGCTCGCAGTTCTTCGCGAAGCCTGTTGGCGACGCAGCCTACGTGAGCTGGCATCAGGACGCGACGTACTGGGGCCTGTCGTCGCCCGATGTCGCGACCGCCTGGGTTGCGTTGACGCCGAGCACGCGCGAGTCCGGTTGCATGCAGGTGGTCCCGGGCACGCATCGCGCGCAGGTGCCGCATGAAGATCGGTTCGACGACGCGAACATGCTGTCCCGCGGGCAGGAGATCGCGGTGCAGGTCGACCCGGCGACAGTCGTCGATGTCGAGCTCCAGCCCGGCGAGATGTCGCTTCACCATGTGCTGCTGTTTCACGGTTCGCAGCCGAACCGGTCGCCGCTACCACGGGCGGGTTTTGCAATCCGCTACATCCCGACGAACGTGCGCCAGCTCTCGCCGATCCGCGACAGCGCGCTGCTCGTGCGCGGCCGTGATACTCATGGCCATTTCGAGCCGGAACAACCGCCCGAGGCGGACCTGCACCCGGCCGCCGTGGCGCGCCACGGCGCGATCATCGACCGCCAGTTGCGGATCCTCTACGCCGGCGCGCAGGCGCGCGGCAAACTGAACCCGAACCGCCAGCCGCTCGAGCAATGATGCGGTGACCCCCGGTCGACCCGATTGTCGTGCGCGGCACGCGCCGGCACTCGCTCCCAACCAAAACTTTCAGGAGATCTCATGAAATCTTTGACCGCCTGTCTCGCTATCACCGCGCTCGCCGCCTCGATGTCCGCGGCGGCGCAGGACATCAAGATCCGCTTCGCGCATTCGTTGTCGCCGAGCGAGCCGGCGCACCAGGCCGCCGAATATTTCGCGAAGAATGTCGCCGCGCGCACCAACGGTCGTGTCCAGATCACCGTGTTTCCCGCCGAGCAGCTGGGCCCGGGAAAGGACGTGAACGAGATGATCCGCCAAGGGGCCAACGTCATGAACATCACCGACCCGGGCTACCTGTCGGATTTCGTGCCCGATGTCGGCGTGCTCAACGGTCCCTACCTGATCAAGACGCCGCAGGAGTACGAAAAGCTGCTGGCGTCGAACTGGTTCAAGGATATCGAGAAGAAGCTCGAGGCGGCCGGCTTCAAGCTGATCATGGCGAACGGCTTCTTCGGCCAGCGCCATGTCATCGCCGATAAGCCGGTCAGGAAGCCCGAGGACATGGCCGGCATGACCGTGCGCGTGCCGCCGAACACGATGTGGATCGAGACCTTCAAGGCGATGGGCGCGAGGCCGGCGACGGTCCAATGGTCGGAGGTCTACAACGCGCTCTCGCAGAATGTCGTCCAGGCCGCCGAGGCGCCGCTCGGGTCGCTGTGGGGTGTGAAGCTGCAGGAGACGCGCAAGGTCATTTCGATGACCGGACACTTCACGGCGTTCGTGATGTGGCCGATCAACGCCGGCTTCTTCAACAAGCTGCCGAAGGACATTCAGCAGATTCTGCTCGAAGAAGGCAAGAAAGCGGGCGCCGAGATGACACGGCTCACGCTCGCGAGCCAGGACGACTACGTGTCCAAGTTCAAGGCCGCCGGCGTGACGTTCGTGACCGATGTCGACGTGCCGGCGTTCCAGAAGGCCACCGCGAGCGTCTACACGGCGTTTCCGAAGTGGACGCCCGGTCTTCGTGAAACCGTGCTGTCCAACCTGAAGTGACGTCTCGGAGCCGCTTCACGGCAGGACCGTTCGCTCATTTCGAGGAAACGGTCGCCGGTGCGGCGCTGGTCATCGTCGTTTTCGCCGTCTGCTGGGGTGTCGTCACCCGCTATGTGACCGAGCAGCCGGCGACGTGGACCGGCGAGATCGCCGCCATCGCGTTCGCCTGGGTCGTCTTCGTCGGTGCGGCGGCGGGATTCAAGTACGGCATGCACGTCGCGATCGACATGGTCGTCACGTTGCTGCCGCCGACGCTGCGCCGCTGGCTGATGGCCGCCGCCGATCTGCTGGTGATGGCGTTCCTGCTGACCGTGCTCGCGCTCGCCGTCGAGTTCTCGATCGACGCGTGGGACGACCCGACGTCGGTGTTGCGGCTTCCGCGCACGGTGACGTACGCGGCGGTTGTCGTCGGCGGCCTGTGTATGCTGCTGCGTTATGCGAGCAGCGCATGGCGGCGCTGGCGCGGCCTGCCCGGCGCCTGGCTCCGAGTGCCCGGTTCCGCCGACGCGGCGCTCTAGCAGTTTGTTGAAATTCGACTTGCAAAAGAGTGGATTGCGGCTACTGTTCTGGCAACGGTTTTCGTAATCTTCTTGCCGGGGACAGAGCGATGCGTGGTGAGGATTTCATGCAAGACACACTGTTCTCCGTGCGCAGT
>DASWDF010000185.1:0-11854 GCA_036395475.1 Casimicrobiaceae bacterium
AACAGCTTTTGCGCCTGCCATCGGAACCTTCTCAGGAGGTAGCGAGAAGTTGAGGTCATTGTGCCAAAGCGGCGAATCCATTGGCAAGCTAAAACCCGCGACCCTAAAACCCCCTGCGAAGCCTGTTGTTTAATTGCAACAAGACGCCGCTTTTAGGCTGACGCGTCAGAAGCATCGCGCCGAGTATAATTGCCGCTACGAGCGTCTCTGCGGCGCTCGCTTGCCCAGGCTCGCAAAAATGGTTGCGAACAACGGCTTGCCGACGTTGTGCCCGAGCCAATCCGATACGCGCAAGGGCGCGACACGGCAATGACGGGATTGGCGGCAGTCATCGCTGCCGCGGTCAGTTGGGCTGTCCTTGGCACACTGCTTCGGCGCGCGGGCCTTCTGCCCCTCGATGTGCCGAATGCGCGCTCGCTGCACGTGCGCGCGATACCGCGCGGCGGTGGTCTGGCGATTTGGGCGGGCTGGTTCGCGGGAACGCTGTGGTTGCCCGGCGCCAAACCGTGGCTCGGGCCGCTCGCCGCCGTCATCGCCGTGTCGCTCCTCGATGATCTCCGCGGCGTGCATCCAGCGTTCCGGCTCACGATACACCTCGCGGCCGCCGCGGCGTGGACGTGGCTTGCCGCTCCCCCGCTCAACCCCTTTGTCGCCGTTCTGGCGATCGTGTGGATGGCGAATCTCTACAATTTCATGGACGGCAGCGACGGGCTGGCGGGAGCGATGGCCTGCATCGGATTTGGCGCGTATGCGGCCGCAGCTTGGCTGGCGGGGAGCGCTGCGGCGACACTCTTCCTCGCACTGGTCGCGGCGGCGGTCCCGTTCCTGCTTCGCAATGCGCCACCTGCCCATGTCCTTTTGGGCGATGTTGGCGCCGTTCCGCTCGGCTTCCTTGCCGCAATCTTCGGCATCACGGGATGGCAGGAACTGTGGTGGCCCGCGTGGTTTCCGACGTTGATCTTCCTGCCCTTCATCGCGGACGCGACGGCGACCTTGGTGTATCGGCTGTTGCGGGGGGCGCGGATTTGGGAAGCGCATCGGGAACATTACTATCAGCGACTGGTGCAGATCGGCTGGGGACATGGTCGAACCTTGGCACTCTATGCCGCGCTGATGGTCGCAGTTGCAGGCTCGAGTCTCGCGGTGCTGGTTTGGGCACCTGCCGCCGGCATCGCGTTACTCGTCGTCTGGGCGGCGATTCTCGCGCTTATATTCGCGGTGATCGAGTATCATTGGCGTCGGCGAGGAGTGGGATTTGAAGAGAGTAAGGGCTAACTGGCGGGCCTGGCTCGCGTTCGTGCACGACGTCTGTGCGGCGGGGGTTGCCTGGGGCGGGCTTTATTGGCTCCGGTCCAACATGGACCTGCACGAGCCACAGCTTTCCGACATGTGGCACACGCTCGCCTGGATCCTGCCGCTCCAAGCCGGAATCTTTCTGGCGTTTGGCCTGTACCGCGGGTTATGGCGCTTCGCGAGCTTGCCGGACCTGCAGCGCATCGTGCTCGCGGCAGGCTTGGGCGCGGTGGCGATCCCGGTCGTGCTGGTGATGATGCAGTTGACCTCCGTCGTGCCGCGCAGCGTGCTCATCCTCTATCCGCCGGTATTGATCTTTCTCATGGCGGGCAGTCGCTTTACTTACCGCATCTGGAAGGAGCATCGGCTCTACAGCCCGCTCGCGGCGCTCGGCGAGCCGGTGCTGATCCTCGGTGCCGGCGAGGCCGGCGCGCTGCTGACCAAGGAGCTCGCACACAGCCGCCAATGGCGCGTCGTCGGTCTGCTCGACGACGATCCCGCGAAACAGGGGCGGCTCCTGCGCAACGTCAGCGTCCTGGGACCCATCGCAGAATTGCCGTTGTGGGTTCGGCGCTATGGTGTGCGCACCGTGATCATCGCGCTGCCGTCGGCGGCGCACAGTGTGCGCCGCCGCGTCGCCGAGCTTTGCGCGGCGGCCGGACTCGAGGCGCTGACCGTACCGTCGTATGAAGACCTGATCAGCGGGCGGTCGCAGTTGACGACGATACGTCACGTCGAGCTCGACGACCTTCTCGGTCGCGACCCCGTCGTGCTCGACAGCGCGGGCCTGCGCGAATGGCTGGGCGACAGGGTGATACTGGTTACCGGCGCGGGTGGTTCGATCGGCGCCGAGTTGTGTCGTCAGGTCGCGCGTTATCGGCCCGCCCGGCTGGTGCTCCTGGAGCTGTCCGAGTACGCGCTCTATCAGATCCAGCAGGGGCTGGAAGACGAGTTTCCGGGCCTGCCGGTAGTCACTATCGTCGGCGATGCCAAGCATGCCACGTTGGTCGAGCAGCTACTCTCGCGCGAAAAGCCGTCCGTGGTCTTTCACGCAGCCGCGTACAAGCACGTGCCGTTGATGGAAGAAACCAATGCCTGGCAGGCGGTGCGCAACAACGCCTACGGCACCTGGGTGCTCGCGCGCGCCGCAGTCGCCGCGAAAGTCGAAAAATTCGTCCTGGTCTCGACCGACAAGGCCGTCAATCCGACCAACGTGATGGGCGCGTCCAAGCGCCTCGCCGAGGTGATCTGCCAGAGCTTGCAGAACGGGGGGACGGAGTTCGTCGTCGTGCGTTTCGGCAATGTGTTCGGCAGCGCGGGCAGCGTGATTCCGCGGTTCCGCGAGCAGATCGCCCGCGGCGGTCCGGTGACAGTCACGCACCCGGAGATCACGCGCTATTTCATGTCGCTCTCCGAGGCGACACAACTGCTACTCCAAGCGGGCCTGATGGGCAGGGGCGGCGAGGTGCTCGTGCTCGACATGGGCGAACCGGTGCGAATCGTCGATCTCGCCCGCGACATGATTCGGCTCTCCGGCGCCGACCCCGACGCGATCCGTATCGTGTTCACGGGCCTGCGCCCGGGGGAAAAGCTCTACGAAGAGCCGCTTGCTTCCGAAGAAACGACGCTGGCGACACCGCATCCGAAACTGTTTATCGCGCACGCCCGCACGAACGGTGCCGGTACCATCGAGCAGATGATCGCGTGGCTGGAGCGCGACCGCGCCGCCGGCGATGCCGAGGTCCGCTCGTGGCTCAAGGCGTGGATTCCCGAATACTCGCCGCCTGCCGGCGCGTCGGTGAAGGCGATTCCAGTGGAAGCGCCCTTCGATGCCGCGGCGCCGTTGCCGCTGCGCGCGCCGCGTCGCCGCTGACCCGATCGTTCGCTTCGCCTTCGCGTTGCCGCTTACGTCGTGAAGAGCGCGGCGCGCGATCGCTTGTGTCCCAGCCACACGCCGAGGAGCATCGTCGCGAGGAGGCCGTGCTCGTCGTGCAACGTCGTGTTGAACACGCCGATGCACGCGGTCGCCACCAGCGCGGACGCTGCGCCGGTCCAGTTCAACCAATAGAGCGGCGGGTCGCTTCCGCGCGGGACGTCGCCGAACACACTCCACGCCCAAGCGCCCAACAAGAGGGCAAGGACCGCGATACCGAGCAACCCGCGTTCGGCCAGCGTATTGAGATACAGGCTGTGCGCATGCGATGTGGCGACGAACTGCGTCGGATCGTATCGTTCCCCGCGCGCCTCTTGCCATGCTCGAACCTCTCCGACGCTGATCTGGCGGAAATTGTCCGCGCCGACGCCGAATGCTGGGTAGGTGCGCCACCCCGCGAGTGCCTGCTGCCAGATCGGATGGCGCTCGTTCAACAGCGCATAGGCGCTTTCCTTCGCAAATTCCTGCTTGCGCCGCATGTCGGTGTCGAAGCCCGCGACCACGGCGCCGAACGCGCCGATGGCAATCAGGATCCAGATGATCGGACGCGCCGAGCGCTTGAGCCACAGCAACCCGAACGCCAGGGCGCCGAGCATGGCCGTCACCGCGGCCGAGCGGCTTCCCGCGGCAAACAGCGCCACGAGGAGAATGGCGAATTCGGCGATCGCGACCGCGCGCAGCCAGGGCCGCATCCTCCGCCAATACGCGGATACGCCGCCCAGGAGCGTACCGAAGCAAATGACGATATAAATGACGCTCTGGTTGACGTGCCCGACCGAGTTGAGCTGGATCCCTTCATACCGGTGCGGCCAGGCCAGCGCGGCGAGCGCCCAGATCGTAGCGATGGTCACGGCCGCTTGCAGCGTGACATGAAGGCGCAGCCATTGCGCGTCGCCGTAGCCGCTGCGCTTCAAGAACCATAAGATCGACGTCATTCGCAGCGTGTCCCGGAATGCGCGCCATTCATCGTGGTGCATGCCCGCCAACGCCGCGCCGACCACGGCGCTGGCGAGCCAGACAGTCAGCACAGTGTCCCAGCGATCCCAACGACCGCCCAACATTTCCCACGACCATCCGTAGCGCAGGCGATTCACATACCAGGCGAGCGCGTACAGTCCCCAGAGGATGTTCTTAGCGCCTTCGAACATCGGAAGCGCGAACGCGATGCAGGCGAGAAGCACGAACTCGGGCGAATAGACCGACTGAGACGGGGAACGCATTGGGAGGGCTTGAGACATCGCGGTGGTCTTATGGGCGCGTGCCGCGGACGGCGCGCCATTATGAGGGCCCGGATTTGTGTCCTGGTTCGACGTCAATGCAGGCACGATACGCCGATGGGAACGCGCGTAGGCTTCCGGCAACGCCATCACGAGAGGAGCGCGCGAGTGATGCCCCGCGCGCGCCCGGCGAAGCGGCTGCGGCGTTCAGCGGTAGCGGTTGCCATGGGCTGCGCGGCGAAACACGGCGTCCATGCCATCGAGCATCGCGTCGATGCCGAACTTCGACTGCGTGCGTTCGCGCGCCGACCAGGCGAGGCGCGATGCGAGCGCCGCGTCGCCGAGCAGCCGGTCGATACCCGCCGCGAGCGCCACCGCGTTCTGCCCAGCGACGACCAGCGCGGTCGTATCGTGGATCGCGATCTCACCGATCGCGCCGGCGGCGGTCGTCACGCAAGGAACGCCGACGGCCATCGCCTGCAGGAGCGCTTGCGGCACGCCTTCGTTGGCATAAGAAGGCAGCGCAAAAACATCGAATGCGCGCAGCCAGGGCGCTACGTCCTGCCGGTTGCCTACCAGGCTCACCCTCGCGCGTAAGCGCAGGTCACGCACTTGGGCTTCGAGCGCGTTCTTCTGTGGGCCGTCGCCGACGATGACGAGCCGTGCCTCGCGATGTGCGAGCAGCGTCATCGCCTCGACGAGGAAGCGGTGGCCCTTCCAGCTACGCAGCGTTGCGACGATGCCGATGAGGGGCGCATCCTCGCGCAGGTGCAGCGCACGGCGCGCCGCCGACTTGTCCCCGGGCACGAAATGCTCGAGGTCGATGCCGGTGGGGATCGATGTGACCCGCGCCGGCGAGACCCCGGCGGCACGGATCAATTGCTGGCGGATCGCTTCTCCTGTGGTGACGATCTCGGCCGTGGCCCTGGCATACAGCCAGCGCGTTGCCGCGCCGGTCGGTATGCGCGCCGAGATGTGGCGCGTGCGCACCAGCGCAGGCGGGCGCCGCTTGCCGAGCCAGAAGGCGCGGCAGGCGAGTGCCGCGAGCCAGCTGTCGGTGGAGCTGTGGCTGTTGACGACGTCGACGCGCTCGCTCGCCAGCACGCGGCGCAATGCGACCACACCCGCGGGCGTCTTGCGGCCGATCGGCAACGCGATGACGGGCACGCTGAATCGCTCTGCTTCGTCGAAGATCGGCGCCTTGCGTGGTGCGGCGACCCGTACGTCGTGGCCGCGACGGCGCATCCCCGCGGCCTCGGTAAGAATCCTTATCTCCTGGCCGCCCCATCCGAGCGAGGACTCCGTGTGCAGAATCCTCACTCTCGTCAAGCGACCGCGGTTGCAGTCGCGAACTGGATGCGGTGGAGCCTGGCGTAAAGGCCGTCGCGCGCGAGCAGCTCCGCATGCGTTCCGTGCTCGGCGACGCGGCCTGCATCGAGCACGGCGATCCGGTCGACCCGCTCGATGGTCGACAGCCGATGCGCGATCACGATGGTCGTCCGGCCGCGCATGAGCGTTTCCATCGCCGCCTGCACGTGACGTTCGGATTCCGAATCGAGCGCCGAGGTCGCCTCGTCGAGGATCAGGATTGGTGCGTTCTTGAGAATGGCTCGGGCGATCGCCAGGCGCTGCCGCTGGCCGCCGGAGAGCCGCACGCCGTTCTCGCCGACGATGGTCTCGAAACCGCCGGGCAGCGCGCGAATGAAATCCAGCGCGTGCGCCGCGGCGGCGGCATCCTCGATGGCGTTACGCGCCGCGTGCGCCATGGCGCCGTAGGCGATGTTCGCCGCGACCGTATCGTTGAAAAGGATGACTTCCTGGCTGACCAGCGCGATCTGGCGGCGCAGGTTGGCGAGCGTGAGATCATCGATGTCGTTTCCGTCGAGAAGAATGCGTCCGGCGGTCGGCTGGTAGAAGCGGGGAACGAGATTCACCAGCGAGGTCTTGCCGCTGCCGGATGGGCCGACCAGCGCGACGCTCTCGCCCGGAGCAATCGTAAAACTCACTTCGGACAGCGCGTTCTTGTCGCGGCCAGGATAGCGCAGCGACACACGATCGAACTTGACCTCTCCGCGGACGTGCGCGAGCTCGAGCTTGCCGCGGTCCTCCTCGGGCTTCTGATCGATCAAGGCGAAGATGCTTTCGGCACCGGCAAGGCCCTTTTGAATGCTGGCGTTCACGCCGGATAGCGCGCGGAACCGGTCGAGAAGCGTGAGCAGCGAAATCACGTACGCCGCGAACCGCGCGGCGTCGAAGCCTCCCACCTCGCTTTGTTTCAGCGCGATATAGACGATGACTCCGGCTGCGCAGGCGATCACGAATTGCAATAGCGGCGAGCCGGCGGCACTCGCCGACGATTGCTTGCTCATCGACTGACGCAGCTTGTTGGCGCCGACAACCGCGCGCGTTCTTTCGTAGTGTTCGCCGCCGAAGATCTTGACCACGCGCTGGGCCCCGATGATCTCCTCGAGAACGTGAGTGATCGAGCCCGTGCGCTGCTGGACGTCGCGCGCGACGCGGCGCAGCCGCCGGCTGAAATAGCGAATCACGACGGCGACGATCGGCACGATCACGATCAGGCTCAGCGTCCACCGCCAGTCGAGCCAGAACATGAAGCCGAGCTGGCCGGCGATCGTCAGCGCGCTGCGCACCGAGGTCGTGATCGCCGACGAAGTTGCCGCGGCGAGCTGATAGGCGTCGAAGGTGAACTTGGAGATCAAACGCCCCGATGACTGCGAATCGAAATATGAGGTCGGCAGGGAAAGGAGCCGGTCGATCATTTGCCGGCGCAGATCGAACACCACGCGATGACCGGTCCACGCCATTCCGTATTCCGAGACGAATGATCCGAGCCCGCGAAGGAGGAATACGGTTACGATGTACACCGGAAGCAGCAGCGTCATCGCCGGGTCCGGCTTCTGAAACGTTCTTACGATGGGGATGACCAGCACCGCCATGACCGTGTCGCCGGCGGCGACCACGACCATGCCGACGATCGCGAGCGCGAACACCCACCAGTACGGGCGGACGTAGCGAAGCAGGCGCTTGTAGAGCAGCAGGCCGGGCGACACGGTGAAAGGCAGGGGCGGTGATGGCCGCCGGAGGTGGGCTCGAGTGCCGCGGATTATAGCGCAGCGCCGGCGGGCACCCGGGCAGCGAACGCGCGCGGAAGTCTCAACGCCGGGCCGGCATCGCCGCATGCGCGGCGGCGAGCAGATCGCGATAGAGCAACACGAGCTGAAGCGTCATCGCGGCGGGGGTCAGCGGCTGCACTGCCTCGCGGCCTCGCGCGCCCAGAGTCGCTCGCGCGCCCGCGTCGGTCAGCGTCATCATGTGCCAGGCGAGCGAATCGACGTCGCGAGCGGGACAGACGAATCCCGCGTCGTTCTCCACGATGAGCTCCGCCGCGCCGCACTTGGTGCTCGTGACTACGGGCAGCCCGCAAGCCATCGCCTCGAGCACCGCGTTGGGGCAGGGGTCGTACAACGTCGGCAAAACGAACGCGTCGGCCGCTCCGTAGAACGGCCGCGGATCCTCCTGCGCTCCGAGTAGCGCAACGCGGTGTCCGATACCGAGCTCTCGCGCCAGACGCTTATAACGCCCGCGCGCCTTGTCGCGGCCAACGACGAACAGATACGTGTCGCCGGGAAGCCGTGCCAGTGCCGCGATCGCGCGCGCCACGCCCTTGCGGACGTAACCGGAGCCGACCAGAAGAAACACGGTCGCATTCTCCGGCACGCCGAGCTTCGCGCGCACCGCGGCGCGGTGCTGATTCAATTGCGGCGAGAAGACGTCGCTGTCGACCGCGTTATAGATGACGAAGAGCTTCTCCTCGGACACGCCGAAGCGTTCGCGAATTTCGTCGCGCACCATCTTCGAGTTGCAGATTACCGCGCGCAACGCCGGGCTCGCGAAGAGGCGCCGCTCCATTTCCAGCACGTAGCGGTGATACGGACTCCATTCGACGAAGCGGCGCGCGAGCGTGGGCTCGTCGCGCAGCCGTTCCTCGAGCCAGACCTGGTGCACGCCGTCGCCCGCCCGATACACGTCGCAACACAACAAGCGCTCGTGCGACTGCACCAGCTCCGGCGGCTGTCGGGCGATGGTGCCGCAGACTGCACGGGCGAATCCCCAGTCGCGCCAGAGGCGGCCGAGGTAAAGTGGATTGCAGAGTACGGGCTCGATCAACTGCAGGCGTGTCTGCGGCCAGCGCCGCGTATACAGCGTGATCGCGATGCCGCGCTCGAGCAGCGCTTCGAGCGCAGCTTCGACGAAACGCTCGGCGCCCCCGTAGGGCGTATAGCGCTGGCGAATGATCGCGAGCCTCATCGCGACGAGCGGTGCTCGGTATCGGCGAGCACTTGCAAGAGCGCGGCGTGCACGCGCTCGACCGGCAGCGTCGTAAGGCACTCGGACACCTTCCCCCCACCGCAGCCGTCGTTGCCGCAGGGCCGGCACGGATGGTCGGTGGAGGTGACGACGCGGTTCGGCACCTGCCACGGCCCCCATTCGATGTCTCCGCTGGGGCCGAAGAGCGCAACCACCGGCGTACCCATCGCGGCAGCGATGTGCATCGGTGCGGAGTCGACACCGACGAACGCTCGTGCATCTCGCGTCAGCGCCGACAGCTCGCGCAAGCCGAGAGTCCCGCCCAGGTCCGTCACATGGAGACGGGCCCGCTCGGAGAGCAAGGCGAGAATCGCCTCGACCAGCTGCCGCTCGCGCGCGTCGGGCGCGCCGGTCAAGACGACTCGCCAGCCGTCGGCGACGATCGCTTCGACCAACGCCGCATAGCCCTCGGCAGTCCAGCACTTGAACAGCCAGCGCGAGCCCGGATGCAGCTGGATGAAGCGCCGCCGCTCGAGTCCGTGTTGTGCGAGGAGCTCGCGCGCCCGCGCGGCGTCGCGCTCGCCGGGCACGAGAACCAACCGGCGGTCCGCGATCGCCGGTTGCAAACCAAGCCGCCGCAGGGCATCGAGATTGCATTCGACGGTGTGACGCGGGCGCGCGCGCGGCAGTCGATAGTAGTGGCTGAAACTGCTGCGCCACAACCAGTGCGCGCGCGGCAGCTCGCGCCCGACCGCATAGCGTGGTCGCAGCAGCCGGGTAAGCCACGCACCGCGCGGATGCTCGGTCAGGTGCACGATGAGGTCGTATTTCCGGGCGCGCAAACTGCGCAGCAACCCGGCTTCGGCGCGGAACTGGGAAACCACGCCGCGCCGCTTCCACTCGCGGTCGATCGTGAAGAGCTGGGCGATCGCCGGATGACCTTCGAGCATGGGCGCGGTTTCCCGGTATACGAGCGCGTCGATTTCGGCTGAGGGCAGCGCGCTCTTGAGCACCGTGAACACCGGCGAAGCCAGCAACACATCTCCGTGATGGCGGAGCTTCGTGACCAGGACGCGGCGCACGAGACTCTTGTCGATGGCGTCCGGCGGCGCGTTGTGCATCCGAGGAAGATACCAAAGCGCCTTGTCGCTTACAAACGTGCGGCGTCTCGCCAGTCAGGGCTTACTTGTCGATAAAGTGGCGCGGTTACTTTGTTTGCGCATGATCGGGTAGAATCGCCGCAACCCGAGCCGCAATCCGACGCGACCGTTCCTGCCATGCCCCTCGAGGCCGCCTCCGCTGCGCTCAAAGCTCAGATTTTGGCGGAGGCACTGCCATACATTCAGCGTTTTCACGACAAGGCGATCGTCATCAAATACGGCGGCAACGCGATGACCGAGGCCGCGCTCAAGTCGAGCTTCGCTCGCGATGTCGTCATGTTGAAGCTGGTTGGCATGAACCCGGTCATCGTGCACGGAGGAGGACCCCAGATCGGCGACCTGCTGAAGACGATGGGCATCCCGAGCGAGTTTCGCCAAGGCATGCGCGTCACTGACGAAAAGGTCATGAACGTCGTGGAAATGGTTTTGGGCGAGCTCAACCAGGAGATCGTCGGCCTGATCAATCAGCACGGCGGCCGGGCGGTCGGCCTGACCGGCCAGGACGGGGCATTCATCCACGCCCGCAAGATGTTGCTCAAGAGCGACAGCAACCGCGGCGAGTTCGTCGACATCGGCCTGGTCGGCGAGATCGAGCGCATCGATCCGGAGCTCATTCAGCTCCTGGACTCCCGCGACTTCGTACCTGTGATCGCGCCGATCGGCGTCGGCAACGACGGCGAAGCTTACAACATTAACGCCGATCTCGTAGCCGGCAAACTTGCCGAAACGCTCAAAGCCGAAAAGCTCGTACTGATGACCAACACCGTGGGGGTGCTCGACAAGGACGGCACGCTGCTCACCGGCCTGACCGCCAGCGAGATCGAAGGCTTGTTTGCCGACGGTACGATTCAGGGCGGCATGCTGCCCAAGATGGGCTCCGCGCTCGAGGCGGTGAAAAACGGCGTGCGCAGCTCGCATATTATCGACGGTCGCGTCGAACACGCGTTGTTGCTCGAGGTGCTCACCAATGAGGGCGTGGGCACGATGATCAAGGCAGGTTGAGAGCGCGAAGGAGCGTCCCGATGGCGACCAAACCTGGCGAACGCCGGCTGCAGATCCTGCAGACGCTGGCGGCGATGCTCGAAAACCCGCGCGGCGAGAAGATCACGACCGCGGCGCTCGCGGCGCGGCTGGACGTGTCGGAGGCCGCGCTCTACCGCCACTTCGCGAGCAAGGCTCAGATGTTCGAAGGCTTGATCGAGTTTATCGAGTCGACTCTCTTCTCGCTTGTCAACCGCATCACCACCGATACGCCCGATGGCGTTGCGCAGGCGGCGCAGATCGTCTCGGTATTGCTGGGATTCGCGGAAAAGAATCCCGGCATGACCCGGGTGCTGATCGGCGATGCGCTCGTAAACGAGGACGAGCGGCTGCAGGTTCGCATGAACCAGCTCTACGAGCGCGTCGAGGCGGCGTTGCGGCAGGCGTTCAAGATCGCGCAGGCAGGCGGTGGGTGGACGGGCGATCCCGTCACCGAAGCCAACGCGTTGCTCGCCTTCGTGCTCGGGCGCTGGGCACTGTTCGCGAAGTCGGGATTCAAGCGCCTCCCGCAGGAATACTGGGAGACGCAGCGCAAGTTTTTCTTCGGGTAGCGGCGCGAACCCGCAGCGTCGCCAGTCGCCCCCCGCGCACTTCGTGCGCGGGGATCGCGCGAGGTGAGTCGACGCTTGCGGCCGACGCGCGACATCACAATTTGCAAGGCTGGTTAAAGAGGCCGCGGCGCGAGCCCGCACCGGGTTTGCGTCCGCATGCTAAGCCGCCTGTACGGTCGACGGCGCTATCCTGCAGCCATTGATGCGCCAGCGACCTCTGCCTTGCTTCTCCAACGTGTAGAGCGCGACCTGGACCGTGTTGTCCGGCGCGATCAGCCGCAGCGGCTGGATGACCATGCCGTCGATGACCGCGCCCTCGAGAAACTCGGT
>DASWDF010000186.1:0-29799 GCA_036395475.1 Casimicrobiaceae bacterium
TGCGGGCGGGGCCGTCAAGGTGCTGGCGGCGAAGCGCATCGCGCCGGGTGCATTGCAGCTCACCGTCGTGAGCAATGCCGGCAAGCTCGTCGACGCAACAATTTCGGTGAAGGGACTCGACGCGGGCAGGGTTCGGCTCGCACCGCGGATCGATTACATCGCGATCATGCCCGAATTGGGGCGCGCGCGATTGTCGGGGGGCAAGTATTACCCCCCGGAAGGCGTCCAGTTCGAGGCGATCGCCTATGCAAAAAGCAGGAGTGGCAAAGTCGCCGGGATCGCGCTCGGGCCGGTGCCCGCGACGTTCCGACTCGCCGAAGAGAAGACACGTCCGGGCGACGACGATCTGCGTTGGGTCGGCGCGATCAAGCCGAACGGCAGCTACCTGCCCACAGGCGACTTCGGCCCCAATCCGAAGCGCAACTATTCGGCCGAGAACAGCGGGCTCGTCAAAGTGCTCGCGCTCTACCGACGCGGCGCGCAGACATACGCGGCCGAAGCCGCATTAGCCGTGACCGTTCCCGACTTCATCGCGAGAATCCGATGAGCGGGACGTATGTCTGGGCGGATCACCGGATCTTCGCCGCCCGATCGCCAGGTGCAAAGGCGCTGCTCTTCGGCGCGGATCACGCGAGCCTCTTCGCCATCGAACCTTCGGCGCAGCCGCTGTTGGATGCCTGGCGCCAACGCAAGACGATCGTTCTCGAAGACGCGCCCGAAGCCGAGCGCGAGATTCTCGAGGCATTGCGCGACACGCAGGTGCTCGTTCGGCCGTCGAGCCTGCATCGAAGCGCACCGGCGCCGATCGATCCGGCTGCGATACCGCTGGGCACGCTGGTGCTCGACGCGGCTCAGGCGTGCAACCTGCGCTGCAGGTATTGCTACGCCGGCGGCGGCTCGTACGGCGGCGCAACGCGAATCATGCGCCCGGAGCTTGCGCGGCGCGCCGCGCGTTTCCTCGTCGAGTCGTCGGGCGATCGGAGAAGCGTGACGCTCGTGCTGTTCGGCGGCGAGCCGCTGCTCAACATGCCGGCGCTCGAGGCGGCGGTGCTCGAAGGCGAAGCGACGGCGAGCGAGCGAAGCAAGACGCTCGTCGTCTCGATCACGACCAACGGTACGCGCTTCACACCCGAAGCGCTCGATTTCCTCGCGGCGCATCGCATCGGAGTCTCGGTCAGCATCGACGGTCCGCCCGACATACACGACGCCAACCGCCGTTATGCCAGGCGGAACAACGGCACCTACGCCGACGTCGTCTCCGGCGTGGCGCTGCTTCGCGAACGAACATCGCGACCTCCCGCGGCGCGCGTGACGCTGACGCCCGATCAGTGGCATCGCGTGCCGGAGGTATTCGATCACGTGCTCGGCCTGGGCTTCCTCGAGGTCGGTATCGCGCCGTCGAGTCCCGTGCGCATGGAATTTCTTCCCACGCCTGAACAGGACGAAGCATTGCTCGACGGCTTCGCAATCCTCGCCGAGCGGTTCGAGCACGAAGCCGCCGCGGGGCGGGTCCTGCCTTTTTCGAATCTGCTCGACGTCCTCGCCCGACTGCACGTCGGCCAGGTCAAGGCCGCCCCTTGCGGTGCGGGCCTCGGTTACCTGGCGATGGATGCCGAGGGCGGCCTCTTCCTGTGCCACCGGCTCGCAGGGACGAAGCGGTTTCGCGTCGGCGATATCGACAGCGGCGTCGATCATGACAGGATCCGCGCGTGTCTCGCCGAACAAGCCGCGCCGCGCGCCGACGCGTGCGCGGCGTGCTGGGCGAGAAGCCTGTGCGCCGGCGGGTGCCACTACGAGAACCATCTGCGGGAGAGCGAGCTCGGGCTCGCGCCCGGCGGTTCCTGCGAATTCATTCGCCAATGGATCGAGCTCGGCATTCGCGTCTACGCCGGCCTTTGCCACGACTCGGATCATCCCGTGCTCGCTTTCCTCGGAAAGCGGGTCGAGAGTTGAATTGCTCATCGAAGGAGCGAGTGATGACGAAGAAAATCATCGAGGCACTCAATCAGAAAGCCAAGGCGATGGAGCGGCTCGCGGAAGGCGAATGGAAAACCGCCGAGGCGCTCGCCAAGCGTCCGGTGCCTCAGGGCTGCACGACGATCTTCGACGCCGGCTGGGAGACCAATCTGCGGCCCACGTACCCCATCGGGAACTGCCAGGCGTCGGCGCACGATTTCCTCGGGTGCGCCGGCGATTGCTGGTGGCCCGCCCAGGTGCCGGACGGCTTGACCAACCACGCCGATGTCGACGTCGCGTGCCCGAACATCGCGCGCGACTGGCGCAACCTCAAGTTCGATTAGGAGCCAGACATGAACCGGCGATCGTGGTGGCTTTCGGCATGCGCCGCGTTACTGTGTCTTGCCGGAACCGCATCCGTCGACGCCGGCGACCGGTTCTACTACCTCGGCTACGAAATCATCCAGGTGATCGATGGCGATACCGATGCCATCGTCGCCGACATTCCGATCAAAGGCGCGACGCGCGAGGCCGACCTCACCGCGGACCGGAAATTCCTCTACGTCACCACTAACCGGCATCTCGTGCACAAAGTGGACCTCGGCTCGAACCGCGTCGTGGCCACGGTGGACGTGAGCAACGACGGCTGGGACAGATTCATGTTCGGCTTCGTCCTTGCCCCCGACGGCAAGACGGCGTACGGCGCGCTCATGTCGCGCCGCACCGACAAGGGCGAAGCCGTGATCGGACGACCCGTGGTCGCTCAATTCGAGCTCGACACCGGCAAGCTGCTGCGCAGCGTCGAAGTGCCATGGGGTGTCGCCCACCTCGTCAGGGTCCAGGAAGGCAAGACGCTCTACGCCTTCGGTCAGGACCTCTACAAGATCGATACGACGGGCAACGAGCTGCGCATCGTCGCCACTGTGCCGATGTTCGACAAGGGAATGAACATCCTGCCGTTCTGGGACTATACGTTCGACAACGGCGGGGTCGCGAGCATGAATTACTACACGGAGAAGTATATGGGGCTCCTGCTCGTCGACCAGCGCACCGGCGCCATCGACGACCTCGTGCTCAAGGGCGAGCCCGCGATGGCGTACTCGGTGGTCCTTGCACCGGACCGCAAGAAAGCCTATGCCGTCATGGATGACCTTACCGTCATCGATCTCGCGAAGAAGAGGTACGTCGCATCCGTGCCGATCAAGGAAGGCACGTGTTACGGCATCAATGTGTCCGGCGACGGAAAGAAGATCTATGTCGGGGGCGCGGGCGCGACGCTGACCATCTTCGACGCGAAGACGCTAAAGCCGCGCAAAGTGTTGCGGATGGCCTCCGACGGCATGGACATCCGGCGGATCAGGTTTTGATGCGAGGCGCGATGCGAAAGCCGAACAGGCGCGGCAAGCATCCCCCAGCATGCGGATCGAACGCATGGAGTACGGACTTCGACTGACGAGCCCGGTGACGCCCCCGTCGGACGCGCGCGAAGCGTGCTCGCCGGCGTGGCGCGAATTGCTTCCCGAAGGCCATGCGGTGGCGTTGTATTTCGGATCCGAGTTCTGCGAGGACCGTCTGCCCGATCTCGATGAGGGGAAGGCTTTCTGCGCGTTGGCGCGCGAGCTGGGCTGGGAACCGACGCTGCAGACGCCGCTCGTCACGCCTGCCGGATTGAACAAGGTGGCAGCGCTGCTGGCCTCGCTTGCGAAAGCGCGATGTTCGCCTGCCGTCGTGTTCAACGACTGGGGCGTCCTCGGACTTCTGCGTGAACGCCATCCGACGCTGTGCAGGCGCGCGGGGCGGCTGATCAATCGCTCGCTGCGCGACCCCCGGGCCTATCGCGATGCTCCGGCCGGAGCGGCAACCCACGAAGCATCGCGCTTCGTCCGATTGCGGTGCATGCTCGCGGACCTTGGCGTTGCGGCGGTGGAATCCGACGCGGATCTGGATGGCGGCTATCTGGGCAGCGGATGCGACGAAGACCCGACAGCTCCGGCCCGCGCACTGCACCTTCCGTTCACGTTCGCGGCGTCGGGGCGCAGCTGTCCGTTGAAAGCCGGCCTCTATCCGGAGGGCGGCGGATTTACCAAATCGCTCGCCGATCCCTGCCCCGCACCCTGTCGCGGCAAGCCGCTTCAGGTTCGGCGCGAAGACACGCCCCTGCCGCACTGGCGCGGCGGCAACACGCTGTTCTACGAGATTCCGTGCGAAGCTGCGCGTGCGTGGCTGCCTCATACGGATCGGATCGTCCTGCATGAGACGGCTTCGCCGTGAAGATCCTCGCGCCGCTGCGAAGCTCCGACGAGGTCGCAACGCTGTGCGCTGCCGGCGCGCACGAGTTCTATTGCGGTCTCACGCCGCCCGGCTGGGAGAAGACATTCGGCGAAGCGGCGGTTCACCGCCGGAGCAGATCGGCGGGCGTGGCGAGCCTCGAGGATCTGCGCCGCATCGTTGCGCTCGCTCGCCCGAGACCGGTGTACGCGACGCTCAACGCGCCCGCGTATCCCGCGGGGGCGGTGAGCTATCTCGTCGAGTTCGGTCGCATGCTTGTCGAGGAAGTCGGTGTGGCCGGCCTCATCGTGGCCGAGTGGGAGCTGTTGCTCGCGCTTTGCGAATGCGGGCTCGCGCCGAGGCTGCATATCTCGAGTCTCGCGACCTGTCGCAATCCGGGCGCGGCCGCGTTCTACCGGAGCCTTCGGGTCGCGCGGGTGATTCTGCCTCGCCACATGACGCTCGACGAGATCGAGGAAACCGCCATTCCGGGGCTCGAATGGGAAGTCTTCGTGCTCAACGATGGCTGCGCATTCGAGGAAGGGACCTGTGCGACGACCCATGCGCTCAGGCCCTACTGCATCGACGATCGAATCGACGCCGGATCGGGTCGCCTCGGCGAGCGCTATGAATTCTGGAAATGGACGCTCAACAATTGCGGCTGCCAGACAAGCCGTGGCTACACGCTCGGTCCCTGCGGCCTGTGCGCGCTGCCTCGGCTCGCGCGGCTCGGCATCGCGAGCCTCAAGGTCGTGGGCCGCGAAGCGTCGCTCGCCCGCAAGGCGGCATCGGTACGCCTGACCGCCATCGCACTGGATCTCGCGGAGCGCGGGGCAGGACCCAGCGCGATCCGCGACGCGATCATCGCGGAGCGCGGGGCGCCGCAACTCTGCGAGGATGCGCACCTCTGCTATTACCCGGACGTCTGGGCGGAGGAAACTCCTCATGGCAAGGCCACCGTTCCTGCCGCGCGGACAACGCAGACGATCGTTGCTCCCGTTGCCAATGCTGACCGGAGAAGCGTCCGCGGCAGGCGCCGCGTAGTGCCCATCGTTCCATCCACGCCGGCACCGGCGCATAGCGGATCGTGCTGAAATCACTCCGGCGCTTCACGCATCACCTCTCCGGCAGGCGGCGAGCGCTCGCCGCGCTCTTCGTTCTGGGTTTGGCCGGCGCAGCCGTTTCGCTCTCGACACCACTGCTGGGCAAGGCCTTCGTCGACGTCGTCGCGAGCCGTGGCGACTTCGCCACGATTCCGTGGCTCGCCGCGGCATTGGTCATCCTGGCGCTCCTGGATTTCACGCTCGCCGCCTGGTCCGGGCGCGTTCACGCCCGCCTTTCCGCCGATGTGCTCGGCGATTTGCGGGCGACGCTCTTCGCGCGCTGCCTCGATGCGCCGCTCGCTGCAATGGAACCTTTCCGGCATGGGGATCTGCTCACGCGATTCGGTACCGACGTGCCGCGCATCCAGACGCTGCTGGTCGACGGAATCCTCGCCAGCCTGCAAAACGCGCTCTTCCTGGCCGTGGCCGCGGCAATCACGTTCAGCCTGTCGCCCGTGCTCGCGCTCTGGAGCTTTCTCGGCCTTGCTCTGGCGCTCGTCGCCACGACGGCGTTTCGCCGTCCCATCGAGCAACGGACGCGACACGTGCGCGAGGCGATGGCCGACCTGTCGCACTTTCTCTCGGAGCGGCTCGGCGCGCTGCGCGCGATCCGTTTGCACCGCACTGCGCGCGAAGAGCAGACGCGCTTTGCCGAGGCCAACGCGCGCTTGAATCGCCACGTCGTCGGTTTCCAGATGCTCGACGCGATGTCGGCCGGCATTCCGGGTCTCCTGCTGGCGCTCGCCCTGGCGTGGATCTATGTCGTCGGCGGTGCTTTGCTTGAGGCAGGAACGATCAGCCTCGGCACGTTCGTGGCGTTCGTCCTGTACCAGGGCCGTCTGTTCGAACCGGCCCGCGGGCTGCTCGGACTCGTTCGCAATCTCCAGGAAGCGCGAGTGAGCATCGCCCGCGTGGCGGAGCTTCTCGGACCGGAAGATCAACGCTCCCGCGCCCAGGTTCCGCCGTCGCCGCGTCTTGCCGCTCAAGCGATCGTACTGTGCGACGTGACCTTCGCGTATCCGAGCAAGCCTCCGGTTTTCGCAGGCGTGCATCTGCGCATCGCGGCGGGCGAGCGCGTCGCAGTCTTCGGCGCGTCGGGTGCGGGCAAGTCGACGCTGGTGCATCTTCTCTTCGGCCTGAGGCAACCGGATACGGGGGCGGTATGGATCGCGGGCCGGCCGGCGCGGGACTGGACGGCGCAGCGAACGGTGCTCGGATACGCAGGAGCAGAGCCGTTCCTGCTCCACGCAACCGTCGAAGAGAATCTCCGTTACGGCAATCCCGGCGCGGGGCGAGAGGCTGTCGAGAATGCGGTCGCGCTTGCCGCCGCCGATGCGTTCATCGCCGCTCTGCCCGACCGCTATGGAACAGTCATCGGCGATCGCGGGCTCGCGCTGTCCGACGGGCAACGCCAGCGCCTCGGCCTGGCAAGACTGTTCCTGCGCCGTCCCAAAATCGTCGTGCTCGACGAAGCTTTCTCGGCGCTCGACATCGAGACCGAGCTCTTCGTGCGCGCGAACTTGTGGCGCGCGTTCGGCGACTGCACCGCGCTCGTCGTATCGCACCGGCCGGTGGACCTCGAGGCGTTCGACCGGATCCTTTTCCTGCACGAGGGGCACTTTCGCACGGTGACGGCGGACGAGATTCGCGCGCTCACGGCATGCGGCGGGAACCGGACTTGGTCGGCGAGCACGCCATTTGCCGCTCGTCAGGTGGCAGCGTAATGGCAGCGCTGCGCATCGGGGTCGTGGACACAGGCGTGAATCCCTGGCATTCGCACGTGCGCGGCAGGGTCACGGGTTGCCGCGTCCATCTCGGTCGGGACGGCAAGGTGGAGGAAGACAGCGATTTCAGCGACTCGATCGGCCACGGCACGGCGGTGGCCGGCGTCATCCGCGAGGCGTTCCCGGATGCCGAGATCTTCGCGGTCCGGGTGTTCGACACTGAAGAGTTCACCTATCCCACGCTGATCGCCAGAGGAATCCTGCGCGCCGCCGCGGAGCGATGCGCGTTCATCAATCTCAGTGTCGCAGTCCCGCCGGGTCCCGGCGATGCGCTCGTGAGCGCTGCCTGCGCCGCCGCGCTCGCAGCGCGGTGCGTGCTCGTTGCCGCGGTGCGCCCCGACCGTCCGGATTGGTTGCCCGCGTCGGTGCCAGGCGTCCATGCGGTCAGCGTCGACGAAACGTTGGCCTGTGGCGAGGTTCTCGCCAACGGCCCGCTTCGGCTCGCGGCGCCAGGCCGAGCACGCGATTTGCGGTTCTTTGCGCGAGAGTCCAATTTCGCGGGACACTCTTTCGCATGCGCGCGAGCGCTCGTCCATCTCGCGCGACAGCGACTTGCGCAGGCGTGAGGCGATCATGCGCGACGGCGCCGGATCGCGTGGGTTCCCGCGATCGATCGAGTCAGCCGGTCCGCTTGAAGTCGGGTCGCCGGTGGTCTTCGAATGCCGCAATGCCTTCGCGCGCGGCGGCAGTGCACGCGCTCAAGCCGAAGGCGCGATAGCCGATCTCGAGCGCGGCTGCAAGCGTCGGCGAGGCGGCAGCGTCCCGAATGGCGGCTTCCATCAGCGCGATCGTTGTCGCGCTCAACGGCATTCCGTCGGCCGCCTGCGGAGCGATTGCATCGAGCGGCGGGATCCGGGCGGCGCCCTCGGTGATCGTTCGCGGACGACCAGCGAGCGCGCGCACATGCGCGACCGCCTTGCCGATCAGCGTGTGTTGATCGTCCGCCAGCTCGGCAACGATGCCGAGCTCGTGGGCGCGCGTGGCGGTGAGCTTCTCCGCTCGTCGCAACATGGCGTGGAATACGGAGCCGGCGCCGGGCCAGCGCCGATACGGGACGACCATCCCGCCGATCCCCGGCAGGATGCCGAGCGTGATCTCCGGGAACTGCATCCACGCATCGCGCAGCGCGACGATGCCATGGCAGCGCAGCGCGAGCTCCAGGCCAGCGCCAAGCGCGATGCCGTTCAGCGCCGCGACGACCGGCTTCGCCATCGCGTCGAGGTGGACGAGCAGGCGCGAGCATTCGCGCGCATACCGCGCCGAAGCGTCGGCATCGCCGAGCATCGACGGGAAGCGGCCGATGTCGGCGCCGGCGCAGAACGCCCGCGTGCCGTAGCCGACGAGCACGAACCCGCGCACGCCGCGGTCGTTCTCGTGGCGGCGGATCACGGCAAGTATCTCGTCGGTCAGCTCGTCGTGCAGCGCGTTGAGCGCCTCGGGCCGGCGCAGGGTGACGACCTTCACGCCGTCGACGTCGTCGACCTGCACGTGCCGCAGGAAACGCTGGTAGTCGGCCAGCGGGCGCGCGGGCATCGGCATCCCCGGCCGCTCGCGCCCGAAGCGGTCGAGGATGCGCGCTGCCTCCGCCGGCGCGAGGGAGCGCAGGATCTCGAGCGGCCCGCGCTTGAAGCCGAACGCGACTCGGCAACCGAGGTCGAGGTCCGCGGCGCCGCCGATCGCGCGATCGAGGATGTCGACGCACTGCGAGAAAAGCGCGCCGAGCAACCGGTCGCGGATCGCTGCCGCCGTTTCGGGCGCGACGTCGACCTGCTTACCCGGCGCCACGGTCACCCAGGTGTCGACCGAGCGGAAGATCGGCGCCGGCCGGTAGTGCTCTCCCTCCTCGTCGGCCTGCAGCGTGTTGGTCTCGACGATGATTGGGTTGCCGCGCGCGAGGTTCAGCACGAAGAACGGACCGGCATGCACGAACTCGGCGGCCACACTGTCGATCTCGGCGGCGCTGGCGCGGTCGAGCAGCAGTGCCGCCTCGTTGCACCAGTTGTCGAAGATGCGGTCGAGCATGAAGCACGGCACGTCGGTTGTCGTGAGCGGCAGCTTGCCCGTCGCGCAAAACAGCTGACGAAGATCGCCGATCAGTGTGGGGCCGGCGCCAGGCCAGTCGATCACCTCGACCGCGGGATTCCGCCACGCGGGCGCGAAGAAGTGCGTCACCGTCGCGCGTTCGGGATGACGCATCTCGGCGAAGATCCGCGTGGCGGGCAGCGAGCTCGTGTTCGAAGTGATGATCGTGTCCAGCGCGACGCGCGTCTCGACTGCGGCGAAGATACGGCGCTTCAGCGCGAGGTTCTCGGTCGCGGCCTCGATCACCCAGTCGCAGCCGGCAAGCGCGTCGTAGTCGACGCTCGCCGTCAGGTCGCGCGTCACCGCGGCCGCTTCATCAGCGGTCATCTTGCCACGGGACAGCGCCTTCTGCGCGTAGTCGCCGAAACGCTGCAGTGCGGCGTCGAGCGCGGGCTGCGCGACATCGACAAGGGTGAGCGCCAAGCCGGGCAGCGCGCTCTTCAGGTAATAGCCGATGTCTGGTCCGATCGAGCCAGCGCCGACGATCGCGACGCGTCGCGGCAGCGGACGGGACCGCGCCTGGAGAAGCGGATTCGCGGGGCGAGCGTTCAATGGAGTCTCCGGGAACGACGGAGGACGGGCGATTCAGCGGGCGTCGTCGGAACCCGGTACCTGAACGTCGACCGCAAGCGGGCTCACGGCGACGCGCGGCAGGCTGGGAGAGAGCAGGATCGACCCGAAGCAGCCGAGATAGATCGCGAACGCCGCGATCCACGCAAGGCTCGCGGCGGCGATCCATGGCCCGTCGCTGCCGGCGAGCGCGCCGCCGACCCGCAGCAGCGCCGCCGCCTGCACCAGCAGGCACGCGCCGACGATCGCCGGCGGCAGGACGAGCGGCCGCCCGGTATGGCGCAGCGCGACCCGCGTCATCAGGCCGAGCATCATCGAGCCGAGTGCGCCGACGGTGAACGCATGCAGCCAAGCACGCGCGGCTCCCGCGACACCGAGCGCGCCCAGCCCGAGCAGCAGGAACGCGACCACCATCCAGGCGTAGCCGGCGTGCATCGTCCACAGCAGTGGCACGTCCAGGACCTTCCAGCCCCGCCAGCGCACGAGGCGCACCGCATGCAGCGCGAACGCGCAGAGCGCCGCCGCGGCGATCCAGCGCTGCGGCGCGCCGCCGAGGTCGAGCGCGGCCAGCACGAGGATCGCGCCGATCGCCGCAAACTCGAGCGGCAGCAGGAAGCGCGTCTGCGGGCCGCGGCCGGTAGCACGCAGGTAATTCCCGGTGAACACCGGCGCGAACACGCCGCCTTTCAGCGCGAACAGCAGCGCGACCGAATACACCGCTTCCTTGAGGCCGGTCTCGACACGGCCGGTCAGGAACAGCACGTCGCCGACGAGCATTCCGGCGAGCACGACGAGCAACAGGAGGTAATAGCGGTTGGACACGCGCAGCAATTGCGGCGCGAGGATCCCGAGCAAAGCGACGTAGAGCGCGCCGTCGGCCGCAACGACCACCCACAGCGGCAGTACGCCGATCGCCCAGAACGCCACGCGGCCGGCCAGCCACAGCGCCACCAGCGCCGCGAGGGGCACGCCGTGGATCTCGGGCGTGCGCGCCCAGCCCGGCAGGGCGGTCAGTACGGTCGCGCAGATGATCGCGGCCGCGAAACCGAACAGCATCTCGTGCCCGTGCCAGAGATATGTGGCGAACATGCCGGCAAGCAGCGCGTCGAAGCCCCCCGCGCGCGCCGCCAGCCACGTTGCCATCAACGCGATGCCATACGCCATTCCAAGCGCGCAAAACGGCCGGAACGGGCTCGCCCACAGGGGCGCAAAGGGCAGCTTCGGCGAAGCCATCGGTGGCGCGCAATTGCGAGACGCGACGGTTGGTCGGGTGCCGCGGTTGACACCCGGCAGCAAGCTGTATACCGTACGCATTATACAGGATACGTTTGCTTCGCGATAGTCCCGATGGTGCCCGTGCTCAAACCCGTCGATCGCCCGGCCGGCCTTGCCGACCAGGTCTACAAGACGCTCCGCGAATCTCTTGGCAGCCACGTGATCCGCCCCGGCCAGCGGCTGCAGGAAGCGGCGCTCGCGCTGCAGCTTGGTGTCTCCCGCACGCCCGTGCGCGAGGCGCTCGCGCGGCTGGAAAGCGAGGGACTGATCGCGGCCGACGCCCGCAGCTTCGTCGTGCCCGTGTTGTCCGATGTGGACGTCGACGAAATCTACGAGTTGCGCGGCCTGCTCGAGCCGGCGGCGCTCGCCCAGGTCGCGCGCTCGGTCGCCGATCCCGCGACGCTGCCTCGTATCACGACCGCGCTGCGCGACGCCGAGGCCGCCGATCGCAACGACGACGCCGACGCATTCATCGAGGCGAACGCTCGCTTCCACGCGGCGTGGCACGACCTGGTCACCAACCGCCGGCTGCTGCGCGCGATTGCGTTGTGCGCCGGTCACGTCCGCTATCTGCGCGTGCTGACGCTCAACAACGCCGCGGCGCGCAAAGCGGCGCTCGCGGGGATGAGGAACATCCTGGGCGCGCTGCGCAAACGCGACGGCGTGCGCGCAACGAAGGTGATGCGCGAGCACCTGCGCGTGGGCCGCCATCACCTACGCCTCGTACTCGACGACATCCAGCGCGAGGCCGCCACCGAGGCCGGGACCGCCTCGAGCGTGCGGCCGCTGTAGCTCGGGCGCCGTCTGTACCGCACCATGCCGCTACGAGCCGAAATTCCGTACGGTGCCTATTGGTCGACGCCGTTCGCGCGCTGGCAGGGAAGCCTCGCGCATCTGCACAGCATCGAGTTCGCCGCTCACGTCGCGAAGGGCGAGCTCGCGCGCCGCCGCATCGCGCCCGAGCAGATCGACTACGGCGTGCTCGGGTTGTCGGTGCCGCAGCCACACGCGTTCTACGGTTTGCCGTGGCTCGCCGGCATGGCCGGTGCCGCGGGCGTCGCGGGGCCGACGATCATGCAGGCCTGCGCAACCGGCGTGCGCGTGTTGCTCGCAGCGGCGCAGGAAATCGAGGCCGGGATAGCCGAAGTCGCGCTCGGCATTACGTGCGACCGCACGTCGAACGGCCCGCATCTCTATTACCCGAATCCGAAGGGGCCGGGCGGCACGGGTCCGCACGAGGACTGGGTACTGGAGAATTTCGATTGCGATCCGCTCGGGCCGCACTCGATGCTTGCGACCGCTGAGAATGTCGCGCGCCGGCACGGCTTCACGACCGCCGAGCAGCACGAGATCGTCCTGCGCCGCGAGGAGCAGTACCGAATGGCCCTCGCCGGCGATTCGGCGTTCTTGAAGCGGTTCATGACGCTGCCGTTCGACGTGCCGGCCGCGAGCTTCCGCAAAACGCTTACATCGCTCGCCGGCGACGAGGGAATCAATTTCTCGACTGCCGAGGGCCTCGCGCGACTGAAGCCGGTGCACGACGGCGGCGCCGTGACGTACGGCGCGCAGACGCATCCGGCGGATGGCAACGCTGCGATCATCGTCGCCGCGCCCGAGCGCGCCACGGAACTCTCGTCGCGGCCGCAGATCGCCGTGCGGCTGCTGGGCTTCGGGCTCGCCCGCGTGCCGCTGGCGCTGATGCCCGAGGCGACGGTGCCGGCGGCGCGCCGCGCGCTCGAGAACGCCGGGCTCGCGATCGGCCAGATCGACGCGATCAAGACGCACAACCCTTTCGCGCTCAACGACCTCTTCTTCGCCCGGCAGACCGGTGTCGACTGCGCGCGGATGAACAACTACGGCTGCTCGCTGGTGTGGGGGCATCCGCAGGCCCCGATGGGCACGCGGTCGGTAATCGAGTTGATCGAGGAACTTGCTCTGCGCGGTGGAGGCCGCGGACTGTTCGCCGGCTGCGCGGCCGGCGACTCCGCGATGGCGGTCGTGCTGGAAGTTGGCGACAGGCAATAGCGGCGCGCCGACGTCGCCGCCAAGGCGACGCGCCGCCGCGATCGGCCCGCTCCTAACGCGCGCTTGGGACGCAGCTGGGGAGAACGGAATGGATCTGTCCGACTGGATCACACGGCAGGCGGCGTTCGCGCCCGACAAAGCCGCGCTGGTCTGCGCCGGCACGAAGTTGAGCTACGCCGAGCTCGCGCGCGCGATCAACCGGACCGCGGCCGCGCTTGCCGCCTGCGGCGTCACGCGCGGCGACCGGGTCGCGCACGTGGGATACAACCGCGTCGAGCAGCTTTGCCTGCTCTTCGCCTGCGCGCGCCTGGGCGCGCTGTTCGCGCCGCTGTCGTGGCGGCTCGCGCCTCCCGAGCACCGCGCGATGCTGGCCGATTGCCGCCCGCGCGTGCTGGTCGTCGCCGAGTCATTCGTCGAACCCTTCGCCGGCATCCCCGGGCCAACCGACGCCGCCGTGCGTGTCGCCATTGGCACGGCGTGCGATGGCTGGACTCCGTACGAGGAGTTCCTCGATCTCGGCGCGGAGCCGCCGCCGCGCGACGCCGCCGTCGGATACCAATCGCCGGTGTTGCTCTGCTATACGTCCGGATCCACGGGCCAACCGAAAGGCGTGGTGCTGAGCCAGAACGCGCTGTTCCACAACGCCATCAACAGCGTGCATATGCACGACCTCACGAGCCGCGACGTCATCCTGACGACGCTGCCCTTGTTCCACGTCGGCGGCCTCAACATCCAGACGCTGCCTGCGCTGCATTGCGGCGCGACGGTCGTGCTGCATCCGCGGTTCGACCCGCGGCAGGCGATTGCTGCCCTCGAGCACGACGGAATCACGCTGACGGTGCTCGTGCCTGCACAGCTCGAGTTCCTCGCGCGCGAGGCGCGTTGGCGGTCCGCCGACCTGTCCCGGCTGCGCGCGATCACGACTGGATCGACGATCATTAGCGAGGCATTCGTGCATAAGGACCTGCAGCGCGGCGTCCCGCTGCTCCAGGTGTACGGCGCCACCGAAACCTGCCCGATCGCCGCATATCAACGTATTGACGACGCGCGCAGCCATCCCGGCTCGGTCGGCAAGCCGGCGCTGCATTGCGATCTGCGGCTCGTCGATGAGGCTGGCGGCGACGTGCCGCCGGGCGCAAGCGGCGAGATTCTGGTGCGGGGACCGAACGTGATGATCGGCTACTGGAACAAGCCGCGCGAATCGGACGAGGCGCTGGCCGCCGGGTGGTACCACACCGGGGACGTCGCGCATGTCGATGCCGACGGCTGGCTCTACGTCGACGGCCGGCGCCGCGACGTCATTATCTCCGGCGGCGAGAACGTCTACCCGGCCGAGATCGAGAACGTGCTCGCCGACTGCCCCGAAATCGCCGAGGTCGCGGTCGTCGGCCGCCCCGACGAGCGCTGGGGCGAGGCGGTCGTCGCTGTTGTCGTGCTGGCGCGTGGCGCGCGGATCTCGCCCGAAAAGGTCTCCGCACTGCTCGACGGGCGCATCGCGCGCTACAAGCATCCGCGCGACGTCGTCATCGCCGAGAGCCTCCCGCGCACGGCGCTCGGCAAGGTCAAGCGCGAAGAGCTGAAGCGCATGGCGCGGCGCGAGCCGGTCGCGGGCTCGGCCTCCAGGCGGTGAAAGGAACCGTGATGGCGACGAGAATCGGCATCGACGTCGGCGGCACATTCACCGACTTCATCCTGACCCGCGCTGATGCAGCTCCGTTGTTGCACAAGGTGCTATCGACGCCGCGCGACCCCTCGATCGCCGTGATCGAGGGACTCGGTGAGCTCGCGGCGATGGCCGACCCGGGGCGAAGCGTCGGCGAATTCGCCGCATCGATCGACACCATCGTGCATGGGACGACGGTCGCGACCAACACTACGCTGACCGCGACCGGCGCGAAATCGGCGCTGCTTACGACCGAGGGCGTGCGCGATGCGCTGGAGATGCGGCGCGGCATCCGCGAGGAGCAGTACAACAATGCTTACACGAACGTGAAGCCGCTGGTGCCGCGCTACCTGCGCGTCGGCGTCAAGGGACGGCTGGATCGCGCCGGCCGTGAGCTCGAGCCACTGTCGCTTCGCGACGTGCGGCGGGCGCTCGAGCTGTTCCGGCAGGAACGGGTGGAAGCGGTTTCGATCTGCTTCATGAATTCGTTCGCGAACCCGGCGCACGAGGCGGCCGCGGCGGCGCTGGTGGCCGAAGCGATGCCGAGCGCCTATCTCACCGTCTCGTCCATGCTGCTGCCGTCGATCCGGTTTTACGACCGCGTGTCGACGACCGCGCTCAATTCATATGTCGGCCCGAAGCTCAACCATTATCTCGAGCAACTGGTCGACCGGCTGCGGGGCATCGATTTCCGCGGCCTGCTGCTCATCATGCAGAGCAACGGCGGCGTCATGGCGCCGGAGATCGCACGCAGCAAAGCGGCGTTGACGCTGTTGTCGGGGCCCGCGGGCGGGCCCGGTGCGGGCCTGTTCTACGCGAAAGCGCTGGGGCAGAACAAGGCGATCACCACCGATATGGGCGGCACCAGCTTCGAGGCCTCGGTCGCGGTCGGCGCGCCGATCCTCGTCAACGAGGGCGAGATCGCGCGTCACAGGATCGCGTTGCCGATGCTCGATATCCATACCATCGGGGCCGGCGGCGGATCGATCGGCTGGCTCGATCCCGGCGGCATGCTGCGGATGGGGCCGCAGAGCGCGGGCGCCGACCCCGGCCCGGCGTGTTACATGAAGGGCGGAACGCTGCCGGCCTCCACCGACGCGAATCTCGTGCTGGGCTATCTCGACCCCGCATACTTCGCCGGCGGCCGGATGCGGCTTTCGGTCGATGCCGCACGCGATGCGATTGCGCGGCACATCGCCGAACCGATGGGCCTCTCGGTCGAGAATGCGGCTGCGGGCATGTTCCGCGTCGTCTGCAACAACATGGCGCAGGGCGTGCGCGAAGTGACGATCAAGCGCGGCTGGGACCCGCGCGAGTTTCCGTTTATCGCCGCCGGCGGTGCAGGCCCCATCCATTCGTGCCAGATCTGCAACGAGCTCGAGATACCGCTGCAGATCGTGCCGCGCGAGTCCTCAGTCCTGTGCGCGATGGGGATGCTATTGTCCGACCTGCAGCACGACTACGTGCGCACGTTCGTTGCCTCCCTCGCGTCGCTCGGCTGGTCCGCGCTCGAAGCGTTGGTCGACGAAATGGTCGACGCAGGCGAGCGGGAACTCGCCGCCGAGCGAATCCCGCCGGCACGCCGCCGCTATGCGATCAAGCTCGATTGCCGCTACGTCAAGCAGTATCACGAAGTGAGCGTCGAAGTGCCGCGGGAGACGATCCGCGCGCGGGATGGCGCCGCCATCGCGCAGGGCTTGCACCGCGAGCACAACCGCCTTTATGGCTACTCGCTCGAGCACGAGGCGGCGCCGATCGAGATCATCAACGTCCGCGTGCAGGCGGTCGGCGGCACCGACAAGCCGTGTCCTCCCGAAGAGGAATGGTCGGGCGCCGATGCCGCGTCGGCGCAGAAGGGCCGGCGCGACGCGTACGTCCCGGAGGACAACGCGTCCCGCCCGGTGCCGGTCTACGACGGCCACAGTCTGCGCTTCGGTCAGCGCATCGTGGGGCCGGCCATCATCGAGGAAGTGACGACCGCGGTCGTGCTTACCGGGTCCTGGGACGCGATCGTCGACAGATTCGGCTCGTTCGTGCTGTACCGGAAGGGGCGCGTCGACTTGATCGAAGCCGTGCTCGCCGCGCGCCGCAAGGAGACCGTGGCATGAAGGTTGATCCGATCCTTCTGTCGGTATATGCGCGCACGTTCAAGTCGATCACCGACGAGATGAGCCTGTCGATGAAGCAGACGACGCGCTCGCCGATCCTTTGCGAGGCGAAGGACTTCGTCACCGGCCTCTACGACGCCGACGGCCGGATGCTGGAACAGACCGAGAACCTGCCGATCCTCGCGTTCTCGCTGGCGCCCGTATGTAAGTACATCCGGCAGTACTTCGGCGACGAGATCTACCCGGGCGACGTCATCTTCCACAACGACGTGTTCAGCCTGGGCAACCAGAACAACGACGTCGCCGCCTTCAAGCCGGTGTTCTTCGAAGGCCGGCTCGTAGGCTGGACCGCGGTGAAGGGACACCAGGCCGACATCGGCGGCGCGGTCGCCGGCGGCTACAACCCGAACGCGACCGAAGTCTGGCAGGAGGGCCTGCGCATCCCGCCGGTCAAGGTGATCGAGAAGGGCAAGCTGCGCAAGGACGTCTGGGAGCTGATCTTCGCCAACGTCCGGTTCGACATCGTGCGCCACGACATGCAGGCGGAGATCGGCGCCTGCACGATCGGCGAGCGGCGGCTTGTCGCGCTACTCGCGAAGTACGGTCTCGAGCATTTCGACGCGCACAAGATGGCGTTGTTCGAGGCGACGCGGCGGATGATGGAAGCCGAGATCGGCAAGATCCCCAACGGCCGCTATTCGGGCGAGGGCTCGGTTTACTACGACGGCCGTCACGAAGGATCGAAATTCACGATTCGCGTCGATATCGATGTTGCAGACCGCAAGCTGAGGTTCGACTACTCGCGCACCGACGCCCAGACCAACGGCTTCGTCAACGGCACGTTCACCTCGAGCGCTTCGGCGACGATCCTGACGCTGCTGCAGATGATCAATCCCGACATTCCGCACAACGAGGGGATGACCGAGGCGATCGAAATCGTGATCCCCGAGGGCACGATCCTCAACGCGTCGTATCCGAAGGCGACGACGTTCGGCAACCACCTCTGCCCGCCGAACGCCGACGCCATTCAGCGCGCGCTGGCGCCAGTGCTGCCCGACCGGGTCACCGCCGGCTGGAACAATCTGCTCTGCTCGCTGACGACCGGCATCGACCCGGAGAAGAAGGACAAATACGTCGACATCGGCTTCATGGGTTTGAAGGGCGGTTCCGGCGCGATGCGGGGGACCGACGGCTACGACCATATCGGGATGATCGACGCTTCGGGCGGGCTCCTCGACCAGGACTACGAAATGTTCGAGCAGCAGACGCCGCACCTGCTGCTCCGGCACGAGTACCTGCCCGACTCCGCGGGCGCCGGGCAGTGGCGCGGCGGCCTCGGCGTCGAAACTATGTTCCGGATCGGCTCCGACGACACGCAGGTCGTCACGTTCGGCGACGGCGATTTCGAGCCGGCGTTCGGTCTGTTCGGCGGCGGCGCGGGCACGCTCAACTTCATCCGCCTGACCTACCCCGACGGGCGCACCGTCACGCCGAGGAACAAGGACCTCATCACCGGCGTACCGAAGGGGACGATCTACCACCAGCACGCCGGCGGCGGCGGCGGCTACGGCGACCCGAAAAAGCGCGACCGTGCGCTGCTGCGCGAGGAGGTGAGAAACGGAATCGTGTCGTCGCAGGTCGCGCGCGACGTCTACGGGCTGGCGGACTAGGCAATGTCGATGGACTTCGAGCTTTCGTCCGACGAGCGGCAGATCCGCGACACGTTCGCGCGTTTCGTCGACGCCGAGGTGGCGCCGCACGCGGCGGCGATCGACGCGGCGCACGCCTATCCGCGCGAGCCGATGCAAAAGCTGGCCGAGCTCGGGTTCTTCGCGATGCGCTATCCGCCCGCCGTGGGCGGACTGGGGCTCGATTTGGGGACATTCTGCATCGCACTCTCGGAGATCGCGCGCGGCTCGATGTCGCTCGCCGGCTGCGCGGCGATGCAGGCGCTGATGGGAACGAAGTTCCTGCACCTGCTGGGCGGTCCCAATATCGTCTCGCGGCTGCTGAAGCCGGCGCTCGCCGCCGAGAAGCTCGGCGCGATCTGCATGACCGAGCCTGATGCCGGATCGGATCTCGACGGCATCGCGACCACCGCGCGAAAAGTCGACGGCGGTTACGTGCTCAACGGACGCAAGACGTGGGTGACCGCGGCGCCGGTGGCCGATTTCTTCACGGTATTCGCGAAGGCCGGCGACGCGCGCAAGCTGACGATCTTCCTCGTCGAGCGCGGCTTCCCGGGGCTCGCCGTCGGCCGCGCGATCGAGAAGATGGGCGTCTGGGCGCTGCCGACCTCCGAGCTCGCGCTCGACGATTGTTTCGTTCCCGACAGCCACCGCCTGAGCCGCGCCGAGGGCGACGGCGAGGAACACCTGCGCCAGACGCTCTCCGAGATCCGGATCATTACCGGCGCGATGGCGCTGGGCGTGGCCCGCGCCGCGCTCGACGAAGCGGTGCGCTACGCCGGCGAGCGGCAGCAGTTCGGCAAGCCGATCAATCGCTTCCAGGCAATCCAGATCAAGCTTGCCGACATGGCGACCGATTACGAGGCGTCCGCGCAGCTCGTCCGCTACGCCGCGTGGCGCAAGGACAGTGGCGCCGCGCACCACAAGGAGGCCGCGATGGCGAAGCTGTTCGCAACCGAGGCGGCGGCCCGCATCTGCGACCAGGCGGCGCGGGTGCTGGCGTCCTACGGCTATGCGATGGAGTATCCGGTACAGCGTTATCTGCGCGACGTGCGTTTTACGTTGATCGGTGGCGGCACCAGCGAGATCCTGAAGCTCATCATCGCCAAGGAGATGACGGGGTGAATCGATGACGAAGGCGAACCGAACCAAGCCGATCAAGGTCGTGCTGGCCAAGCCCGGACTCGACGGTCACGACCAGGGCGCCAAGGTCGTCGCCCGCGCTCTTATGGCGGCGGGGATGGAGGTGATCTACACCGGATTGCGGCAGACGCCGGAGGCGGTCGCGCAGGTCGCGCTCGAAGAGGACGTCGACGTAATCGCGTTGTCCAGTATGGCGGGATCCCACCTCGCATTCTGCCGCAGACTGAAGCCATTGCTCGACGCGGCCGGGCTCGACGACAAGCTCTGGATCATCGGCGGCAACATTCCGCGCCAGGACCACGACGCGCTGCGCGCGCTGGGCTTCGCCGGCATTTTCGCCACTGGTGCGCGGCTCGGAGACATCACGGCTTTCATCGAAGGGAACGTGTGATGAACGATCGCCTGCGCACCGACGCCATCCCGGTCGTCAACGAATCCGGGATCCCGATCCGCCCGCTGTACACGGAGGCCGACCTCGCCGCAAGCGGCGGCACGGCCATGCTGGGAGGGCCCGGCGAGTACCCGTTCACGCGCGGCATCCACCCGCTGATGTACCGCAAGCAGCCGTGGACCATGCGGCAGTACACGGGCTTCGCCAATGCCGCCGACACAAACGCGCGCTTCAAGTACCTGATCGCGAATGGTCAGACCGGCCTCAATGTCGCATTCGACCTGCCGACGCAATGCGGCCTCGACTCCGACGATCCGCTCGCCGACGGCGAAGTCGGCCGCGTTGGGATGGCGATCGATACGCTGCGCGATTTCGAGATCGCGTTCGACGGGATCGATCTCGACCGGATCACCGTGTCGCTGACGATCAACGGTGCCGCGGCGATCCTGATCGCGATGTACCTGGCGATGGCCGAGCGGCGCGGCTTCGACGTGAGGAAGCTGCGCGGGACGGCGCAGAACGACATCCTGAAGGAATTCATCGGGCGCGGCACGTGGGTCTTCCCGGTCGAGCCGTCGTTGAGGCTCGTCGGGGACACCATCGAGTACTGCGCGGCGCACGCGCCGAAATACAGCCCCGTGTCGGTCTGTGGCTATCACATCCGCGAATCGGGCGCCAACCCGGCGCAGGAGATGGCGTACGCGTTCTGCATCGCGCGCGCATACGCCGACGAGGTGCTGAAGCGCGGCGTACCGATCGACGAATTCGCGGGCCGGCTGTCGTTCAACTTCAATATTTTCGGAAACCTGTTCGAGCAGGTCGCCAAGTTTCGCGCCGGGCGCGCGCTGTGGGCGAAGATCGTCCGCGAGCAATACGGCGCGCAGCAGCCCGGCTCGATGTGGATGCGGATGATCGCCGGCGGCGGCGGCAGCGGGCTCACGCTCGAGCAGCCCGAGCTCAACATCGTGCGCGGCGCCTACTACGCGCTGATCAGCGCGCTCTCCGGAGCGCAGACGATGGCGCTGTGCTGCTACGACGAGGCCTACACGATCCCGAGCGAGCACGCGCAGCGGATCTCGCTGCGCACGATGCAGCTCCTGATCGAGGAGATGGGCCTCTGCGACACCGTCGACCCGCTCGGCGGCTCGTACTACGTCGAGACGCTCACCAGCCAGATGCGCGCCGAGATGGAGCGGATCATCGCCGACGTCGACGCTCATGGCGGCGTCGTCGGCCTCATCGCGAGCGGCAGCCTCCAGGCGCAGGTCTCGGCCCAGGCGTACCAGCGCCAGCTCGACATCGAGGCCGGCCGGTTCCGCAAGGTCGGCGTCAACTGCTACCGCGTCGACGAGGAGACCCCGCAGGTCGAATTCCATGCCTACAACGAAGCGGACGCGCGGGAACAGATCGCGCGGCTCGCGGAGGTGCGGCGCACGCGCCCCGCCGGCGCCGTCGCCCGCGCGCTCGACGACGTGCGTCGCGCCGCGGCCGACGGCGCCAACACGATGCCGGCGATCATCGCGGCGGTGAAGGCGTACGCGAGCGTGGGCGAGATCACTGCCGCGCTGACGGCCGTTTTCGGCCGCTACCGCGAACCAGTGCGATTCTAGGAGCTGCGTCATGCCCGTCGAGCAATACTGGGCCCCCGCTTCACTGCCCGCCGCGCTGGAGCACCTACGCGGCGGCGACGTCACGATCCTCGCGGGAGGCACCGACCTGATGCCACAGAGCCACGCGGGGCGTGTGACCTTCAAGCGTGGGCTCCTGAACGTCCGCCGGGTGCCAGAGCTCCACGGGATTGCGCCGGCCGGCGGCGGTATCCGCATCGGCGCGCTTTGTACGATCAGCGAGCTCTTGCACGATCCGCTGGTGCATGCGCATTTCGGCATCCTCGCCGAGGCCTGCGACCATTTCGCCAGCGACCAGCTGCGCAATGCGGCGACAATCGGCGGCAACGTCTGCAATGCGTCGCCGGCGGGGGACACCTTGGTGCCCTTGCTCGCGCTCGACGGCGAGGCCGAGCTCGCGTCCAAAGCGGACGGGAGCGTCGAGAGGCGCCGCGTGCCGCTCGCCGACTTCTTCGTCGGCCCGGGCAAGACCATGCGCGCGCCGGACGAGTTGCTGTGCGCGATCTGGCTGCCGGTGCCGCCCGCCGGCTTCACGGCGCGGTTCTTCAAGTTCGGCACGAGGCCGGCCCTCGATATAGCCGCGATTTCGATCAGCATCGCCGGCGTGCGCTCCCGCTCTACGCTCACCCACGCCAGGGTCGCTTTCGGTGCCGTCGCGCCGGTGCCGATGCGGGCGCTTCGGACCGAAGCCGCGCTGGAGGGCACGCCGCTCGACGAAGCCGGGATCGTCCGGATCGCCGGCGTCGCCCGCGACGAGGTGCGTCCGATCGACGACGTTCGCGCCTCGGCGTGGTACCGCCGCGAGCTGGTGTTCAACATGACCCGGAGGATGCTAGACGATGTCGCTCAAGCGTGAAATCGGCTTCGTGCTGAACGGTATCCGGACCCGCGCGACGGTGCCGGTGGAGATGAGCACGCTCGCGATGCTGCGCGAGATCGTCGGCCTGACGGGCACCAAGTACGCGTGCGGCGAGGGCGAGTGCGGCGCGTGCACCATCATCGTCGACGGGTTGTCGACGTGTGCGTGCCTGATGTTCGCAGTCGACTGCGAGGAGCGCACGCTGACGACGATCGAGGGCCTCGTCAGGGATCCCGTCGGCGAAAAGCTCGAGCAGGCGTTCGTCGACTGCGGCGCCGTGCAGTGCGGGTTCTGCACGCCGGGGATGGTCGTCCAGGCGAAGCACCTGCTGGAGACGCACCCGCACCCGACGCGCGCGGAAATAGAGCGCGGCATCGAAGGCAACCTGTGCCGGTGCACCGGCTACGTGAAAATCATAGACGCCATTGAGAAGGCGTCCCGGAACGGGGCGCAAGGGGGACCGCGATGAAAGTCATCGAGAAAGAATCGCTGATCGGCAAGCGCATCGCGAAGCTCGATGCGCCCGAGAAGGCGAGCGGCAAGACGCGCTATGTCCACGACCTCGACCTGTCGGGACAGCTCTACGCACGGATCCTGCGCTCGACCCGCGTCCACGCCAGGATCAAGCGGATCGACGTATCCAGGGCTCGCGCGCTGCCCGGGGTCCACGCCGTCCTGACCGCGGCCGACGTGCCCTACCAGCGTCCGCTGGGCATTGGCAAGGACCAGCTGCCGCTCAAGGGCGACAAGGTACGCAGCCGGCGCGACGAGATCGCAGCGGTCGCGGCGGAGTCCGAAGCCGTTGCGAACGCCGCGCTCGCGCTGATCGACGTCGAGTACGAGGACCTGCCGCCGCTCACCGATCCGGCCGAGGCGCTGATGCCCGGCGCGCCAGTGATCCACGACGAGAAGATGCCGCCGCAGGCGCCGCACGAGTCGCTGAAGCCGGGCGAGCCTGGCGACGCCGAGGCGCACCGGCACAACGTCGCGATGACCTTCGACTACGCGCAGGGCGACGTCGCCGTCGGCGAGGCCGAGTCCGACGTGATCGTCGACGATTGGTTTCGCCTGCACTACGTGACGCATTGCTGCATGGGGGTCTCCGGCGTCATCGCCGAGTTCGATCCTTCCGGCAACCTGACGCTGTACTCGAACACCCAGGTACCGTTCCTGCACAAGCGCGAGTTCGCCGAGATCCTCGGCATGGATCCGGGGCGCATCCGCATCATCCAGCCGCCGATCGGCGGCGGATTCGGATCGAAGCTCGACATCTACCCGTTCGAGCCGATCTGCGTGTTCCTCGCCAAGGCAACCGACCGACCGGTGAAGCTCGTGTTCTCGCGCGAGGAGGAATTCGTGGCCTCGCCGACGCGCCAGCCGGTCCTGCTCCGGCTGCGCAGCGGCGCGAAGAAGGATGGCACGCTCACGTTCCGCGTCTGCGAGACGCTGCACGACAACGGCGCCTATACGTCGTGGGGCGCGACGACGCCGTTCGTGATGATGCAGACGATCTCGTCGCTGTACCGGGTACCTCACTGCAAGTACCACACGACAGCGGTCTACACGAACAATCCCTATGCCGGATCGTTTCGCGGCTATGGCAATCTGCAGGCGACCTTCGCCGTCGAGCAGCAAATGGACAAGCTCGCGGAGGCGTTGGGGATCGATCCGCTCGACATGCGGCTCAAAAATGCGCAGGACCCGGGCGAGACCACGCCGCAGGGCATGCACTTCAAGACCTGCGGCCTCAAGGATTGTCTCACCCAGGCGACCGCCGCGTCGCACTGGCGCGAAAAGCACCGCGCGGCGATCGCCGCGCAGAAGGCGCCGACCCGTTACAAGCGAGGGGTCGGGGTGGCATCGATGCTGCACGTTGGCGGCGGCGCCAAGATCTACCCGTCCGACGGCTGCGGCACCATTCTCAAGATCGACGATTTCGCGCACGTGACGCTGATCACCGGCGCCTCCGAGATCGGCCAAGGGTCGGAAACCGTGCTCGCGCAGCTCGTCTGCGAGGAGCTGGGCATCCCGCTCGACGCCGTGACGGTGGTCAACAACGACACCGACATCACGCCGTGGGACGTCGGCGTGCACGCGAGCCGCACGACGTTCATCGGCGGGAATTCGGCGATCGGCGCCGCGCGCAAGGCGAAGGCGAAGATCCTCGCCGCCGCCGCCAAGGTCACCGGTCTGCCGGAAGCTGGGCTCGAGCTGCGCGCCGGGCACATCGTGCGGACGGAGAGCGGCGAAGCGTTGATGAATCTCGCCAAGCTGCTGCGCTCGCTGCACTTCTCGGACAAGGCGGACCTCGTGATGACCACGCACTACTACGAGCCGCCGTCCCATCATCAGGATAAGGCGTTCAAGGGCGACGTCTCCGCCGCGTATGCGTGGGCCACACAGGTCGTGGAGGTCGAGGTCGACACCGAAACCGGCGTGGTCAGGCTCGTCAAGGTCACCGGCGCGCACGATGTCGGTCGCGTGCTGAACCGGCTCGGCATCGAAGGCCAAATCGAAGGGGGCATCGTGATGGGCCAGGGCTACGCGATGACCGAGGAGCTGATCGTTCAGGACGGCATCGTGCGCAACCCGGGATTCCGCGACTACAAGCTCGTTACCGCGCCGGAGATCCCGGAAATGGACATCCACTTCATCGAGACGATGGACGGCGAGGGGCCGCAGGGCGCGAAGGGCGTCGGCGAGGCGCCGGCGATCTGTGTGGCGGCAGCGACCGCCAATGCGATCTGCAACGCGACGGGCGTGCGCATCTACGAGCTGCCGTTCACGCCGGAGAACGTGTACCGGGCGCTCGTCGCCGCCCGCGCGGAGAAAGCGGCCGAATGAAGCGGCGCACCGTCCTGTCACTCGAGCAGGCGCTGTCGCTGCCTTACGCGACATTGCGTTTCGCGCAGTTGGGTTGGAGGGTGATCCGCATCGAAGCCTATACGCCGGGCGAAGCGCTGCCGGGCGATCCCAACCGCTACATCGGTTCGCGCATTGCCGACGACGATCGTCGGAGCTACTTCGTCGCGCCCAACGTCGGCAAGGAGGCGATCGCGCTGAACCTGCGTGAGCCCGCCGGGCGTGCGGTGCTACAAAGGCTTCTCCGCGCGCTCGATGTCGACATTTTCTGCTGCAACACGCTGCCGCGCCGCTACGAGGCGTTGGGCATCGACTACGCGACGCTCGCCAGGGCCAAGCCGGGCCTGATCTGGGCCGGCATCTCGGCCCTCGGGCCCGATTACCCGGAGGCTCCCGGCTACGACCCGGTCATGCAGGCGATGGTCGGTTACATGGAATTGACGGGCGACGCGGACGGTCCGCCGATGTTGACCGGCGTGCCGATCATCGACCTGAAGGCGGGCGACGAGGTCTACGCCGGCGTGATGTCCGCTCTGGCCGAGCGCACGGAAACCGGGCGCGGCGTACGCATCGATGTGTCGATGCTGCAAGCGGCGGCGTCGTGGCTGATCACCACGCTGCCGCTCCTCGACTTCGACTGCGAGCCGCACGAGATCACCCGCTGCGGTAACGAGCACCGCAAGTTCATCCCCACCAACGTCTACCGCACGCAGGACGGGTTCATCTTCGTCGCCATCGGCAACGACGGGCAATGGCGGCGGTTCACCGAGATACCCAAGTTCGCGAGTGTCGGGAGCAAGGCGCGCGCGACGAACGAAGGCCGCCATCGCGAGAGACAGGCGATCCAGGCACAGATCGCAGCGATTGCGGGCAAGCACGCGACGGCGGCACTCGCGTCTGACTTCGCGGCGGCGACGATCGCGCATGCGCCGATCAACAACATCCGCGCCGTACGCGCGTTGCCGGCCCTCGCAAGGAAGCTCACGCAAACCCTCACTCCCGCCGGCAAGACCGTGCGGATGCAACCGCCGGCGGTCGACGTGCCCGACATGGCGCGCGAGCTCGCCTTCGCGCCCAAGTATGGGGAGCACACGGGTGCGCTGCTCCGGGAAGCCGGATTGAACGACGATGAGCTCGCGGCCTTGACGCGAGCCGGCGTCGTGCCGGCGGCGGCGCCGGGCAGCGCGCGGCGGATGCCCGCCTGAGCAGCACGGGAACATGAAGGCACTCGAAGGCAAGGCGGCGCTGGTCAGCGGGTGGGGCCGCGGCATTGGACAGGCGATCACCGGGTCTGCGCGGATCGGCAAGGACGCAATTTCGACCCATCGAAGGAGAGGAGGAGCAAGATGAAAATCGCGAAGATCCTGAGTGGTTTGGCAGGAGCGGTCCTCGCCACGGTTGCGCTCACCGTGCACGGTCAGGTGAGGATCGGCGTCGTCAGTTCGGCGACGGGCCCGACCGCATTCGTCGGCGTGTCGCAGAAGAACTCGGTGGCGCTGTTGCCGAACAAGGTGGGTGACACGACGATCGAGTACATCGCCCTCGATGATGCCAGCGATCCGACGCAAAGCGTCACCAGCGTCAAGAAACTGTTGACCGAGTACAAGGTCGACGCGCTGATCGGCCCGTCCGGCTCGCCCAACGCGATGGGCGTGATCGAGGTCATGGCTGAAGCGCAGACGCCGATGCTGGCGCCGGTCGGCACGACGGCGGTCGTGCTCCCGATGGACGCCAAGAAGCGGTGGGTATTCAAGACCACGCAGAACGACGACATCATCGGCGACGGGCTCGTCGGACATATGCTAAAGAACGGGGTGAAGACGCTCGCCTTCATCGGCTACAACGATCCCTACGGCGAGGCCTGGTACAAGACCATCGTGCCAATGCTGCAGAAGGTTGGCATTCAGATCGTCGCCAACGAACGCTACAGTAGGCAGGACACCAGCGTGACCGGCCAAGTGCTCAAGCTCAAATCGGCGGCGCCGGACGCGGTTCTCGTCGCCGGCGTCGCGGCCGGCGCGGCGCTGCCGCAGATGCAACTCGTCGACGCCGGATATACGGGCAGGATCTACCAGACCCACGGCGCGGCGACCGCCGATTTCATTCGCATCGGCGGCAAGAAAGTGGACGGCACAATCATGGCCGCGAGCCTGATGTTGGTTCTTGACCAAATCCCCGATAGCGTGGTGTCGAAGAAAGTAGCCGTGGAGTACGTATCTGCGTACGAGAAGATGTACGGCACCAAGCCGGCTACCTTCGGCGCCAATGTCTACGATGCCGGGCTGCTACTGCAGCGCGCCATCCCGGACGCTCTGAAGAAGGGCAAGCCGGGCACGCCGGAGTTCCGCGCCGGCTTGCGCGACGCGCTCGAATCGACGAAGGAACTGGTCGCGACCCAGGGCGTGTACAACATGACGCCAGCGGACCATTCGGGCTTCGACCAACGCGGGCGAGTGTTGCTCACGGTCAAGGACGGCAACTGGCGACTGTTGAAGGATTGAGCGGACCAAAGCGCATGCGTCTTGGTCGCGAGGGCCGAACGGCTTCCCGACGACCGCAGGGCGGCGGGACGAGTAGGGAAAGTGCCCGCGCCGGGGCAGGCTCGTGGATCTGCCGGCGGCTGCTGCAGCGCGGTATAGCGATCTTCTTGATCTGCAACAAGGTCTGACCCGCGCGCGCAGAGAAGAATAGAAATCTGGCGTCCGCCGCGCACGCCCCCGGACGGTCGCGGCGCGCCACAGGAGACAAGCTCTTGCTGCAGATCATCATCCAGGGCCGAGGCGGTCAAGGCGCGCAGACGGCCGGCACCCTGCTGGCGATGGCGTTCTTCGCCGAGGGGCGCGAGGTGCAGTCCTTCGCGAGCTACGGCGGCGCGAGGCGCGGCACGCCCGTGAGTTCCTTCATTCGCGTCGACGACCGACCGATCCGCGTGCGCTGCGACATCGAGCAGGCCGACGCGATCCTGTGCTTCGACGCGAGCCTTCTCGAAAACCGGTTGCTCGCGACAGCCCGCCCTGACACGCAGATCGTCGTCAACTCGTCGAGGACGCGCGAGGAGTTCGCCGAGAAGCTGCCGGGCTACCGGGTGATTCCGGTCGACGGCATCTCGATCGCGCGCCGGCACGGACTGGGACGGATCGTCAATTCCGCACTGCTCGGGGCGTTGGCACGGGCGATCGAGGCGCCGAAACTCGAGGTGCTGACCCGCGCGCTTATCGACGAGGCGCCGAAACTGCACGATGAGAACATCGCGGCTTGCGAAGAGGGTTACCGATGGGTTGAGGCGCAGTTGCAGAAGGTGGCGGCATGAATGTGAAAGATGCGGTTCCGAGCATCTGGACCACCGGCACCACCGAGGTGTTCAAGACCGGCACGTGGCGCGCCGCGTTGCCGCAGCACATCCACGCCCCCTCACCGTGCCATGCCGCCTGCCCGGTGAACGGCGACATCGCCGAGTGGATCGGCCGTGCCCGCGCGCGCGACTCTCGCGGTGCGTGGGAGATCCTTACTCGCCACAATCCCTTTCCCGCGGTGGCCGGGCGCATTTGCCACCACCCATGCGAAGCCGCGTGCAATCGCGCCGGTTTCGACGCGTCGCTGGCGATCTGCCGACTTGAGCGCTACGTCGGCGATCGGGCGCTCGCGGAGGGTTGGATGTTTACACCCGTCGAAGCGTCGCGCGAGGAGCGGATCGCGGTCGTGGGCGGGGGACCGTCGGGGCTATCGGCAGCGTTCCATCTGCGAAGAAGCGGTTACGCGGTCACGTTGTTCGAATCGCGTCCGGAGCTCGGTGGACTCATGCGCTACGGCATTCCGTCGTATCGCCTCGCGAGATCCGTGCTCGATGGCGAGATCGCGCGCATCGTGGCTCTGGGGATCGACGTGCGCTGCGGCGAATCGATGGATACGCCCGAGGACTTCGAGCGCCTGCGCAGCGGGTTCGACGCCGTGTACCTCGCGCTCGGAGCCCGGTGCCAGAAGCGCCTGCCAAGGCTCGATTACACGCAGCCCTGGGTGGTGGACGGCGCTGACTACCTGGCGCGCACAAGCGCGGGTGCCGCGCCGGCCCTCGGAAAGCGCGTGGTCGTGATCGGCGGCGGCAGCGCCGCCATCGATGTCGCCCGGAGCGCGCGGCGCGCCGGGCACGAGGTCACGATCCTTGTGCTCGAAAGCGTGTCGCAGATGCCCGCGCAGCGCGAGGAAGTCATGGAAGCGATGGAGGAAGGCGTGGCGCTGGTCAACGGCGCAATGCTGACCGAGGTCTTCGACGCGGGCAGTGCAGGCCTCGTCCTCAATTGCACGCGCGTGAGTTTCGAGGCGGGCGCGACGCGCGGGCAATTCATCGTGACCCCCGTCACCGACAGTGAATTTACGCTCGATGCGGATGCCATCGT
>DASWDF010000187.1:0-48257 GCA_036395475.1 Casimicrobiaceae bacterium
TCACTGTTCGCTCAGGAGCTGCGCACGCCGATTCCGGTCTCGTACAAACGTCTTGAAAAGGCCTGGAAGGAGCTTTCCAGTAGCTAAACGGGTATTTGGCGCATTGGCACCCGGAAACCGCGCGTGATACAGTAACTTGGCAGCAAGGTTTGCCAACTGAGATTAACTCGGCGCCTCGCGCTTGCGCCGCGTCCGGCAGGGCCAACCGGTCCGGATCGACAGGGCGTGACCGCCAGAGCGGGGGAAGCTCGTGGAGTGCAAGTGAACGCGACCACTACCGGCGAAGCCGCCACGCGCCGCCCGCCGCCGCGGGAGACGGCGAAGATCCTCGGCGATTGCCGGGATCTCGCGATCCATCGCCTATTGCTTTCGTTCACCTCGATGCTTGACCGCGTCGCTGATCTTTTGATCCTGCGTGCGGAAAAATCGGACGTCCGCGACGAGCAGGCGCTGTGCCTCGATGCGCGCGGCGTGCTCATGTCCGAGCGCGCCAACCTGATGGCGGAGTTCGAACGCAATCTGCGCCTGCTGGTCGACCGACGGATGAAGGGCGAAGAGCCCAAGACCGATTTCTCCGCGCTCGATGCGCGCAAGCTCACGCTGGTCGATACGACCGCCATGGACGAGTCCGTTCTCTCGGGCAACATCGTCCGCGTGGTGGAGAACCTCTGTCACGACGAGTTGCACGAGCTCAACCGCGCCGTCGGCTACCTGCTCGGCCGTCCCGAGCTGGAGACCGCGGGCAATCCCCTGGCGCCGACGACAATCGTCGAGGCATTTACCGAGGCGCTGCGCTCCATCAAAGGCGACCAGCGCATCAAGTTCGCGATCCTGAAGGAGCTCAACCAGAGCTCGCTCGGCGACATCAACGCGATCTACGCCGACCTGAACCGGCATCTCGAGAACCTGCACGTCGTGCCGGAATTGCGGCCATCGATCCACCGCGCCGGCGGTGCACACGGCGACCGCGTGTCCGGCGGCGACGGAAGGGATCGCGCCACCGCCGCCGAAGCCGCGGGAGGTGCCGCAGGCGAGGTCGACATGATGGCGGTGCTGCAGCGCCTGGCGAGCCACGGCTTCGGGCTGACGCGCCTGCGTTCGCCGGCGATGCCGGGGGGACTTGCGTCTGGCGGCATCCAGGTGCCGGCCGCGGGGCCGGTGCCTCCAGGGATGCCCGGCATGGCCATGCCGGCGGGGATGACTGGGGCAATGCCCGCCGGCGCCGGCGAAGCCATGGAGGCGCCACTGCCCGCGATCGGGCAGTTCGGCGGCCCGCGCATCCTGGTGACGCAGGAGCTCGGCGACGCGCTGTCGCGCCTGCAGCAGGGCGAAACCGGTTTCGACGTCGGCGGCATTCCCGTCCAGTTCGCCGGCATTCCACAGGGGATGCATAACGTCCTGCGCGACTTGCAGGAATCGCCGATCGGTGCGAAGGCCAACCAACTCGAAGCGATGACTATCGAGTTGGTGGCGATGCTTTTCGATTTTGTTTTCGAGACCAAGGATCTTCCCGACAGCATGAAGGTGCTGGTCGGAAGGTTGCAGATTCCGGTGCTCAAGGCGGCAATGCTCGACGGAGCATTCTTCTCCAAGAAATCGCACCCATCGCGGCTGTTCGTCAATGCGCTCGCGCACGCCGGGATCGGCTGGTCGCCCACGATGGGCTTGGAGGACCCGCTGTACAAGAAGGTCGAGCAGCTCGTCCGCCGGGTACTCGACGAGTTCACGGACGATATCTCTCTCTTCGACGAACTGCGCAAGGATCTCGAGGCATTTCTCGCCGAGGAGGAAAAGAGCGCCGAAGCGACGATCCAGTCGAGCGCGGAGGAGATCAATCAACGCGACCGGCAGGAGATCGCGCGCGTCGTTTCGCGCTCAGAGATCGAAAAGCGGCTCGAGACGCATACGGTGCCCAATTTCCTCGGCAGCTTTCTGCGCGATAACTGGATCACTACGCTCGTGCAATTGCATCTGCAGGGCGGGGAGGAGTCGGAGGCATGGGTCTCGGCGCTGGCGACGCTCGACGATCTGGTATGGAGCGTGCAGCCCAAGCGCTCGTCCGAGGAGCGCAAGAAGCTCGTGGCGATGCTGCCGAATCTGCTCAAGCGCCTGCACGGCGGCCTGCAGAACGTCGGCTGGGAAGCGGGCGAGCGCGAGCGATTCATGGGAAACCTCGTCGAAGCGCATGCCGCTGCCGTGAAGCCGAGCCTGGCGTCGATGCCGATGCCGACGACCGCCGTGGCCGAGGCCGCCGCCGCCGCCGCCGAGGAAGCGCACGCGAAGGGCGACGTCGAGATGGCGGCGAAGGCGCGCGCGCTCGCCGAGGCGATGGCGCCCGCGCCGCCGCCGCCGCCCGAGCCGATGATCGAGGTAGTGCAGGACCATTTCGCCGACCTCGCGGCAACGCTCGAGCGCGGGATGTGGATCGAGTTCGAAGGCGAAGACGGTCAGCTCGCGTTCGCCAAGCTGGCGTGGGTGAGCCCGCTGCGCGGCACGTATCTTTTCACCAACCGGCAGGGCCAGAAGGCCGTGTCGCTCACCGCCGACGAGCTCGCCGATCGTTTCCGCAACGATCGCGCCCGCCTCGTGGAAGCAGAGCCTCTGGTGGACCGCGCCTTCGTCAGCATGATGGCGTCGCTCGAAGAGAGATTCGGCGAGCAACCTGCGTAGCCCGGGCTGACCCCGGACTTGATCCGGGGGATGCCCGGGTCATGGGTGCGCGCTGAATGTTCCCGGGCATCGCGCTGCGCGCTCAGCCCGGGCTACGCGGCCAGCGCAGTGGCGATCTCTCCGATCAGCTCTGGTCCCTTGTAGATCAAGCCGGTGTAGATCTGCACCAGCGTCGCACCGGCCGCGATCTTCTCCCGTGCATCCGCCGCCGACATGATCCCGCCGACGCCGATGATCGGTACGGCCCCAGCGAGTTCCGCGGCGAGCGTGCGGATGACCGCGGTCGCCTTGTCCTTGAGCGGACGGCCCGAAACGCCTCCGGCTTCGCCTCCGTGCAAGAGCCCTGCGACTGCGCTGCGGTCGACCGTCGTGTTGGTCGCGATGACGCCGTCGATGCGATGCGCGCGCAACGCAGTGGCGATTCGCCGGATGTCGGCGGGACCAAGGTCCGGCGCGATCTTTACCGTCAACGGCGTGTACTTGCCGTGGCGATCGGCGAGCTTCGCCTGTTCGGCCTTGAGGGAAGCGAGCAGCGCGTCGAGCGCGGTGTCGGCCTGCAGCTCGCGCAAACCCTCGGTGTTGGGCGAGGAGATGTTGACCGTCACGTAGCTCGCCTGGGCATATACCGCGCGCAGGCAGGTGAGATAATCGTCGACGGCGCGTTCGTTAGGCGTGTCGAAATTCCTGCCAATGTTGAGCCCGAGTACGCCGCCGCTCTTGGGTCCGAAGCGGGCTCGCGCGACGTTGGCGACAAAGCGATCGAGGCCGTCGTTGTTGAAGCCCAGGCGGTTGATCAACGCTTGAGCCTTGGGCAGCCGGAACAGCCGCGGGCCGGGATTGCCCGGTTGAGGCCGCGGCGTCACCGTACCGCATTCGATGAATCCGAAGCCGAGCGTAGCGAGGCCGTCGATGTGCGCGGCGTTCTTGTCGAGCCCTGCCGCGAGACCGATCCGGTTGGGAAACGTTATGCCCATCGCCTCTACCGGCGACGCCGGCGCGCGCGGCGCGGCGAGCTGCGCGACTCCCAGCGAGGCGGCTGCGTCGAGGCCCGCGAGCGTGAGCTCGTGCGCGATCTCCGGGTCGAGCGCGAATAGCAGTGGACGGAACAGCGGATAGAGCATGCGTAGAGCCTCTAACGCAGTGAAGCGCGTGATGCGCTGGCACGATTTGGGCTCAAGCGCGCGAAGCAAGCCACGCCGCTTGGTAGGCCCCAAGCAAGTGGCTTGCGCCAAAGCCGGTGGGCCCAAATCGCGGCCAGCCCTTCGGGTTGCGGCCAAAACCGCCGCTGGCTTTGTTGCCGGGCTTGCGAATAGGCTCCACTATTCGCTGCGCCCTGCGCCGCGCCAGCGGCGGTTTGTGGCCAGCAACGCACACGCGCTTTACTGTGTTAGAGGCTCTGAAACAACATGGGCGGCGAGCCCGAGGGCAAGCGGGCCGATGATACCATCCGTCGCGGCCTTGGAGCCTGTCGGGCTTGCTCTCACGCGACAGTAAGCCCGACAGGTTCCGAGGATCGACGACGATGCTGAAGCGCAACACATGCGGACATCCACCGTTCGCACGACTTGCCGCGGGTATGTTTTTCCTCTCTCTCGCCGCGGTCGCGCTGGCCGCGCCGCGGCCGGCGGATGCGCCTGCCAATTACGCGCAGCGACCCGAGGTGCGCGCGTTCATCGCCGAGCTGGTCGCCGACCAAGGTTTCGATGCGCGCACGCTGCGCAGGCTGTTCGCCCAAGCGCGTCATCAACCGAAAGTGGTCGCGGCGATGTCGCGGCCGGTGCTGTCCCCGCCCAAGTGGTACGAATTCGCGCCGAGATTCCTCGACTCCGCACGCGTCGACGCCGGCGTCGCATTCTGGCACGAGCACAGCGACGCGCTGAACCGCGCCCGGGACGAGTTCGGCGTTCCGCCGGAAGTGATCGTCGCGATCATCGGCGTCGAAACGTATTACGGCCGCAATACGGGCAGCTATAGGGTGTTCGATGCGTTGACGACGCTCGCTTTCGACTATCCGCGCCGCGCGGAATTCTTCCGCGGCGAGCTGAAGCAATTCCTGCTCCTTGCGAAAGAACAAGGCATCTCACCGCTCGCTCCCAAGGGATCGTACGCGGGGGCGATAGGCCTGCCGCAGTTCATGCCCGGGAGCATTCGTGCCTACGCGCTCGATTACGACGCGGACGGCCGTGTCGATCTCGCCGCCGGCATCGTGGACGCGATCGGCAGCGTCGCGCACTTTCTCGCTCGACACGGTTGGCAAGCGGGACAACCCGTAATGACACCCGCACGGATCGACGCCGTTGATGCGCGCACCATTGCCGGCAAGCTCGACGGCGGTATTGCGGAACGGCGCTCGCTCGCCGAATGGGTGCACGATGGGATCATCGGGTTCGCTTTTCCCGGCGATCTCAGCTCCGATCCCGTCGGGCTGCTGATGCTGGAAGAAGAGACGGGCCCGACCTATTGGCTCGTGTTCAACAACTGGTACGTGCTCACGCGCTACAACCGCAGTCGATTGTATGCGTCGGCGGTATGGGAGCTGGCGCAGGCTATTAAGCTCGCCGCGGACGGCGGATCGAAGCTCACTTACGTTGCGTCACACGCGGCGCGACAGCGTTCGCACGTGCGCGACCAGGCCGCGCGTCGACGCGTCGGCGTCGGCGGAGCCGACGCCGTCGCGCACTGCAGCGACCAGTGGCCCCGCCAGCGCCTTGCCTAGCTCCACGCCCCATTGGTCGAACGAATTGATCCCGTAGAGCGCGCCTTCGACGAAGGTGCGGTGCTCGTAAAGCGCAAGCAGCTGGCCGAGCCGGCGCGCGTTCAACTCCGGTAGCAGCAGCGTCGTCGATGGGCGGTCGCCCGGGCAGACGCGGTGCGGCGCGTCTCTGTCGATCGCATCCGGCGCCATGCCTTTGGCGGCAAGCTCGGCCCGCACCGCGGCGAGCGGCCTGCCGGTCATCAAAGCCTGCGCCTGCGCGAGTGCGTTGGCGACGAGCAACGCCTGCTGATCCGATAGCGGATGCGTCGCGCGCACGGGCACGATGAACTCGACCGGGACGGCTTGCGTTCCCTGATGCAGCCATTGGAAGAACGCGTGCTGGCTGTCGGTGCCCGGCTCGCCCCAGAGCGCGGGCGCCGTCGGGCGACTGGACGGCGCGCCGTCGCGCATGACCGATTTGCCGTTGCTTTCGAGCACGAGCTGCTGGAGATACGCCGGCAGCCGCGAGAGCGCATGGGCGTAGGGAACGACGACGCGCTGGCTCATGCCGGACGCCTGGGCGTTCCAGAAATCGACCAGCGCTAGCAGCGCAGGCAGGTTGTGCGGCAGCGGTGTATCGCGGAAGTGCGCATCCATCGCCGCGGCGCCGGCGGAAAGCTCGGCGAAGCTCTCCCATCCGCAGCGAATTGCGATCGCCAGCCCGGCCGCGGACCAGAGCGAGAAACGGCCGCCGACCCAGTCCCATATCGGTAACACGTCAGCGCCGGCGACGCCGAAGGCGCGCGCGGCGGCAGCATTCGCCGTGACGGCGATGAAGTGCGCTCCCAGCGCGGGGCCGCCGCCGAGCTGCGCGGCCAGCCACTCGCGCGCGGAAGTCGCGTTCTTGAGCGTTTCCTGCGTCGTGAAAGACTTGGATACGACCACGAACAGCGTCGTCGCCGGATCGGCGCCCGCCAACGCGCGGGAAAGGTGCTCGGGATCGATGTTCGACACGAATGCGACATCGATACCATCGCCACGCACCGCGCGCGGGCCAGCGAGCACGTCGCAGACGAGCCGGGGCCCGAGATCCGAGCCGCCGATTCCAAGATTGATGACATAACGGATCGGCCGGCCGGTTGCGCCGAGCCGCGCGCCGCCGCGCAGCTGTGTGGCCAGCATGCGCATGCGGGCCTGTGCGGTGCGGATCGCGGGAATCACGTCGGCGCCGTCGACGGCGAGCGGAGCATCGCCTTGCTGCCGCAACGCGGTGTGGAGAACCGGCCGCTGTTCGGACAGATTGATCTTCTCGCCGGCGAACATCGCGGCAATCCATGCGGGCAGATTGCGCTCGCGGGCATAGGCGACGAGCAAGGCCATGGTCTCGGCGGTCAGGCGTTGCTTCGACCAGTCGGCGAGCCAATCGTCCCAGGCGAGCGACAGCTGCGCGAAGCGCTGCGGATTCGCAGCGAAGAGCGCCGTGAGCGAGCGGCCGGCGAGCGCGCGCCGGTGATCGATTAGCGCTTGCCAGCCGGGAGAGGGCGCGATTTCGTTCATCCCGGATCGAGTCGGGTGAGGATGAATTCTCGTTGAGCGGCGTGATGTCGCATGCGCCATGGGCACCGCGACAGTGCGGCGAGGATAATCGATCGAGCCCTTCACAGGCAAACCGAGGCAAACTCGTTACAATCGGCTCCACCGGACTTCGCGCCGAAGAGCGATGGACGCCCCCACCGACAAGGACCTGCCGCTCAAGGAAGACACGCGCCTGCTCGGCCGCCTTCTCGGCGACGTGCTGCGCGCTCAGACCGGCGAGGAAGGATTCGCGCGGATCGAGTCGATTCGCCAGACCGCGATCCGCCTGCGCCGCGCCAGCCAGAATGACACGGCCGGTATCAAGGACGAGCTGGCCACGCTGCTCAACGATTTGCCGATCGCGCAGACGCTCGATGTCGTGCGCGCATTCAGCTATTTTTCGCATCTCGCCAATCTCGCCGAAGACGTCCACCAGAATCGGCGGCGGCGCGCGCACGCGTTCGCCGGATCACCGCCGCAGTCGGGCAGCATCGCGCATGCTTTCCTTCGCCTGCGCGAAGCGGGGATCGAAGGCGCGGCGCTGCACGCCTTTTTTGCCGATGCGTTGGTGAGTCCCGTGCTGACCGCGCATCCAACCGAGGTCCAGCGCAAGAGCATCCTCGACTGCGAGCGGGAAATCGTCCGCCTGTTGCAATGGCGCGATCGCAGCGCGCTTACGCCCGACGAGCAGGACGCAATGCAGTCAGGGCTTTTTCGGCAGGTGCTCGCCCTGTGGCAGACCGCTATGCTGCGGCTGACCAAGTTGCAGGTGAAGGACGAAATCGACAACGGCATCGCCTACTACCGGTATACGTTTCTCGACGAGATCCCGCGGCTTTATGCCGATCTTGATGAGCGACATGCGCGCCACTTTGGCGGCGAGGCGATCGTTCCCGCGTTTCTGATCATGGGCTCGTGGATCGGCGGCGATCGCGACGGCAATCCGTTTGTCGTGGCCGACACGCTGCAATACGCGAACCGCGCGCAGGCGAGCGTCGCGCTCGCGCATCACCTAAGCGAAGTGCACCAGCTTGGCGCCGAGCTCTCGCTCTCCATGCGGCTGGTCACGCCGACGGCGGAGCTCTCCGCGCTGGCCGCCGCGGCGCACGATCCCAATCCGCACCGCGGCGACGAGCCGTATCGGCAGGCGCTGGTCGGCGTCTACGCGCGACTTGCGGCGACGGCCAAGGCGCTGACCGGCTACGAGCCGCCGCGGCCGCCGCACGCGGAGATGCCGCCCTACGCTGCTCCTGCGGAGCTTATCGCCGACCTCGATGTGATCGCCGTATCGCTCGCGTCCCACGGCTCGCAGCGCCTCGCCGAGGGCAGGCTCCGGCACCTGCGCCGCGCTGTCCAAGTGTTCGGGTTCCATCTTGCCACGCTCGACCTGCGCCAGAACTCGGACGTGCACGAGGCCGTCGTGGCCGAGCTGCTGGCGCGCGCCGGCGTGCACGCCGATTACGCCGCGCTCCCCGAGGCCGAGCGCGTTGCGCTGCTGGTGGCCGACCTCGCGAATCCGCGCCTCCTCGACACGCCGCACGTCGCACGCACGCCGCTGCTCGATTCCGAGCTTGCGATCATGCGCGTGGCGGCGGAGGTCCATCGCCATTTCGGCCCAACTGCGCTACCGAACTACGTCATCTCCAAGTGTCAATCGGTCAGCGATCTGCTCGAGGTCGCGATCCTGCTCAAGGAAGTGGGACTTCTGACGCCCAGCCGGCTCGTGGTGAACATCGTTCCCTTGTTCGAGACCATTGCCGATCTCGAGCGCTGTGCGGACATCATGCGCTCCGCGTTCCGGCTGCCATGCTATCGACGCTGGCTCGAGTCGCGCGGCCGCTGGCAGGAGGTGATGCTGGGGTACTCGGACAGCAACAAGGATGGCGGGTTCGTCACCGCCAACTGGGCGCTCTATCGCGCGGAGCTCAGGCTGGTCGACGCGTTTCGTGACTTCGATGTCAAGCTGAGACTCTTCCACGGTCGCGGGGGCAGCGTCGGCCGCGGCGGCGGACCCAGTTACGAGGCGATATTGGCACAGCCCTCGGGGAGCGTGAACGGCGCGATTCGCATCACCGAGCAGGGTGAAATCATCGCCAGCAAGTATTCGGACCCTGAGCTCGGCCGGCGCAATCTGGAAACGCTGGTCGCCGCGACGATGGAGGCGAGCCTGCTGCCCGCGCCAAGCGGCGACGGCGCAATGGCGGATTATTACGCCGCAATGGACGAGCTTGCCGCGCTGGCGCTCACGGCGTACCGGGCGCTCGTCTACGAAACGCCGGAGTTCCTGCCGTATTTTCGTGCCTCGACGCCGATCGCGGAAATCGCCGAGCTCAACATCGGCAGCCGCCCTGCCTCGCGCAAGGCATCGCAGAAGATCGAAGACCTGCGGGCGATCCCGTGGGTATTCAGCTGGAGCCAGTGTCGCCTCATGCTGCCGGGCTGGTACGGATTTGGCACGGCGGTGGACGAGTGGCTGGCGCAGGAGCCTGGAAAGCGCGACGCGCGGCTCGGGCGCTTGCGCGACATGCACGCGCGCTGGCCGTTCTTCCGCAGCATGCTCTCCAACATGAGCATGGTGCTCGCCAAGACTGATCTTGCGATCGCCTCAAGGTACGCCGAACTGGTCCCCGACGCCGGAGTGCGCGAAGCGATCTATCCGCGGCTCGCCGCCGAGCACGATCGGACCGTGCGCTGGGTCCTCGCGGTCTCGCGCAGCATGACGCTGCTCGACGACAATCCGACGCTCGCCCGCAGCATCCGCAATCGCTTTCCCTACCTCGATCCGCTCAACCACCTGCAGGTCGAATTACTGCGCCGTTTCCGCGCTGGCCAGACCGACGTGCGCACGCGACGCGGGATTCATCTCACGATAAACGGCTTGGCCGCAGGGTTGCGCAACAGCGGCTGAAGGCAGCCGATGCCGGCGAATCGGGAGGGAAAACGAGCCGCGTACGCTTCTGCGGTCGCGGCGATACGCGACCGTGTGCTACGCTCCTCGCGCTCATGCTGCGCACGTTTGCTAGATGATTACCGTCGACCTTCTTCGCGGCGTCCCGCTGTTGGCGTCGTTGCCTGCGTCCGAGCTCGAGACTCTGGCCGCGCGCGGGGCCGACATCCGCTTGCGCGCAGGTGATTGGCTGATTCACGAAGGCGAGCTGCCGTCGTTCTTCGTGCTGCTCGAGGGGCGCATCGAGGTGCGCAAGGCGATACACGGTGTCGATCGCCTGCTCGCCACTTATGAGCGCGGCGAGTACTTCGGCGAGCTGCCGCTGCTGCTCGGATCGCCCGCCGTCGCGAGTCTGCGCGCGCTGGAGCCGGTCCGAGTCTGCGCGTTCGAAGCGGCCGACTTCCGCGAGCTTATCGCCGGCTGTCCCTATCTCAACAGCGAGCTTTTGAAGACGATGGCCACGCGCGTCGGCCGCCTGCAGGAAATCACGAGTGAACCGCCGGCCGCCACGGCGACGATCATCGGCCATCGCTTCGACCTCGCATGCCATCACGTGCGCGATTTCCTGGCGCGCAACCACATCGCGTTCAAGTGGCTGGATCCGACCCGGCCCGATCGAAACGCCGAGCCCGTGCCGCCACCGCGTCCCGGCGACGCATTTCCGGTTGTCGTCCTTTCGGATGGCACGCGGCTGGTCACTCCGAGCTTGCGCGAGTTGGCGGAGAAGCTCGGTCTGCAGACCAAGCCGAGGACCGCGATCTACGACCTCGCGATCATCGGTGCGGGTCCGGCCGGACTCGCCGCGGCCGTATACGGCGCGTCCGAAGGCCTGTGCACGGTCCTGATCGAGCGCGAGGCGCCGGGCGGGCAGGCCGGCACGTCGTCGCGCATCGAGAATTATCTCGGCTTCCCGACGGGCGTCTCTGGCGACGAGCTCGGCTCGCGCGCGTTGCAGCAGGCGAAGCGCTTCGGCGCCGAGATTCTCGTCGCGCGGCAGGTGATCGGCATCGAAGCCGATCCTGCGGCGCGCGAGCGCGCCCTGCGGCTCGACGGCGACGAACGCGTCGGCGCGCACAGCGTCATTCTCGCTACCGGCGTAACCTGGCGTCAGCTCGAGGCGCCGGGTTGCGACACCTTTCTCGGGCGCGGAGTCTACTACGGCGCGGCGCGTACCGAGGCGCCCAACGTGCGCGGCCAGGACATATTTCTGGTCGGCGGGGGGAATTCGGCGGGCCAGGCGGCTATGTTCTTCGCCAATTATGCACGCTCGGTGACGCTGCTGGTGCGAGGGGCCTCGCTCGCAGCATCGATGTCGCGCTATCTCATCGACCAGCTCGCGTCGAAGGACAATATCCGGGTGCGCACCGAGCATCGCGTCATGCGCGTCGAGGGCAGCGATCACGCCGAGCGGATCGTCGTCGAAAATCGGCGGACCGGCGAGATTCGCACCGAGCCCGCCGCGGCGGTATTCGTTTTCATCGGCGCCGACGCTGAAACGTCGTGGCTGCCGGACGCCGTCATTCGCGACGCGCGCGGCTACGTCTGCACTGGTCGCGACGTCACCGATCTCGTCGCGCAGAATAACGGGCACTGGGCGCTAGCGCGCGACCCGTATCTGCTCGAGACAAGCGTGCCCGGCGTTTTTGCCGCGGGCGACGTGCGCCACGGGTCGATCAAGCGCGTCGCCGCGGGCGTGGGCGAGGGCAGCATGGCCATTGCCTTCGTGCACCAGTACCTGGCCTGAATTTGTACGGGTCGCCGAATGGGGAGGAAACAATGAAAGGATTGCGTGAACGCTTCGGTCGCCCGTTGCGGCTGGCGCTGATCGGCGGCGGCCCGGCTTCGTGGATCGGACGCATGCACCAGACTGCGGCCGAGCTCGACGGCTATTGGCGCGTCGTCGCGGGCGTGTTCTCTAGCGATCCGACGCGCTCGCGCGATGCCGGCGCCGAGCTGGGATTCGACCGCGCGCGGAGCTACGGCGAAGTGCGCGAGCTGCTCGACAAGGAGAAAGCGCGCCAGGACGGCATCGATGCAGTCGCGATCATGACGCCCAATGACACGCACTATCCGTATGCCGTCGCCGCGCTCGACGCCGGGCTCGACGTCGTATGCGACAAGCCGGTCACGCACGACTTCACGCAGGCCTGCGATCTCGTCGCCCGCACGCGCAAAGCGGAGCGGCTTTTCGCGATCGCGCACGGCTATTCGGCGTATCCGATGACGCGTTACGTGCGCGAGCTCGTGCGCGACGGCGTGTTGGGCGAGTTGCGGCTGGTGCAGGTCGAATACATCCAGAGCGGGCTGGCGACGAAGATCGAAGACACTCCGCAGAACAACCGCCTTCGCTGGCTGCTCGATCCGCGGCGCAGCGGGCTCGCGCTGGTGATGAGCGCGATCGGCTGCCATGCGCAGCACCTGGCATGTTTCGCGACCGGCCGCAACGTGACGCGGTTGTGCGCCGATGCGCGCGCCGTGCTGCCCGGCCGCGAAGTGATCGACTATGTCTCGGCGCTGTTCGAGCTGGAAGGCGGGGCGCGCGGCACGTTTACCGTAACGCAAGCCGCGGCGGGCGGCGAGAACGACATCCGTCTGCGCGTGTATGGCGAGAAGGGCATGGTCGACTGGTCGCATCGAAGCGCAAGCTACCTCCGGCTGCAGATCCAGGGCGAGCCGGTGCGCGTTGTCGGCCGCGGCGACACGTTTCTCTCGCCCGAGATCATCGCGGCGGGTCGCACGCCGCGCGGCCATCCCGAGGGCTTGCGCGAAGCGTTCGCCAATATCTACGCCGAGGTCGCGCAGGAACGCATGGCGCGCGCGCTCGGCGAGGCGCCGGCTGCCTTCCCATATCCGAGGATCGAGGAAGGCGCGCATACGATGGCGTTCACCGAGGCCTGCATGGCATCACAGGCAAGCGGCTCCTGGGTCGATGTCTCCAGCGCGCCCCAGGCATAGCGCCATCGCAGTGCGTTACTTGACAACTGATATCTTACGACATATCTTTAGACGTGTCTTTCGATCTCAATGGGTCTTCAAACCATGCATTGGAATTCCTGTGGATATGACCGCGACTGTGGCGGCCGGCATGCGCGCCGCCATGGTTTCGGGGCGTTGTTCGGTGGCGTCGTCGGGGGGCGCGGCTTTGGTTGGCATGGCTTTCGGGCCGGGCGCAAGCTCGGCGCCGACGATCTGCAATTGGTGATTCTGGCTTTGCTCGCAGACAAGCCGTATCACGGCTACGAAATCATCAAGGCACTGGAGGAACGCTCGGGAGGCTTCTATAGTCCGAGCCCCGGGATGATTTACCCGGCGCTCACTTACCTTGAGGAGATCGGCTACGCATCGGTGGCAGCCGAAGGCGCGAAAAAGCTCTACCGCATTACCGACGAAGGACGCGCGCATCTGGCAGAGAATCGCCCCGTCGTCGACGCAATTTTCGCGCAGCTCGCGTGGATCGGCGCCAAGATGGAGCACGTGCGGCGCGTCTTCGCGGGCGACGATGCGCGCTCCGACGAGGGCGACAGCAGGCATCGGAATTGGAGCGCCGAGCTCAACGAGGCGCGCCGCGTGCTGCGCGCCGCGCTCGCTTCGATCATGGACGCATCTGCGGAGGAGCAGCGCAGGGTCGCAGATATCCTCGAGCGCGCGGCCCGGGAAATCCGCGGCAAGTAGGGCGCCGCGCGAGCCTGGGTAGAGCTTCTGCGAATCTTCGGCGAGCTCCATCCGCGGCGTCACGGCCAACGCGCACAGAACTCCGCCTCGGTCGTTACGACCTAGGCAAGCGCACGCGAAGCATTTACGTCGTCCGACCACGGCATGGCGTGCGTCGTGATGCGGCCCGCGAACGTCGCGCGGGGCACCGCGCGGATAAGCTATGGTGCCGCCCCATTGCCCGTCGGGAGCGCTGGGTTCTTCGCCTTTCCAGGCGGATATGCGTCGCGGCGCGAGTCTTGCTCCGTACGCGACAGGTGGCCCCGGATAGGTGTCGTTTGTAATTTTTGCGCGCATTTTTGGACGTAAGCACCGTCTCTGTCCGGCAACGGCCGGTAAGTATCGGGCGTTGCGAATCGGTGTCACTCGACGATGGCTGCGTAAGGGAAAAACAAGGGAGACGGGCATGACAATGAATCTGGTATGGGTCGTCAGCCTGCTGCTGGCGGCCTTGGCGATGGTTCCTGCCGCCGCACATCTTCTCGAGTTGCCCAACAAGATCAGGCTTTCGGGTAAGGAATATCTGACGGCGCAGCGCCTTTACCGAGGATGGGCGCTCGCCGGGATCGTGGTCGCCGCGGCCTTGCTGTCTACGCTGGTGTTGCTGTTCATGGTGCGCGACTGGCCGACTGCGTTCGCGCTCGCTTGGGTCGCGTTCCTGTGCATCGCCGGAACGCAGGTCGTGTTCTGGACCTTTACCTACCCGGTGAACCGGATGACGGCCAACTGGACCTTTCTGCCGGGCGACTGGCCCGAGCTGCGCAAGCGATGGGAGTATTCGCACGCGGCGAGCGCGGTGTTGAATCTGGTCGCTCTCGTCGCATTGATCGTCTGCATGTTCTGGACGAACGAAGTGCGTTCACTCGACATCGATGCGGCACGCCACGGGTACGCCGACGCCGCGAATTGGCCGGCCCAGGGCGAGCGCGACTACCGCGAGCCTTACAACGCGGATCGGCGCGGCGACGTCGCGCGCTACATCTGACCGCGCGTCGCTTCAGGCAACTGCTGCGGCAATCTGCGGCAAGCGCAGGATTGTTCCGTGCGCCTGGCACGAGCACGACACCCCATGCACCTTCGCGAGCATCTGCACGTCGGCCCAAGTGAACCTTCGCTCGTGCTCGGCCGGGGGCAAACTGGAACGGCGGTCGGCGGCGCGGGCATGAAGCCTGAGCTCGACATCGTCGGCGTCGGCCGCGCTTTGCACGTCGATATCGAGCGTTCCCGGATGCATGTCGGTCAGCGCGATAAGCGAGGCCGTGACCAACTCGCGCAGCGCGGCCTTGTCGACCAGCGCGTCAGTCGCCTGAAGCTTGGTCGTCGCCTCGACGCCGCGCAGCGGCCAGTCGTCGCCGGCCAGCTTGAGACATAGCGCGATGCCTTCCCCCAGCGCGGTCGTCGCGCCGGCGTCCGGGCGCAGCCACTCGACGATGGAGCGACAGCTCCCAACCGTTTTCCGGGTCTGAGCGATGATGTGCGACAGACCATCCTGTATTTTCGCGGGATCCGCGGATGCCTGAAGCTGGCGCGCCGCGAGCTCGGCCAGGAACTGAATCGCCTGCAGTTCGCCCATCAAACTATGGCGAATGCCCGGGGCAAGCCGACGCAGCACGGCATAGCGGATTCCGTCCGCCGTTGCCTCATCCTCACTTGTCATCGCCGGCGCGGGTTTTTTCTTTCAACAGCACATAAGACTACGCTGCGCAAAAGCGAAACACTAGAGCGAGAAAATACTCGCGGAGCGTGTGAGAGTGCTCTCTTGTTTCGCGCCCGGCCGTTTGTAGGCCCAGGTCCTACAAGGTGACTTTCGGGGCGACGCTCTACTTTGCGCAGTCGCCGATGCGGCGAGCGACGAGCCGCTCCTGCGTCGACGTGCCGGCACCCGTCGTCGTGATATCGACGTTGTACGCGCTGTCGCTCTCCACAGTCATGACTGAGGTCGAGCGAACATTCACGGTAGCGCTGCCGGGTGCAGTGACCGTGCACTCCACAGTGAATGTGTACACATCGCCGGAACGTCTGCCCGGCGAGGATTTGCAGCCGCCCTTCTCGAGCATCGCGTTCTGGCGTTCCATATCCTCGCTTGGGCTACTGCAGTTCTTGGTCTGCAGCGCTCGTCCACCGATGGTACGGTCGAACTGCCATAGTCCGCGACGAAACGCCGGCGGCTCATCCGCGCGCGCCAGATCTGCGGCGACGAGCGCTAACACGAAGAGCAGCGATGCCGCGCCGCCCCCGGTGCTGCAGCCGCAGCGGTTGCGGTGCGCCGCCATGCCCGGGTTCGCAGCGCGCACGGCGTTCCCTAGCTCTTCAGGCTCATCGCTGCGCGCACGCGTTCCGGCGTGAACGGCACGGTGCGCAGACGCAAGCCGGTGGCATCGAATACGGAATTGCCGAGCGCGGCAGCGACTGCCGACGCGGCGGCTTCACCCGCGCCGAGCGGCGGATCCTTCGGCCGGCTCACCAGGTCGATCGCGATCTCCGGCACGTCGGGAAACCTCAGGATCGGATAGCTCGCCCAATCGATGCTCGTGACGCGCGCGCGATCGAAAGTGACTTCCTCGAACAGCGCGCGCGAGAGCGTCTGCAGGATGCAGCCCTCGATCTGCGCGCGCAGCGCGTCGGGATTGATGATGAGTCCGCAGTCGTGGCCGCAGGCGACGCGCCGCACGCGGATCGAGCCAGATGAGCGATCAACGTCGGCTTCGAGTGCCATTGCGACGTAGGTCTCGTTGTGCTTGTAATGCACGTACGCGAAGCCCTGGCCGCTCGCGCGCTGTCCCTGTGCCGCCCCGGGCGAGGGACGCGGCTGCCAGCGAAACGCCGCCGCCGCACGCCGGATGACTTCGATGCCGCGCGGATCGGACAGCGCTTGCAGGCGGAACTCGACCGGATTGCGCCGCGCCGCGGCGGCGAGTTCGTCGGTGAAGCCTTCGACGGCGAAGGAGTTGGCGATCTTGCCCGGTGCGCGCAAATTCGACGGCCGCAGCGGCGAGCCCTTGAGCCAATGCACCTGCACTTCCTGGTGCGGGACCGCGTAGGGCGGGTCGCCGTTCTGGGAGATGAGCCCCGCGGAGAGCCCTTGCGGTTGGGCGATACCGGCAGCATCGGGAGCGAGCAACGGCACGTTGGGCAGATTTGCCGTGGCGCGCGGCAGCCACATGTCGGTGCGCCAGGCCACGATTTTCCCTTCCGCATCCAGCGCGCCTTCGAGCGCAAGCAGTTGCGGCGGACCCTTCGGATCCCAGCCGTGCTCGTCCTCGCGCATCCACTGTACGCGCACCGGACGGCCGACCGCGCGCGAGAGCAGAGCCGCGTCGGCGGCGGCGTCATCGTGGCCATTCATGCCGTAACAGCCGGCGCCGTCGAGATAGATCAGGCGTACGCTGGGCCGCGGCAGACCGAGGAACGCGGCGAAGGCCTCGCGGAACTTGTGCGTGGCCTGCGAAGCTGTCCAGATCGTCGCCTTGCCTTCGCGCACGTCGGCGACTGCGCACGACGGTCCCATCGAGCCGTGCGTCTGCAGCGGCCAATAATATTCAGCCGTCAGGCGCTTGGCCGCGGCGGCGAGCTGCTGCCGCGCCTCCCCCTTGCGCACCAGAAACTCCTCGGCGTCGAACGGGCCGGCACGCATCCACTCGCGCACGCTCTCGTGGCCGATCAGAGCGTTCGGCTCCGACCAGCGCGCCTTGAGCAACCGGGCCGCCTGCACTGCGTCCCATTCGTCGTCGGCGACGACACCCAGGAAGTTCTCGATGCGCACGACGCGCGCACCCGGAATGTCCTTGATCGAGGCCGCGTCGACCTCCAGCAATTTCGCACCGACCGAAGGCGGACGTATCGCGCGGCCGTGCAGCATGCCGTCAACCGCGAAGTCGTGCACGAAGACGTGATGGCCCGTAACCTTTGCCGGAACGTCGGGCCGCGGCAAGGGCTTGCCGACAGTCACATATGTTGTCGGATCCTTCAACGGCGCCTTGGAGTCGATCTTCATTCCGAAGCGCTTGTCACCGACCAGCGAGCCAATCGCAATCCCGGATCCTCCCGTCTTTGGACGGATCATGCCTTCCACCGCCTCGAGCTCGGTCGCTTGCCGGCCGCTTTGCGTCGCGGCCATCCGAATCAACGCTTCGCGCGCGGTCGCGGCGGCCTGCCGGATTTGCACGCCGCCGCGCATGACGCCGCTGCTGCCTCCAGTCGGGCCCTGATCCGGTGTCAACGCCGTGTCGCCTTCGATCATGGCGATGCGATCGACGCTGATACCGAGTTCTTCGGCCGCCATCTGCCGGATGGCGATGCGCAGGCCCTGGCCCAGATCGACCTTGCCGCAATAGAGCGTCACCGTGCTGTCGGCGTGCACGGCGAGAAAGCCGTCGAGCTCGCCGGCGTCGAGTGTCTTGCCGAGCGCAGCATCGGCGCCCGCGACGCGCTGCGCCGCGGCGCCGCGGGAAAAACCCAGGCCGATCACCAGCGCGCCGCCGGCCTGGAGGAATTCGCGCCGGGAGAGTTGCGTGCTCATGCCGGGCTCCTTCCCGCCGCGCGCATCACCGCGCGCAGGATGCGCTGGTGCGTGCCGCAACGGCAGAGATTGCCGGCGAGCGCAGCCTTGGCCTCGTCGAGCGTGGCGTTCGGCCTGGCGGTGAGCAGGCCAACGGCAGTCATCACCATGCCATTGGTGCAATAACCGCATTGCGCTGCCTGTTCGGCGATGAAAGCAGCCTGCACCGGATGCGGCTTATCGGGAGAGCCGAGCCCTTCGATCGTCGTGATTGCGCGCCCCGCGGCCATCGACACCGGCAACGTGCACGACCGCGCCGGTGCGCCATCGATGAGCACCGTGCAGGCACCGCATTGCGCGAGACCGCAGCCGAACTTGACGCCCGTAAGGCGGAGCTTGTTGCGCAGAACGTAGAGCAATGGCTCGTTTGCGTCGCGCACGGTGATTGTCTGCGCAGAACCATTGACGCGTAACTCGAAGCTAGGCATGACGGCCTTTCGAATCAGCAACCGAGGAAAAATCATCGCACCACGCCGCCGCCGCGTCCAGCCGGCGTTGTCCGCATACATTGCCGATCTGCTGCAGCCTGCGTGCACACAGGCGAGCCTTCGCCGTAGCCATTGTAAAACCTACAAGTATCTTGTCGCGTCCTTGGCCGGGTCCGCCCATCAACGAAACTTACGCAACGCCGGCCGCAAGGGCATGGGCATGGATCGTGCTGGGGAACGACTGCAGACGTCACACCTGGAGCAAGCCATGCTTCTCCCCATTCACAGGTTTTGCATGCTCGCGACGATAGCGCTCACGCCCGTCGCGAGCGTCGGCAGCTTCGCTCAAGGCGGCAATGCCGATCAACTCTTCGAGCCGATCCGCGCAGTGCTGCAACATCCCCGTTGCCAGAATTGCCACATCCCGGGCGATGCGCCGCTGCAATACGACTCAGGACGCGAACACGCCCTTGTTCAGCGTGGCCCCAGGGGCAAGGGCGCCGTCGCCATGGAATGTGCGGCGTGTCATCACGATGAGAATTTGCCGGTGAGCTATGGCGCGCATGCGCCGCCCGGAGCGCCGAATTGGCAGCTACCACCTCCGGAAGCGAAGATGGTCTTTATCGGCTTGTCGCCACGTGCTTTGTGCGAAGCGATCAAGGACAAGCGGGTGACGCGCGGCCGGGACTTGAACGCGATGCTCATTCATGTCAGGGATGACAAACTCGTCGGCTGGGGCTGGAACCCGGGCGGCGAGCGTAGCGTCCCGCCCGTTTCGCGCCCTGCATTGGTCACCGCCTTCGAGCAGTGGATTCGTGCCGGTGCACCCTGCCCAGCGCAGTGATGGGCCTCGCGCCGATCAGTTCCCATCCCAGACGAGAGCCGTCGCCTTGAGCTTCTCTGGCAGCCGGTAGAGCGGCAAGAACGCGGCTTGGCTTACGTCGGCCTTCGGCAGGCTCAACAGCCGATTGGCGGCGAAGCTGCTCTGGGTCTCGGGTTCGAGCGCGGCGACGATCACGTTCGCCAGCGGCTGATCGAGCGGCACGTAGAAGTCGCTGCGATGCGCCGCGACGGTGACCACCTCCGTCGCGGTGACGATCTGGACGACGCCGATCGATCCTTCCTCCTCGTTGCGACGGACATCATCCTTCTTGCTCTCGTCGGTCCGGATGATGCGATAGCGCTCGACGTCGAGACTCGCGTCTTCAGCAAGCTGCAAGACAGTTACGCCGAGATCGCGCAGGCGGCGCGCAGCCCGACTCTCGGAGGCGGGGAGCAGATAGCCGCCGGGACGCGACCGCTTGAGGCGCGTCTGAATCTCGAGCGCAGAGCGCCAATCGACCTCGACCTGCCGGTCCATTCCCGTCTGCGGATCGATGAGATCGAGGGTGTGTCTGGTGGTGCTGGCCGCGCTCGAGACGACGATCTCGCCCTTCCCGGCTGCGTTCGCGACGTCCTTCCGGACCTGTCGCACGAGCGCGAGCAGCGCATCGGCGTTACGTGCGGTCGAGGCGAGGATCGAGTGGATTGCGGTCAGGTGTGTGTACACGCGTCGCTTGTAATGCGCGCGGCCGATGCCGACGCCACGGGTCTCGAGCAGGAAGCTCACCGCATTGCGCAGTCCCGCGATGTTGCGTCCCGTGTCGGGAACGACGCCACCCATCGATACCCTGCGATCGCTCATGTCGTAACTGGTCGTGTAGTACCACGAGTGCGTCAGGCCCGCCTGATCGAACGCGCGCAGCAGCGGCTGGCGAAACATCTGCTCCGAGGCGTCGCTGATCGCGCGCGGCAGGTTCGAAACCGTCGCGTACTGAATCAGCGCGTCGTACTTCTGCAGCGATTGGAATTTCTCGAACCAGCGCAGCTTGACCCCGAATTCGTGGCAGTCGAGCACGACGTCCGGCTGGTATTGGACAAAGACCCGTCCCAGCGTCTGGCCCTCGGGCGTGCCGAGCAGCAGGTGATCGCGATTGACGTCGCCGCCATTCTTCAAGCCGCGGACGAAATGATAGGCGCCGTCCGGATTGGCGCGCGGCACCACAAGCACATTCACGTGATCGAGCACCTGCGCGCTTGGGCCGCCGCTCAACCCGGCCGCCAACGCCAGCGCGGCCTCGCCGCCGGCGGGCTCGTTGCCGTGCTGCTGGCCGATCATGAGCACCGTGGGCTTGCCGTTCTTCGCGAGCTCGCTGCCGTCGGCGATCGCCGGACGGGCGAAGATCAACAGTGGAATGGCGCGCTGCTCCTGCGATCGACCGACGATGCGCACGCGCAGATCGGCGGAGCGCGCGACCAGTCCGTCGACAAAGGCGACGAGCTCTTCCTGGCTTGTGAAGTCGGTCCTGCCGGGCTTGAACGCCGGCGTCGGAATGTCGAGCAGCGGGTCCGGATAAAGCGCCGCCACCGCCGGCGCTTCCACGTACTCCTTGGCGGGATCGTATAGCGCGTACGCGGTCGCCGCCTGACCGGCGAGCCAGAACGCCGCGATGACGACCAGCCCGTCGCGCCGCCGGGCGATGGTCGACATTCTCACAAGAACATGTGAGCTAGCGACCGCAAGCCGTGGGGACGTAGGCAGTCGGGATATCGATGGGGACGCACAGCCAGCGCAGGTTCTGCCACGCGTCGACGGCCGGCGCGAGCAGAAGCGATCTTCCCTCAAGCTCGGGTACCGCGTTCCCGAAGTCGACGCGCACCCGGCCATTGCGAGGGTTCAGGTCGACGCCATCGACAAGAGCGAACGCCTGGTGCGTGCGGACCGCGCCGTAGTCGGGTCGTTGCGGGATCGAACGCGTGAGTGCCCAATCTTGCTCGACCTGACGCTGCAGCGGCTTGACCGCGGCCATGACCTGCTCGAGTTTCACGCGCATGCCATGCGCGTGATGGGCGATCTGCAGGTGCGGCCCGATGAGGCTGCCGACAAAAAGCAGGGTCCCCACGCCGAGCAGAAGCGCGAGCAGGATGTCGGTCGATCGTCGTTTCAGCAGGCGACTGGCCGCGGTTTCCGCAGACCGGTTGTTCTCCTCGGCACGCCGAACCAGGCGTCTCACCCGGTGGTAATAGAACGCGTTGGCGCAAGTCGCGGAGACGATACCGGGAATCAGCCATACGCCGAGCGCGGCGCACGCCCACCAGGCGAGACTGGAATCACCGATGCTGAAATCGAATCCCGTGAAGGCGAGCGTCCCGGCCACCGGCAGCAGCGCGCAGGCGACCCCGAAGCCCCAAAGCTTGCGATAGAAGGCCCATATCGTCGGCAAAGCGAACGCGGGCCAATGCCAGCTCGGTGCGCTGCGGCCAGTGCGTTCGTACTTGACGAAGCGGCGAGCGTAATAATCGGCATTGGGGCCGACTGCGATGCGGAACAGCACGGCCAGCGCCGGGCGCACGCGCCGCTCATCCCGCCGTTCCCGAACGGACCAGGGAAACACAATCGAATCCAGCGTTCCGGATAATGCGCCACGCTGCGGCAGTTCCATACCTGCAACTGCATGGGCTGTCCGGAGCGCTGATGTGGCGAACATTATCCCGTCCTCGATCCCGCGGTGAGCTTACTGCGTGGTCGGCTAGTCTAATACCATCGGACGGTCTTGGCGACCTCGATCGACGGATGGCGGATCTTCGCCGGCGTGAACCAGGCCCGACATTGAAAAGCCCGCCGACTGCAGCGCTTGCACGAGCGCGTTCTTCTGCAACGGGTTGAGCTCGACGAGCGGCGGACGCACGGTCGCCCATCCCGGATCTGCGGCATGGTGCGCGATCGCGGCCTTGAGCGCGGGGATCATCGGGAACTGTTGGAACACGGTTCGCACCGCGTCGAGCGCCGCCTGTTGCGTATCCGCATCCGGATCGCGCCAGCGGCGCGCCAACTCGGCAATCCGCCGCGGGTTGACATTGCCGGTCGCGGTAATGCAGCCCGCGCCGCCGCCGCGCAAGGTCGCGAGCAGGAACGTTTCGCTTCCTGCGAAGACATCGAAACCCCGTGGCTGAAACCGCTCGAGCATCGCCTGAGTATTGCTCCAGTCTCCGGAGCTGTCCTTGATGCCGGCGATCGTTCCCGGGTATGCCCGGAGCAGTCTCTCGATCAGCGCCAGGCTGATCGGCACCTGCGACACTGGCGGAATGTGATACAGATAGATGCGCAGGTTGGATTCGCCGACGCGCTCGATGATTTCCGCGTAGCTGCGAAATAAGCCGTCGTCCGGCACGCCCTTGTAGTAGAAAGGCGGCAGCATCAACACCCCGGCGCAACGGTGGCGCAGCGCGTGGCGCGTGAGCTCGACCGAGTCGGTGAAGGCGCAGCAACCGGTTCCCGGCATCATGCGCGCCGGAGGCAGGCCGGCGTCGATCAACGCGTCGAGGAGTGCGATCTTCTCCGCGACCGACATCGAGTTCGCTTCGGAGTTGGTCCCGAAGACCGCGAGCCCGACGCCGCGATCGACGAGCCAGCGGCAATGCCGGACGAAGCGCTGGCGGTCCGGGGTCAGCTCGGAATCGAATGGCGTAACCACCGGCGACAAAATGCCCTGTATCCGTGCGAGATCGCCCAAGCGTGCATCACCTTCCGTGGAATGACGGCATCCTACACGATTGAGCGAACCGCTTCTATCGCACGGCTCGCGATTCGAGCTCGAGTCGAGAGGCGCTGATGTCGATCAGCGGCCCGAGCTCGTATACATTTCGGTAGCCGTAGTCGTACAGCGCGATGTAGGTGGAGATGTTGAGCGATGCGCTCGGCAGCTTGGACGGGAACGGCCCGGGCGCGTTCTGGAAATTGTTGTTGCAGTAGATGAGGATGCGTGTGCTCTTGTCGGGCAGCGTTCGCTCGAGGCTTTCGATCGCGATATCTGGAAAGCTGAGATTGATCGCCCCCTTGACGTGCATTTCGTCGTACTTCTCCCTGCTGCGCGCATCGAGAACGATCGTCCCGCGCTCTCTGCTCATGCGGATGAACTCTGCTTCGGAAAGCCGGTGCGATTCCCGATGCGTCGCCGCCTCGTTCGCGATCCGCAGGTAGCCATGAATGTCGATTGCGGGATTGTCGGCCGGCGAGGTTTCCGCGGCGAGCGCACAAGGCATCGCGACGAGCACGGACAAGACAACCACGAACGGCGGATAGCTCACGACGCTTTTCCCGATGTGACCGCTGGAACAAAACGCGCGGTCGTGCCTCGCAGTTGACCGCAATCCACCGCGCCGTGACTTCTTCTTCCTTTGGGCGTGGAGTGTAGGTCTCCGGACTACAGCGTCGCGCTGCTATGCCGCGCACTATCCACCGTTTGCCGATGTCCAAGGAGAACCTTGAGGACAAAGGAGACGATTATGAAACGTGCCTTGGTGTTTTCGCTTTTTGCCGCCCTGCTGGGCGGCTGCGTGGTGGTCCCTTACGGCTATCGCGATTACGATAATCGCGGCTATTCCGGTTACTATTATCGCCACAGCTATCCGGGCTCTTACGGGTACTATAACTACGGCTATCCGCGATCTTACGGATATGGCGGTTACTACGGATACGGTGGTTACGGTTATCGAGACCACGGCGGGTAATAGCCGCGCGGGTCGGCAGGGAGAGCCCAGGCGAGGCCGGTAAAGGATCGTCCCCGGTCTATCCCGCACGGGGACGATACGGCGAAGGGATGGGCCGGTCACGGCAGACTCATTCTTGCAGATTGGTTGCGTAGCTCTCAGGGGCGATATGCCGGCGAGTCGTGCCAGGAACTGGAGCGAGCATCGCGTGACGATGCCGGCAGGCTAGGATGGGTTATTTTGCCGCTTGCACTGCTTGACAACGCGTAAGCGAAGATCGATCTAACCGGCGCGCCACCCTGTGGCGCGCTGTTGGGGCCATCCGGTGGCGACAAGTCATTCCGGCCAATTCTTGGTGTCATTCATTGCAATCGCATAGAGGAGGTCTCCCATGGTCCAAGGATCCCGAGCGGATATGCCGGCGTCACGCCTTATCTCATCATTCGCGGTGCGGCGCGCGCCCTGGAGTTCTACAAAAAGGCATTTGGCGCCACGGAACTGATGCGTTTCCCCGGCCCGGGCGGCACGATCGGTCACGCCGAAATCAAGATCGGCGAAGGCGTCGTGATGCTCGCCGACGAGTCGCCCGAGATGGGCCACAAGATCCCGCAGACGCTCGGCGGCACCCCGATCACCTTGCTCTTCTACGTTCCGGACGTCGACGCGCAATTCGCCAAGGCGGTGGCGGCCGGGGGCACGGTCAAGCAAGCGCTCAAGGATCAGTTCTACGGCGATCGCAGCGGCACGATCACCGATCCGTTCGGGCACATCTGGACCATCGCTACCCATAAGGAAGACGTATCGCCCGAAGAGATGCAGCGTCGCATGGCGGAGATGCCGTCGAGCGGACAGACCGCGTAAGTCGATTGCGGGGAAGGGGCGATGTATACCTTGTACGGCAAGAAAGGATCGGGTTCGGCGACGACGCAGATCGCGCTGGAGATCGTGGGCGCACCCTATCGCGTCGTCGAGACGGCGTGTGAGCCGAACGACGCATTTGCCGAGCTGCTGCGAGTCAACCCGCTCGGCCAGATTCCCACGCTGCTGCTGCCCGACGGCAGCGTGCTTTCCGAAAGCGCGGCGATTCTGATTCATCTCGGCAGCGTCTACCCGGACAGCGGATTATTGCCGCGCGACCCTTCCGCGCGGGCGCAGGCAGTGCGCGGGATGGTTTTCATCGCCGCCAATTGCTATGCCGCGATCAGCGTCATCGACTTTCCCGAGCGCTGGTGCGCTGACGCCGACAGCGACGATGCGGTCAAGGAATGCATCCGCGGCGGTGCGCGCGCGCGGCTGCACAAGCACTGGGAGATGTTCGCCGACCTCTTTCCGGCAGGGCCCTATCTCGGCGGCGAGGAGCTCGGCGCGCTCGATATTCACGCGGCAGTCGTCTCCAAGTGGTCCGGCACGCGCAAGCATCTCGAAGCGCAGCGGCCCGAATTTTACGCAACGCTCATGCGCATCGAGGCGCACTCGACGGTCGCCGCCGTTTTCGCGGAGCACTGGCCCAAGACGTAACCTCATCCTCCATCGCGCCGTCTATAATGATCGATCGCGGGCGGCTTCGCCGCTGCCGCGCGACCTGTTCAACGCATCGTGATGCGCATCCTGCTCAGCAACGACGACGGCTACTTCGCGCCCGGTCTGGAACGCCTCGCCGCTGAGCTTGCTCCGCACGCCGACATCACCGTCGTCGCGCCGGAGCGCGACCGTTCCGGCGCGTCGAACTCACTGACGCTCGACCGGCCGCTCACCGTGCGGCGCGCTCCCAACGGCTTCCTCTTCGTCAACGGGACGCCGACCGACTGCGTCCATCTCGCGGTCACGGGGTTGCTCGACGATTTGCCGGAGATGGTCATCTCGGGCATCAATCACGGCGCCAACATGGGCGACGACACGATTTATTCGGGTACCGTCGCCGGCGCCACCGAAGGCTATCTTCTGGGCATACCGTCGCTGGCCGTGTCGCTTACGAACAAAGTCGGCCGCCACTTCGAAACCGCCGCGGCCGTGGTCGTCGAGCTGCTGCGGCGCCATCGCGACCAACCGTTCGGCAAATGGCTGCTCAACGTGAACGTGCCCGATGTCGCGCAAAGCGAGCTCAAGGGTTATCGCATCACGCGCCTCGGGCGGCGGCACAAGGCGGAGTCGGTGATCAAGACCGAGACGCCTCGCGGCGAAACCTGCTATTGGGTCGGCGCCGCGGGGCCGGCGGCCGACGCGGGCGAGGGGACCGACTTTCACGCGATCGACGCGGGATACGTCTCGGTGACTCCCCTGCAAATCGATCTAACCCATCGCGCCGAGATGCCGCGCGTCGCGCAATGGCTGGAGCGATCCGTGCCGTCATGACGTCCATCGGCGAGAAGTTCAACGGCATCGGCATGACCTCGACGCGCACGCGTACGCGGATGGTCGAGCGGCTGCGCGAGCAGGGCATCAAGGATGAAGTGGTGCTGGCCGCGATGGCGGCCGTGCCGCGGCATATCTTCGTCGAGGATGCACTGGCGATCCGCGCTTACGACGACAGCCCCTTGCCGATCGGTGCGGGACAAACGATCTCACAGCCGTACGTCGTCGCGCGGATGACCGAGCTGTTGCGCGCCGGCGCGCCGCTGCGCCGCGTCCTCGAAATCGGAACCGGCTGCGGCTACCAGACCGCAATTCTGGCGCAGCTCGCCGAAGAGGTGTACACCGTCGAGCGCATCGCCTCGCTCGTCGCCCTGGCGCGGCGGCACTTACGCGCGCTCAAGGCGAACAGCGTGCGCATCAAGCACGGCGACGGCTCCGCCGATCTGCGCGAAGATCTCGAGGTCGACGGAATCATGGTGACGGCGGCAGCGACGCAAGTTCCCACATCGTTGCTGCGCTACCTCAAGGTCGGCGGTCGCATGGTGCTGCCGCTTGCGCGCCACGACGAGGAGCTCAAAGGCGTGCAACTGCTTACCGTCATCGAGAAAGCGCCGAGCGGCATCCGCGAGCAGACTTACGATGCGGTAAGATTTGTGCCGCTGCTCTCCGGACTCGCATGATTTATCGCGCCCGCTCTTGCTTTGCATCGTTCTGGGTCGCGCTCGCCGTTGCCGCGCTGCTTGCCGGATGTATGACGCGGGCACCGGCTCCGGTCATCGAGCGCGCGCCATTTCCGTCCACGGGGTTTCCGTCCGCGGGGCAAGTGCCGGCACCGCCCGCGGAGGGGTTGCCCGGACGCGAGCCCGCTCCGGTACCGCAGACCTACACCGTCAAGCGCGGCGACACGCTGTACCAGGTCGCGCTCGATCACGGCCTCGATTACCGCGAGCTCGCGGCGTGGAACAACATCGAGAACGTCAACGTGATTCGCGTCGGCCAGGTGCTCTTGCTCGGCCCGCCCGGCGGTCAGGGCGGCGTGACGACGGCACCGCTGGCCACGACCGCGCCCGTGACGCCCAGTGGCGGCGAAGTGCGTCCGCCCGTAGTCGCGCCGTCCATGAGCGGACGTCCCAACTCCCCGACGTTCAAGACCGAGCCGAGAGCGGTCAAGGTGCCGTATTCGGAGCAGGCTTTCGCGCAGTTGCAACAGCAATCGGCGGCCCCGTCGGCGGCGATAGCTCCGGAAGCGCGCGCGATCGCTTCTGCCGCTCCCGCCACGATGCCGGCGTTGCCGCCCAGGACCGAGTCGGGCCGCGTTCCCGAAATCGATGACGACAATCTCGGCTGGATCTGGCCGGCGACGGGGAAAATCGTCGCAGGTTTCTCCGAGTCGGCAAACCTGAAGGGCATCGATATCGCGGGCAAGGCTGGTCAACCGGTCGTGGCGAGCGCCGCGGGCAAGGTCGTGTACGCGGGTACGGGCTTGCGCGGCTACGGCAAGCTCATCATCGTCAAGCACAACAGCACATTCCTCTCCGCGTACGCGCACAACCGCGAGATCGCCGTCAAGGAAGGGCAGCAGGTCGCCAAGGGCCAGAAGATTGCAGAGATGGGGGATACCGACGCCGATCAGGTCAAGCTGCACTTCGAAATCCGCCGCCTCGGCAAGCCGGTCGACCCGGCGAAATTCCTTCCACCCGCGTAATGGTGCATCCCGTACGCGCCGACGACGACGGCGAGCCGGCGAACCTGCGCGAGCCGGACACCCGCACGCGCGAGCTGCCGCTCGACGTGCCGGTCGAAGGCGTCGGCGCCGACTTCCTCAACGACATCACCCAGATCTACCTGAACGAGATCGGGCAGAGCCCGCTGCTCTCGGCCGCGGAGGAGCTCGAAAGCGCGCGGGCGACGCGCGCCGGCGACTTCGAGTCGCGGCAGAAGATGATCGAGCACAACCTGCGCCTGGTCGTCAGCATCGCCAAGCATTACCTGAATCGCGGTCTGGCGCTCGCCGACCTGATCGAGGAGGGCAACCTGGGTCTCATCCATGCGCTGGAAAAGTTCGATCCCGAACGCGGCTTTCGCTTTACCACGTATGCGACATGGTGGATCCGGCAGTCGATCGAGCGCGCGATCATGAATCAGTCGCGGACGATCCGTCTGCCCGCGCACGTCGTCAAGGAGCTCAACATCGTGCTGCGTGCGTTGCGCCACCTCGAAACGCACGGCATGCTCGGTGCGGATCGCGACCCGACGCTGGACGACGTTGCGCACCTTCTCGGCAAGCCGGTAGAGCAGGTGCGCAAGGTCCTGGCGTACAACGAGCGCGTCAGTTCGCTCGACGCACCGATCGACGCCGAGCAGGGGTTGTCCGTCGGCGACCAGCTCGCCGACGATGATGCGCTGAGCCCCGAGCTGGTGCTGCACAACAGCGAGATCGAGGGCTGGATCCGGCAGTGGCTCGATGAGTTATCCGATCGCCAGCGGCGCGTGATCGAGCGTCGCTACGGCCTGAACGGCACCGACGTGGCGACCCTCGAGCAACTCGCGGGCGAGCTTGGCGTGACGCGCGAGCGCGTGCGGCAGATCCAGGCCGAGGCGTTGGATAAGCTGCGCGCACGCCTGCGCGTGCGCGGGCTGTCGCGCGACGCGCTGTTGTAGCCCGGGCTGAGCGCGCAGCGCGATGCCCGGGGCGGCGCTTGGCATCAACGCGGGTCCCGGGCATCGCGTCGCTCAGCCCGGGCTACGGCCTCTACGAGCGCATCGTTCGCACGCGCGGCAACGCCGCGATGCCCGCGCGAAGCGTTGCAATCAGCTCGGCGCGCGTCCCATCGCTCGGGCCGTAACGCAGCGCTGCGTACGTCTCGCCGATCCCCTGCAACAGCGCACTCCACTGCGGCCAGCGCGACGCCGCGCGCTGCGCGTAGGCGAGCGGCCCTTCCTCGGGTCGCCGCGGCAGGCCGGCGCGCCCGAGCCGGCGGCAAACGAGCGACCACAACGCCACTGCAGGGTCGCTCCGCGCGTGGCGCGCCCGCGCGAAGCCCAGGATCGCCAGACCCCAGACGAATGCCACCGCAGCGACAAGCGCGACGACCTGCCACGGCCGTGCGCCAGCGAGGCCAAAATCGCGCAACAAATTTTGCTGGCGCTCGACGTTGAAACCGACGACGCCGCGCTGCCACTGATAGTTCACCGCATCCCAGTGCAGGCGCAAGCTCTTGAGCCAGGTCATGTCCAGGCGCGCGAGATACGGTACCGGCTCCCCCTGCGGCAGCGCGGCTCCGAGACCGCGTTCCACGCGCGACGGTGCGACGGCGGCCGTCGGGTCGAAGCGTTGCCACGCGCCGTCGATGAGCGCTTCGGCCCACGCGTGCGCATCGGAGTCACGCACGATCATGTAGCCCCCGTTCGGGTTGATCTCTCCGCCCTGGTAGCCGGTGACGACGCGCGCCGGAATGCCGGCGGCGCGCAACAGCACGACGAACGCGCCGGCGTAGTGTTCGCAGAATCCGCGTCGCGTGTCGAAGAGGAACGCGTCGACCGTATCGCCTTCGAGCAGCGGCGGCGCCAGCGTGTAGATGAACGACTCCTTGCGGAACCAGTCGAGCACCGCCGCGATGTATGCACGATCGGAGATTGCGCGGCTTTTCAGCTCGCGCGCGAATTCGATCGTCCGCGGGTTGCGGCGCGGCAGCTGCAGATTGTCGCGCCAACCGGTTTCACCGCGCGCGGCAAAGCTGTCTGCCAGTGTCGAGCGCTGCGTGTAGCGAATCGCCTGCGTCACCGGCGCCGTGGCCAGAAGCTGGTGGTCGTAGCCGAGCACCGCGATGTCCCGGACCGGACCTGAGCTCGAGAGGGGATCGTCGGCCGCCGGCACCGGGAGGCTCCTTGGATGCTCGAGAGCGAACAGCCACGACCGGTTGTGCGGCTCCAGCGTCACCGTGTATTCGATCGCGCGTGGGCCGGGCGGCGCGAACGCGCCGCGCCCGCCCCAGGGCAGCATGCTCCACTCGACGCCGTCGAAGCGCGATAGCACTGGCCCGCGCCAGTAGCGCTGCGCCGGCGGTGGCGGGGGACCGTTGAAATCGACGCGGAAAGCCACGGTGTCGGAGAGCGAGAGTTCGCTGATCGCGCCGGGTGCCATGCGCTCCGACAGCCCGCTGCGCGCGCCGGCGTCGGCAGGCGCACCCCAGAGCGGGCCCGCGAGACGCGGAAATACGACGAAGAGCAGCGCTGCCAGCGGGATTCCTTGCACCAGCATCCGCGCCGTTGCCGCGAGCGGCGCTTTCCATTCGCTCGTCGCCGCAGGAGCGTCGCGTAGCGCGGCGAGCGCGCCGCCCAGGACCAGCACCGCGGGCAGTGCGATTGCGGCCGCAGCGATGGACTGTCCATAGAAGAATTGCGTCAGCGCGAGAAAGAGCGCTAGGCACACCAGCAGACCGCCGTCGCGCGGGCTTTTCGCTTCGATGAACTTGATGCCGACGAGCACATAGAGGAACGCGACGCAGGGATCGCGCGCCAGGAAGTAACCGAAATCCCAGCGGATGCTTAAAGCCACTGCAAGCGCGAGCAAGGGCAGCAGCCAGCGCCGCAGCCGTGCCGGCGGCGGACGGTCTGCCGGCAACGCCATCCTCGCGGCGACCAACCCTGATCCGGCGACGACGATCCACAGCCGCAGGTGAGTCCAGAGCGGGACCTGAGCGAGGACGACCAGCGCCGCGAGCCAGGCGAGTTGCAAGCGGTTAAGCGGCGTCGCGGGCGCCCGCGCGAAGATCACGGCGCTCGTTCCGGAGGAAACAGCGCGAGCGTGGAAAGCGCTGCGCGCCGATGTCCCGCTCCCGATCCCGCCGGCAGGTCGAAGCCGGGTAACGTGAGACCGAAAGCACGCGCTTCGCGCTCGGCGGCGAGGATCCAAGCGACGAGACGCGAGAGCCGCGCCTCGGTATCGAGTCCCGAAGGCAATTCGGCCCAATGGAACTCCAGCGTGCCGCTGCCGCCGGTGCCCTCGAACTGTTTGGTATACCAACCTGCGCCACGCGCGACCGCCTTCCACGCGATGCGATTGAGAGGATCGCCAGGATTGTATTCGCGCAAGCCCGCAAGCTCGGCATCGGCGGCGCGCGCGCTGCGGCGGAAGTCGGAGCCTTGCAGTCCCGGCGGCAAATGCGGCGCGGGCGCCTCCGGGGCAGGATAGACGATTCCAGTTACGGGGAAATGCACGTAGGCCCAGCCCCGCCACAGGCCGAGCGGAAAGTCGGTCGATAGCGTGACGCGGCCGAGCGGGAGGCGGCCGCGGTGCCGCGCGAGCACCGCGAGCTGCACCTGCCGCGTCGCCGCCGCTGGCAGATCGACGCTTACCGATTCTCCCAAGCGTGGTGTGACGACGATGGCCTGGCGGGCAGCGCCTGTATTGGCCAGCGACAGGGTGAACGCGACCTCGCCTCCGGCGAAGGCTTCGCCCGCTGCGAGCGGCGAGGCCGCAATGCCGGCGAGGTTCCGATACGTCTGCAGCAGCGCCGATGCGACGAGGCCGGCGACGAGAAACGTGAGCGCGTGGCCGAGGGACAGCGAGTAGTTCATCGACGTCAGCAGCATGATCGCCAACGTTGCGATCAGCGCCAAGCCGCGACGCGTCGGCAGGATGTAGATGCGGCGATGGCGCAGTACGACCACGCCGGGATCGGCGGGAGCCATGCGCCAAAGGCGTTGTCGCCAGCGCGAGCTCCAGGACGACGAATTCACTGCGCTGGACATTAGGACCGTATCGGGTCGGACCACATCGGGTCGTAGCCTGGGCTGAGCGCGAAGCGCGATGCCCGGGACTGCCGAGGCGACATTGAGTAATCCCCGGGCATCGCGCTTCGCGATCAGCCCGGGCATCGCGCCGCAGACATCACGGCAGCGCTACCGCGCGCAACAGCGCCTCCGCCTGCGGACCCCCGGCGCGCTTGCTTCCGGCGAGACGATGACCGGCGACCGCGGGAAACACCGCTTGCACATCTTCGGGCAACACCATCGGCCGCCCGGCGACGAGCGCCCAAGCCCGCGCCGCCGCGACAAGCAGCAGGCCCGCCCGCGGCGAGAGACCGCGCTGGATGCCGGACAGGTGGGTGCCGCTATCGCCCGTTCCGCGCGACGCAGCGAGCAACGCTTGCACGTAATCGAGCAAGGCGGGCGCGACGTGCACTGCCGCTGCTTCGCGCTGCCAGGCCAAAAGGGTCGCCGGGTCGGCGCAAGGGGAAAGCGTCGAAATTCGTGCGCGCCGGTCGCCGGAGATCAAAAGCTCGCGCTCGGCGGCGGGGTCGGGATATCCCAGCTCGATCGCCATCAGGAAGCGGTCGAGCTGAGACTCCGGCAGCGGGTACGCTCCGATCTGCTCGGACGGATTTTGGGTCGCGATGACGAAGAACGGATCCGGCAGCGGCCGCGTCTCGCCGTCGGCGGAAACCTGCCGCTCTTCCATCGCTTCGAGCAGCGCGCTCTGCGTCTTCGGCGGCGCGCGGTTGATTTCGTCGGCGAGCACTACCGAGTGGAAAATCGGACCGGAATGAAAGCGGAAGCCGTGCGCGGCCGGATCGAAGATCGAGACGCCCAGCACGTCGGCAGGCAGAAGGTCGCTCGTGAACTGGATGCGTGCGTAGTGCAGGCCGAGCGTGCTGGCGAGCGCCTGCGCCAGCGTCGACTTGCCGACGCCGGGAATGTCCTCGATGAGGAGATGCCCGCGCGCGAGCAGGCAGGCGAGCGCGAGCTTCAGCGGGGTGTCTTTGCCGACAACGATGCGGCCGAGCTGCTCCAGCACGGTCGCCAGGCGCGCAGGCACCGGAATCGTGTAGCCCTGGGCGGCGGGGCGCACGGTCATCGGCAGAGGGTTCCCGTGAAGTCGGCTTCCATGGTGCGGTCGAAAAGCGCCACTATAGAGCGGGGAGGACGTCTAGTCACGACCGCTGGCGGCGCGCTACACTCCGTTCAACCGCCCACCCGAAGCGGCGATCGTCTGCTTTCGCCTCGTTCAAACGCCAAAGATCACGGCATTGACCACCGCCTTCATCGCGCACTCGTCGTGCCGGTTGCACAATATGGGCCCGTATCATCCCGAGTGCCCCGACCGGCTCGACGCCGTCTCCGACCGTCTGATCGCGAGCGGGCTCGATGCGCATGTCGCGCATTTCGAAGCGCCTGCCGCGACGCGCGAACAAATTGCACGCGTTCACGATGAAGACTACATCGCCACCATCGAGGCGGCGAGCCCGGAGTCGGGGATCTGCTATCTCGATCCCGACACGGCGATGAATCCGCATTCGCTCACCGCCGCGCGGCACGCGGCGGGCGCAGTCGTGCTCGGTACCGAGCTCGTGCTGAAGGGCGAAGCCCGCGCCGCGTTTTGCGCCGTGCGCCCTCCCGGTCATCATGCCGAGCGCCGGCGCGCGATGGGATTCTGTCTGTTCAACAGCATCGCGGTCGGCGTTGCGCACGCCTTGGCGCAGGGCCTCAAGCGCGCTGCCGTGATCGACTTCGACGTGCATCACGGCAACGGCACCGAGCAGATCTTCGCTGCCGAGCCGCGAGTCGTCATGGTCGGCACCTTCGAGTATCCGCTGTATCCATATTCGGGCGTCGACCCCGCAGGTCCTAACATGCACAACGTGCCGCTTCGCGCCGGCAGCGATGGCAAGGCGTTCCGTGCCGCGATGACCGACGTCTGCCTGCCGGCGCTCGAGGAGCATCGGCCGGAGATCCTGTTCATCTCGGCGGGTTTCGACGCCCACCGCGACGATCCGCTCGCCAATTTGCAGCTGCTCGAAGCCGATTATGCGTGGATCACGCAAGAGCTCGTCGCGGTCGCGGAGCGCCATGCGCAGGGACGGATCGTCTCCTCGCTGGAAGGCGGCTACGCGCTTCCCGCGCTCGGGCGCAGCGCGGTCGCGCACATCCGCGCGTTGGCGCAGCTCTAAAGCACCTGCGGAAAGCGCGATGGAACGTCGACGATTCGTCACCGGGTGCGCCGCCGCTGCCACGGTCGCCGGGCTCTGCGCGTCGACTCGCGCATGGGCCGCGGCGACGCCGCGTTTATACAGCCGTGCGCGCCTGGTCGATATCCACGGCGATTCGCTCAAGGCCCGGCAGCTCGCGTCGCGCACCAACTACGTGTTCAGCTACCCTTTCGCGGCGACGCCATGTTTCCTGCTCGACTTGGGACGGCCCGTCGCCGCCGCGGCATCGCTGCTGCGCGCAGATGGCGCGACCTATGCCTGGAACGGGGGGGTCGGCGCCCGGCATTCGGTGGTCGCCTTCTCCGCGATCTGTGCGCACAAGCTCGCCTATCCGACGCGCGAAGTGAGCTTCATCCGCTTCCAGCCCAGTCGCTCTCCGACCTCGGACGGCAATGTGATCCATTGCTGCGCCGATCACAGCGTCTACGATCCTGCCGCGGGAGCGCGCGTCATCAGCGGTCCCGCGCCGCAGCCTCTGGCGGCGATTCTGCTCGACTACGATGCCGAGCGCGACGAGCTCACCGCGTTGGGCACCGTCGGCGCGGAGCAATTCGACGCGTTCTTCCGCAAGTACGACTTCAAGCTTGCGCTGGACTACGGCGCGGGCAAGGCGCGGCTCCCCGTCGGGGTCACGACGGTCGTGCGCGAGCTCACGGAATACTGCCGGCAGATGATCCAGTGCTGACACTGTGCGAATGAATTCGCAGGAAATCCGCGTCTGGTTCGGCTTAAGTAGGGCTTAAGTAGGTCAGAGACGATTTTCTTGGAACGTTCAGAGTTACTCCGGACCTGCTCGAAAGTCGTCTCTGACCCTACTTAAGCCACTTCAACCAGGCATCGCGGCATAGCGGGGTTGCGCGCGGACACGATCGAGCCACGCACGTACTGCGGGGAAAGGTCCGAGATCGAACCCGCCGTCGCCAGCGACGTGGGTGTACGCGTAAAGGGCGATATCGGCGATGCTGTAGCGGGCACCGACGAAATAGGGATCTTGCGCCAGCCGGCCTTCCATCACTTCGAGCGCCCGGTAACCGCCCTTCATCTTGCTTTCCGCGAGCGCGTGCTGCGATTCCGGATCGGGATGGAATTTGCGCAGGAAACGCGCGACGGCGATGTAGGGCTCGTGGCTGTACTGTTCGAAGAAAAGCCACTGCAGCACCTGCGCGCGCGGCAGCGCGCTGGAAGGCAGAAGCGGCGTGCCCTCGGCCAGATACCACAGGATCGCATTCGACTCGGGCAGATAGGTCCCGGGCTCGATTTCGAGCACCGGCACCTTGCCGTTAGGATTCATCGCGAGGAACCCGGGCGTGCGCGTCTCGCCGCGACCCGGGTCGATCTCGTTCCAGGCATAAGGTAGCGCTAATGCTTCGAGCGTCATACGCACCTTGTGACAATTGCCCGAAGCCGACATACCGTAGACCCGAAACATGGTGTCTCCTGGTGCTGGCCGAATTCCACTCGAAAGCCGTTGCCGAAGCATAGCCGCAGACGTATGCTACATGTATCGCGGCGGAACGAGCACGGCGCCGGTCCGGCGCGTTCCGCCGCGGCGACCCATCAGAAGTTCCGTGTGAGGTCCGCCATGCCCCAACGCCCCATTCGCAACGTTATCGCCAAGCAGAAAATACTGACCGCGACGGCTGAAATTACGGTCACCGATGCGGCACGCCTGATGAAGAAAAAAAGCGTCGGCGCCGTAATGGTCGTCAAGGACAACGGCCGTCTCGCCGGCATCTTCACCGAGCGCGACGCGGTGTTTCGCGTGCTCGCCGAGGGTCGCGATCCCAAAACGACTCGGCTCTCGGACGTGATGACGGCGCAACCGCAGACGATCAGTCCGGAAAAGCCCTTCGGCCACGCGCTGCTGATGATGTACGAAAGCGGTTTCCGCCATGTGCCGGTGGTCGAGGATGGCAAGCCGGTGGGCATGGTTTCGGCCCGCGACGCGCTGGGCCCGGAGCTGCAGGAGTTCGAGTCGGAGTTGCAGCGGCGAACGCGCATCGGCGAAATCCTCGGGTAGCCGCGGGAGCCCGCAGCGTCGCCGGTCGCCCTGCGAGCGAGCGCAGCGAAGTGGGGATCGCGCGAGGCGAGTCGCGGCTGCGGCCGACGCGCGGCCTGGTCAATGAACTGTCCGCGCGCTGAGGCCGCGGGTTGCCGTCGCGATTCAGCGGCGATCGAGAATCACGGCGGCCAGGACCTTCCGTCCTTCTGCCGCCAGGATATTGAACGTGCGGCACGCGGCAGGCGTGTCCATCACTTCGACGCCGATACCGGCGTCGGTCAGCGCGCGGGTCAGGCGCGGGTGGGGAAAGCGTAAGCGTGTCCCGGTACCGAGGAGCACGACTTCCGGCTTGAGCTCCGCGAGCGCCTCGAAATCGGCCTCGCTCAGAGTATCGAAGCCGCCGGCGGTCCAACCGGTGGCGATGCGATCCGGCGTGACGAGAACATTATCGCGGTACTCGACGATGCCGAGCCGGACGTAATCCAGGCCGTGGCCGGTAAAGACGTTGCCCTCCGCGGTACTCAAATGGAACTTCATTTCGAGCGCGCTTCCGGACGCTGATGGTGCATTGCGGCAACCGCTTAAATTCGTTAGGATTATAGCTTCAACCCGCTGCGACGTCGCTCGGACGGTTCCGGGCGCTTACGCGCAGAAGGACCCGGCATGGCTTCTCCCTCCGAGACGCAGTTCGCGCGCATTGAGCGCCTCCCGCCGTACGTTTTCAATATCACCTCCGAATTGAAGATGGCCGCCCGCCGCCGCGGGGAGGACATCATCGACTTCGGCATGGGCAACCCGGACGGACCGACGCCCCGGCACATTGTCGACAAGCTGGTCGAAACGGTGCAGCGTCCGGACACGCACGGATACTCGGTCTCGCGCGGCATTCCGCGCTTGCGCCGTGCCATCTGCCAGTGGTACCGCCGCCGCTGGGACATCGAGTTCGATCCCGAGGCCGAGGCGATCGTCACCATCGGCTCGAAGGAAGGCATCGCGCATCTCGCGCTCGCCACGCTCGGCCGCGGCGACACGGTGCTGGTGCCGAACCCGAGCTATCCAATCCATATCTACGGCCCGGTGATCGCGGGCGCGGACATCCGCCAGGTGCAGCTCACGCCCGACGTCGACTTCTTCGCCGAGCTCGAGCATACGATCAAGATGAGCTTTCCGAAGCCGAAGATGCTCATCATCAATTTTCCGGCCAACCCCACGGCACAATGCGTCGAGCTGCCGTTCTTCGAGAAAATCGTCGCGCTGGCGCGCGAGTACGGCATCTACGTCGTGCACGATCTCGCTTATGCCGACATCTGCTTCGACGGCTGGAAGGCGCCCTCGATCATGCAGGTGCCGGGCGCGCGCGAAGTCGCCGTCGAGTTCTTCAGCATGTCCAAGAGCTACAACATGGCGGGCTGGCGCATCGGCTTCATGGTCGGCAACAAGGACCTCGTGTACGCGCTGTCGCGCATCAAGGGCTATCACGATTACGGCACGTTCACGCCGATCCAGGTCGCGTCGATCGCCGCGCTCGAGGGCCCGCAGGAATGCGTGGCAGACATCGCGATGAAGTACCAGAAGCGGCGCGATGTGCTGGTGAAGGGCCTGCACGAAGCCGGATGGAGGGTGGAGAACCCGAAGGCGTCGATGTACGTCTGGGCGAAGATCCCGGAAGCGTATCGCAAACTGGGCTCGCTGGAGTTCACCAAGAAGCTTCTCGCGCAGGCGAAGGTCTCGGTCTCTCCGGGCGTGGGCTTCGGCGAGTTCGGCGACGCGCACGTGCGCTTCGCGATGATCGAGAACGAACCGCGAACGCGACAGGCCATACGCGGCATCAAGCAGATGTTTCGCGAAGACGGACTTTTGTGAAGACGGGCCCTGATAGCGCGCCGGCGCCGCGGCGACTCGGCGCGTGGCGCAAAGCGTGTCGTCGAGCGGGTCCCGGCTCGCGGCGGCCACTCAACACGACGAGTTGCCGCGCGAGCCGGCAGCGAGGGGCCCCACGCGAAAGCGTGGGGATCGCGCGTGGCGAGTCGCGTGCGCGGCCGACACGCGAGCTGTGTATACGCAGGACCGTTCAGGAGGCCGCCGCACACGAGCCACCCGCTTCGCGACGACTGCGCCACAATGCGCCTGCCGTCGCCGTGACGCCCGCGCGCTACACCGTGAAAGGCGGCGAAGGCGAGGCGAGTGCCCGTGCGCCGCGCCGGCGGTCACGGGTGGCGCGGCAAGGGAGTCGTGGGTTGACTCCCGCAGCCGCGCCGGGACCCCGTAGGTCGGCGCTTGCGGCGCCCGGGTACTCGACCGACTTCGCCGCCGAATCGGTTAGCGTTTCTCGCAATGCCTAACGCCACGATGCAACCCATGCGCGTCGGCCTGCTCGGCCTGGGCACGGTTGGCCGCGGCACGTGGACCGTTCTCAATCGCAATGCGGAGGAGATTTCACGCCGCGCCGGACGCCCGATCCGCATCACGCAGATCGCCACGCGGACACCGGAAAAGGCGCGCGCGCTGTTGCAAGGCGCCGATAGCGTCGAGGTGAATGCCGACATCGACGCCCTGGTGCGCCGGCCCGACGTCGACATCGTGCTCGAGCTCATCGGCGGCATCGAGCCCGCGCGTTCGCTCATGCTGCAGGCGATCGCGCAGGGCAAGCACGTCGTCACCGCCAACAAGGCGCTCCTCGCCGCGCACGGCAACGAGATCTTCGCCGCGGCGCAGAAGGCCGGGGTGATGGTCGCGTTCGAGGCGGCCGTTGCCGGCGGCATCCCGATCATCAAGGCGTTGCGCGAAGGGCTGACCGCGAATCGCATCGAATGGATCGCCGGGATCATCAACGGCACCAGCAACTTTATCCTGTCGGAGATGCGCAGGACGGGCGCCCCGTTCGCGGCCGTGCTCAAGGAAGCGCAGGCGCGCGGCTATGCCGAAGCCGACCCGGCGTTCGACGTCGACGGCGTCGATGCGGCACATAAGCTCGCCATCATGTCGGCGATCGCCTTCGGAGTGCCGATGCAGTTCGAGAAGGCCTACACCGAGGGCATTTCGAAGCTCATGCACGAGGACATCCGCTACGCCGAGGAGCTGGGCTACCGGATCAAGCTGCTCGGGATCACGCGTCGTGCGCAGCAGGGAATCGAGCTGCGCGTGCATCCGACGCTCGTGCCCGCGACGCGGCTGATCGCCAACGTCGAAGGACCGATGAACGCGGTGCTGGTCAAGGGCGACGCGGTCGGGCCGACGCTTTACTACGGCCCGGGCGCAGGCGCCGAGCCGACGGCGAGCGCGGTGATCGCGGACTTGGTCGACGTGACGCGAATGCACACCGCGGACCCGGAGCACCGGGTGCCGCACCTCGCCTTCCAGCCCGATCAAATGTCCGATATTCCGTTTCTGCCGATGGGGGATGTCGTCACGAGCTACTACCTGCGCATGCGCGTGCTCGACCGGCCAGGCGTGCTCGCCGATATCACGCGCATCCTCGCCGATCGCGACATCTCGATCGACGCCATGATCCAGAAGGAGCCGTCCGAGGGCGAGGACCAGACCGACATCATCCTGCTTACGCACCAGTCGATCGAGCGGCAGGTTATGGACGCGATCGTCAAGATCGAGTCGCTGGGGACCGTGCGCGGCAAAGTCGTGCGCATCCGGATGGAACAGCTCAACTGAGTTGATGCGTTACGTCAGCACCCGCGGCGGCATGGAGCCGCAACCGTTTTCGGCAATCCTGCTCGAGGGTCTCGCGCCCGACGGCGGGCTGGCGGTGCCGGAGTCGTACCCGCGCTTTTCCGCGGCCGACCTGGCGCGTCTGCGGCCGCTGTCGTATGGCGGGCTCGCGTTCGAAATCCTGTCGCGCTACGCCGACGACATCCCTCCCGCCGATCTCCGGGCGATCATCGACCGCACCTACACCGCGGCGACCTTCGGCAGCGACGAGATCGCGCCGGTAATGACGCTCGAACCGCGCCTGCATCTGTTGCGCGTCGCCAACGGCCCGACGCTGGCGTTCAAGGACATCGCGCTGCAGCTCCTGGGGAATCTGTTCGAATATGCCTTGGCGCGAGGACACGAGGGCTTGAACGTTCTCGGGGCGACCTCGGGGGACACCGGGTCGTCGGCCGAATACGCGCTGCGCGGCAAGCGGGGGATCAAGGTATTCATGCTCTCGCCGAAGGGCCGGATGAGCCCGTTCCAGACGGCACAGATGTACTCGCTCGCCGACGCGAACATTTTCAATCTGGCGATCGAGGGCGTGTTCGACGATTGCCAGGATCTGGTCAAAGCCGTCGCCGGCGACGCGGAGTTCAAGGCCCGCCATCGACTCGGCGCGGTCAACTCGATCAACTGGGCGCGCATTGCGGCTCAGATCGTTTACTACTTCAAGGGTTATCTCGCGGTAGCGCGGGACGACGGCGAGGAGGTGGACTTCGCCGTGCCCAGCGGCAACTTCGGCAATATTCTCGCCGGCCATGTCGCGAAGGCGATGGGCTTGCCCATCCGCCGCCTTATCCTCGCCACCAACGAGAACGACGTACTCGACGAGTTCTTCAAGACAGGACGCTATCGCATCCGTACCGGGGGCGAGACGGTTTCGACATCGAGCCCGTCGATGGACATCTCGAAGGCTTCGAATTTCGAGCGCTTCGTCTTTGACTTGGTCGGCCGCGATCCGGCAGTCGTACGCGAGCTCTGGCTGCAGGTTGCGCACGACGGCGGGTTCGACCTCGCCGGCACGCCGTATCGGCAGAGGCTCGCCGCGTCGGGCTTCGTGTCCGGCAAGAGCACGCATGCCGATCGCCTCGCCACGATACGCCACGTGGCGGAACGCTATGGCGTCATCGTCGATCCCCACACCGCCGACGGCATCAAGGTCGGGCTCGAGCGGCGCGATCCCGGCGTGGCGCTGATCTGCATCGAGACGGCGCTGCCTGCAAAGTTTGCGGCGACGATCCGCGAGGCGCTGGGCCGGGAGCCCGAGCGTCCCGCTGCATATGCGCGGCTGGAACATTTGCCGCAACGCTTCGACGTGCTGCGCGTTGACGCCGCGGCGGTCAAGGCATACATCGCGGCGCGCGCGAACGTCTGACGACCCGGGTGCTCTTGATGACTGTGACATCGTCCGTGAGACAAGCCTGGATCGATTTGTCGCGCAATCTCAAAAGCGGATTGCGGTTGGCGTTCGGCCTGCCCGTCTCGCTGCTCGCGTTCCGCGTGAGCGTACGGCAGCTTCTGCTGCTCCTCTGCATCGGCGTGCTGATCGGCGTGACGAACGACTATGTGCGCGCCGGCGCGCATCCGACGTTGTCGCTGCACGCGATCGTGTACGAAGGTTTCGAAGCTGCCGCACTGCTCCTTATGGGAGCGCTGCTTTCTGCTGCGTTCAGGCAACCGCATCTCCGGCTTGCGGTGCCGGTCATCGTGCTGGCCAGCGATCCTGCGCTGGGCGTGCTGAATTTCATCCTCGCGCTGCCTGGAAATCAGGGCGGTGTTTTCGGTTACTCGCTGCAATGGGCGGGCTTCTGGCTCCTCGTCGTCTGGATCGCTTTCATCTACTGGCGCGCCATCGCGACCGCGCTGATGCCGCGGCAGCCACGCTTCTGGCTGCGCTCACTTGCCGGCGCCACGCTGCTCCTCGCGGGCGTTCCGCTGGCGATCTGGGCGTACCAGCCGTGGTTCTACGCCGCGCCGCCGACCGCAGTCCAGGGAACGCGGTATCCCAGCCCCGCTTCGGAAGCGGTTCTCATCAAGCAGCCGCAGCTCCTGTACGACGCGGTCACCAACCTCGAGGACGAGCGGCCCCGTGTGACCGATCTCTACTTCGTCGGCTTCGCGTCGTACTCGGCCGAGGATGTATTCCGCAAGGACATCGAAGTCGCGCGCGATCTGTTCGACGACCGCTTCGACACCGACGGCCGCTCGATCGTGCTGATCAACAATCCGCGCACCATGCTCGAGGCACCGTTCGCGACGGTGAGCAACCTGCGCGCGACGCTGTCCGAGATAGGCGACATGATCGATCGCGAACAGGACATGGTAATGGTCTACCTCACGAGCCACGGCGGCCGGGACCACAAGCTCGCCGTCGAATTTCCGCCGCTGCAGCTCGAGGCGCTTGCGCCTGCAACGTTGAAGGAGATGCTCGACAGCGCGGGGATCAAGTGGCGCATCATCGTCGTATCGGCGTGCTATTCGGGCGGATTCGTCGAGCCGCTGAAGGACGACTACACCCTGATCATGACCGCATCGGCGGCGGACCGGACGTCGTTCGGCTGCGGCAGCGAAAGCGAGGCGACGTACTTCGGCGACGCGCTGTTCCAACACGCGTTGCGCTTCGAGGATTCGTTCGTCAAGGCATTCGAGCAGGCCAAGGAGAGAATTGCGGAGCGCGAGCGCGCCGAGAAGCGCGAGTCTTCGAATCCGCAGATCTTCGTCGGCGACGAGATGGCGGCGAAGCTGCCGAAGCTCGAAGCCGAGTTGCGGGCGCGCCGGTCGGGTGGCGCCATCTGATGACCGCTCCCGCGACTTCTCCGCGTCCGCTCGCCGGAATCAAGGTGCTCGAGCTGGGTCAGCTCATTGCGGGACCGTTCACGGGGAAAATCTTTGCCGAGTTCGGTGCCGAAGTGATCAAAATCGAGCCTCCGGATGGCGGAGATCCGCTGCGGCAATGGCGCTTGCTGCATGACGGCACATCGCTCTGGTGGTACGTCCAGGCACGCAACAAGAAATCGGTGACGGCGAACCTGCGCTCTGCGGAAGGGCAGGAGATCGTGCGCCGACTCGCGCGCCACGCGGACATCGTCGTGGAGAATTTTCGTCCCGGCACGCTGGAGAAGTGGGGCTTGGGCTACGAAGCGCTCGCGGCGGCGAACCCGGGAGTGATCATGGTGCGCCTGTCGGGGTTCGGGCAGACCGGGCCGTATCGCGACCAGCCCGGATTCGGCGCGGTCGGCGAGTCGATGGGCGGCATGCGCCACGTCACGGGCTTTCCCGACCGGCCGCCGGTGCGCATGAACATCAGCATCGGCGACGCGCTGGCCGCGCTGCACGGCGTGATCGGAGCGCTGATGGCGCTGCATTATCGCAACGCCAACGACGGCAAGGGGCAGGTCGTCGACGTGGCGCTGTATGAAGCCGTATTCAACATGATGGAAAGCCTGGTGCCTGACTACGACTTGTTCGGCGAGATCCGCGGCCGCATCGGCACGGGGCTCACCAACATCGTGCCGTCGAACACGTACACGACGCGGGATGGCCAGAGCGTCGTCATCGCCGGCAATGGCGACAGCATCTACAAGCGGCTGATGCACGCGATCGGACGCGACGACCTCGGACAGGACCCTGCGCTTGCGAACAACGTCGGCCGCGTCAAGCGCACGGCCGATATCGACGGCGCGATCGGCGAATGGGCCGCGGTGCACGATCTCGACGAGATCCTCGCCGCGCTAAAAGCCGCCGACGTTCCGCACGGCAAGATTTACACGGCGGCGGACATCGTCGCCGACTCGCATTATCTGGCGCGCTACATGATCCGCCAGATGACGCTGCCCGACGGCACGCCGCTCAAGCTGCCGGGTATCGTGCCCAAGCTCTCGACGACGCCCGGCGAGATGGAGTGGATCGGCCCTGCACTCGGCCAGCACACCGACGAAGTGCTACGCGGGATCGGTTACAGCGGCGAGGACATCGCGCGGCTGCGTGCGGCAGGAGCGATCTGAGCGGGACCGGCTAAATACGTCATCCCGGCGAAGGCCGGGATCCAATTTCGATAAACAACTTGGGCCCCGGCCTACGCCGGGGCGACAACCCAAATGAGCCAACGGATTTTCATTCACGACGTCGTCGCGCGCGACGGATTTCAGATCGAGCCTTCGTGGATCCCGACCGAGCGCAAGATCGAGATCATCGATCTGCTATCCGCGACCGGCGTCGCCAAGATCGAAGCAACCTCGTTCGTATCGCCCAAGGCGGTGCCGAATCTTCGCGACGCGGCCGAGGTGATGGCGGGCATCCGCCGCAATTCTGCCGTAACCTACGTCGCGCTGGTGCCGAACGCGCGCGGCGCCGAGCGGGCGCTCGCGGCAAAGGTCGACGAGATCGTGCTCGTCGTATCGGCTTCGGAGACGCACAACCGTGCCAACGTCCGCCGCAGCATTGCGGAATCGTTCGCCGGCTTCAATGAAGTATTCGAAACGCTTCGCGGCAGCCGCATAGGCGTCGTCGGCGCGATCGCGACCGCGTTCGGCTGTCCCTTCGAAGGCGTCGTGCCCGAAGCGCAGGTGATCGACTGCGTCGCGCGGTATGTCGATCTCGGCGTGCGCGGAATCACGTTCGGCGACACGACTGGAATGGCCAACCCGAAACAGGTCGAGCAGCTCGCCGGCGCCGTCGCGAAGCGCTTTCCGGATCTCTCGCTGACGCTGCATTTTCACAACACGCGCGGCATGGGTCTGGCAAACATTCTCGCAGGCCTCGCGGCGGGCGTCGTGCGCTTCGAAGGTTGCCTCGGGGGTTTGGGCGGCTGTCCGTTCGCGCCCGGCGCGACCGGCAACGTCTGCACCGAGGACGTCGTGCACATGCTGCAATGCATGGGCTACGACACGGGGGTCGACCTCGATCGCCTGCTCGCCGCTTCGCGCCGGCTCGGCGAGATCGTCGGCCACGAGCTGCCGGGGCAGGTCGTCAAGGCCGGGAAGTCGACCGATCTTCATCCGCCGCCGGCGGCGCTCGAGCCGACGCTGTCTCGTTGAGTTGCGTAGTTACGCAGCCTGGGTTGAGCGCGCAGCGCGAAGCCCGGGGGTGCCTTCATTCCACGTTGACCCGGGCATCGCTTCGCTCAGCCCGGGCTACGCACTACGTTATTTCTCGCCGCGTTGACAGGTGTGCAATGCTGTGTGAGCATCGCCGCTCGAACGCAGCCGACAGCGAGCGCCGCTCGATGAATCGGCGTCCAATTTGCCATTGGAGGAAACAATGAAACTCTTGCGCAGCCTGGTCGTCGCCGCATGCGCGATCCTGGCCATATCGTTGCCCTTCGCCGCGCAGGCGCAAGGCAAGCCCGAAAAGCCGAAGGTCAGTATCGCCGTCGGCGGCAAGCCCGCGTTCTACTACATTCCGCTCACCATCGCGGAGAGGCTGGGCTACTTCAAGGACGAGGGCCTCGACGTCGAGATCAGCGACTTCGCGGGCGGATCCAAGGCGCTGCAGGCGGTCGTCGGCGGCAGTTCGGATGTCGTCTCGGGCGCCTGGGAGAACACGATCGATCAGCAGCCCAAGGGTCTCAACATGCAGGGGTTCGTCAAGATGGGCCGCTATCCGGCGATCACAGTCGGCGTCGTCAAGGCCAAGGCCGCGAGCTACACGTCGCCCAAGGACCTGAAGAGCATGAAGATCGGCGTTACCGCTCCGGGGTCGAGCACCAATCGTGTGGTGCAGCACCTGATGGTGCAGGGAGGCCTCAAGCCCGACGACGCGTCGTTCATCGGTGTGGGAACGTCGTCCGGCGTGATCGCAGCCGTGAAGAGCGGCCAGATCGATGCGGTCTCCAACATCGATCCGGTGATCACGATGATGGAAAAGGCCGGTGACATCGTGGTCGTCGCCGACACCCGCACCGAGGCGGGCACCCGGAAAGTGTTCGGTTTCTCCGACCTTCCGGCGGCCGCGCTCTATGCGCCGATCGACTTCATCAAGAAAAATCCCAACACGGTGCAGGCGCTGACCAACGCGATCGTCCGCTCGCTGCTGTGGCTGCGCACCGCGACGCCGGACCAGGTCGCGGACACCGTGCCGCCGGACTATCTTCTCGGCGATCGCGCGCTCTACATCGCCAGCTATATCAAGTTCAAGGACGCGATTTCGCCCGATGGCATGTTTACGCAGGAGGGCGCGGAAAACACGCTCAAGTTCCTCGCGGCGTTCAATCCGGCGATCAAGCCGAGCGAGATCAAGCTCGCGCAGACTTTCGACAACAGCTACGTGCAGAAGGCGCTGGCGAAGTACAAGAAATAGGACAACTATTCGTCGTCCCCGCGAAGCCTGCCGCCGGATATGATTGAAGTCGGGGCCCGGACCCAGTGTCGTCGCTCGACGAACCACGACACTTACTTTTGACCACTCCGGCGCTCTCGCTCGAACGCATCACCTGCACGTTCGCCTCGCGCGAGCGGCAGAGCGAGCGCTACACCGCGGTCAAGGACACGACGATTGCCGTCGGCGCAGGCGAGTTCGTCTCGGTGGTCGGTCCGACCGGCTGTGGCAAGTCCACATTGCTCAACGTTGCAGCAGGTCTGTTGGCGCCGTCGTCGGGCAACGTGCGCGTCCTGGGCGAGCCGCTTGGCGGCATCAACGCCAAAGCCGGCTACATGTTCCAGGCCGAATCGCTGATGCCCTGGCGCAGCGCGCTCGACAACGTCCTCGCCGGGCTGGAATTCGCCGGCATCGATCGCAACGAGGCGGAAAAGCGCGCTCGCGACTGGCTCAATCGCGTCGGTCTCACCGGTTTCGAGAAGCGCTATCCGCACGAGCTCTCCGGTGGAATGCGCAAGCGCGTGGCACTCGCCCAGATTCTGATCCTCGACCCGCAGCTGCTCCTGATGGACGAGCCATTCTCTGCGCTCGACGTACAGACGCGGCAGCTCATGGAAAACGAGTTGCTCGACCTGTGGTCGGCAGATCGGAAGTCGGTGTTGTTCATCACGCACGATCTGGAGGAGGCGATCGCGCTTTCGGACCGGGTGATCGTGCTGTCGGCGGGACCGGCAACGCATCCCATCGGCGAGTACGCGATCGACCTGCCGCGGCCGCGCGACGTCAACGAGATACGGCTCACGCCGCGGTTCGTCGAGCTGCATCGCGAGATCTGGCATAAGATGAAGAACGAAGTTCTCAAGGGTTATGCCCGAAGCCGTAAGAGTTGACGCCGAGCCCGGCGCACGAAGGACCCATCTCCGCGTCTCGCGCGGGCGGCTCGCGATCTATCACTTGCTGCTGTTGGCCGGCGTGTTCCTCTTCTGGTACGTGATGACCGAGCCGGGGCTGATTCCGCCTTTCTATTTCGACGATCCGATGCGGGCCAAGTTTTTCTTCGGCCAGCCGCACGAAGTCGCCAAGCGCATCTGGACTTGGTTTGCAGGCGGCAGCATCTACCTGCACCTGGGTATTACGCTGATCGAGACGCTGCTCGCCTTCGCGATCGGCACCCTGCTCGGGCTCGTGTTCGGACTCTGGCTGGCGCTGTCGCCGACCGCGTCGACGCTCGCGGATCCCTACATCAAGGCGATGAATGCGATGCCGCGGGTGATTCTCGCGCCGATCTTCGCGGTGTGGTTCGGCTTGGGGATCACGTCGAAAGTCGTGTTCGGCATCACGCTCGTGTTCTTCATCGTCTTCTTCAACGTCTACCAGGGCGTGAAGGAAGTAAGCCCGGTGGTGCTCGCCAATGCGCGCATGCTCGGCGCATCGGGCAGGCAATTGCTGCGCTATGTCTATCTCCCTTCGGCCACGAGTTGGGTATTCTCGAGCCTCCACACTTCCATCGGGCTCGCGTTCGTGGGTGCGGTGGTCGGCGAATATCTCGGCTCGGCGCGAGGCGTGGGCTACCTCATCCACCAGGCCGAGGGCGTGTTCGACATCGATACCGTGTTCGCAGGCATCCTCGTGCTGACGATGTTCGCGCTCGTTCTCGACTTCGTCGTCACACAGATCGAGAACCGACTTCTCGTCTGGCGACCGCGCGCCGCGGAGACCGAGGCACTGTAGCGGCGTAAGCCGTGGGCGGATTGACCCGGACCGGCTCGCCGCGCT
>DASWDF010000188.1:0-4085 GCA_036395475.1 Casimicrobiaceae bacterium
GACCCGCGGCGGAACGGTCCATTTTGCGCTCAAGCTGCATCAAGGCGACGAGCGCTCGCTCGCGGGCCGCGATACCGACGGCGATCTGGCGGCGTCGATGCTCATGCGCGGCACGGCGAAGCACAGCCGGCAGGAGATCGAGGATGCGCTCGACGCTTATCGCGCGCGGGTGTCGATCAACGGCGATGCGACGGCGACGCAGGCCCGCGGGCAGACCGTGCGCGAGCGCCTGCCCGACACGCTCAAGCTCGTTGCCGAGATCCTGCGCGAGCCCGCGTTCCCGGCGAGCGAATTCGACAAGCTCAAGCGCGAGCGATCGACCGACATCGAGGGCAGGCGCAGCGATCCGGAAGACATCGCAGAGCGCACGCTTGGCCGTTACGATAACCCGTACGCCAAGGACGACGTGCGCTACGTGCCGACGATCGACGAGGAAGTTTCGAACATCGAGTCCGCGAAGCTCGACGGCGTCAAGGAGTTCTACGCGCGCTTCGCCGGCGGAACACATGCGGAGCTGGCGATCGTCGGCGATTTCGACGCTGCGTCGGTGAAGCCGCTGCTCGAGGAGCTCTTCGGCTCGTGGCAAAGCCGCGCGCCGTACGCGCGTGTGCCGAAACCGCTGGTGTCCAAGCGCGCAATCGAGATCCGCCAGGTCACGCCTGACAAGGCGAATGCGGTGCTCGCCGGCGCGCTCGCGCTGCCGGTGAACGACACGAGCGGAGACTTTTCCGCGCTCTACGTCGCGAACTTCATTCTCGGCGGCTCATCGACCTCGCGGCTCTGGGAGCGCATTCGGCAGAAGGAAGGCCTGAGCTATTCCGTGTACTCGGCACTGGAACCGTCCAGCTTCGAGCCGAATACGGCATTGACGCTCGAGGCGATTTTCGCGCCGGAGAATCTGGCACGGCTGCGCACCGCGCTGAACGAGGAGATGGCGCGCGCAGTGCGCGACGGCTTCACTGAGGCGGAGGTCGCCGACGCGAAGAGAGCGATCCTGCAGGAGCGCGCTCTCGCCCGCACGCAGGATGCGCGCCTCGCTGCCGAGCTTGCCAGGCAGGCACATCTCGGACGGACGTTCGCGTATTCAGCCAAGCTCGATGCGGAGATCGCCGGCATCACGGCCGAAGCGGTCAACGCCGCGTTGCGCAAATACGTGAAGCGCGATGCGTTCGTCGACGTGTACGCCGGCGATTTCGCGAAGAAGTAGGATTTGCGTTTCGCCGTAGCCCGGGCTGAGCGAAGCGATGCCCGGGAGTCGCGCCGATTCGAAGCGATGCCCCGGCCTCCGTAGCCCGGGCTGAGCGCAGCCACGCCCGGGAGCCGTGTCGATTCGAAGCACCTCACGCCGATTCGCAGTCACGTAGCCCGGGCTGAGCGAAGCGATGCCCGGGATTACTCCCCGAAGTCCGCGTCGATGCCCTCAACCGTTGCCGCCCAATCCAACGGCAGCAATTGCTGTCTGACGTAACGATGAAATGACGAGTATGGCCAATCCTTGACCTGACTGACGTGCCCGTGCTTCACGGGATTGAAGTGAATGTATTCCACGTGTCGCTGCAAATCGAGATCGTCGCGTATCGTGTGTTCCCAGAACCGTCGTTGCCAGAAGCTTCTCTCGCGTTTCGCGGTCGTGGTGCAACCCGACCCTGTCACGCGAGTAAACGACGCTTTAATGAGCCCCCATCGCATCGAGTAGTCCGAATCGCCGTCGGGGAGCGTCCAGACGCAATGCATGTGATCGGGCAGCACCACTATCGCCGTCAGTGAGAACGGGTGCCGGGAACGACACGCGCGCATTGCCGACCCAAGAGCGACGATTTGGTCCGTGAGCGCAGTGGAATGACGTTCGTGCAGCGTTATCGTGAAGAAGTACGTGGCGCCAGCCATCCGATTCCGGCGATAACCAACCATGGCTAGAGAGTGCCACGCAGAAAAGCGTTTGGTATCCACCATTAGGCCTATGCTGATCCCGGGCTTCGCCCTGCGGGCTCAACCCAGGCTACGACAACACAGGCTACGACTTGCATAGGCTTTCGTACCCTGGGCTGAGCGAAGCGATGCCGGGGACGCACGTCAATTCGAAGCGCCGCCCCGGGCTTCGCCCTGCGGGCTCAACCCAGGCTACGACCTATACGATGCCCGGGTTCCGTAGCCCGGGCCGAGCGAAGCGATGCCCGGGACGCACGTCGAGCTACCACGCGCCGACGAGTTTCGTCAGCGGCTCGCCGATCCCCTTCGCGCACCCCAGCACCGGTGCCGGCACACGCAATCCCTGCGGTCCCGGAAACGGGGCGACGTAACCGCCGGCTTCCTCGATCAGAAGCAATCCGGCCAGCGCATCCCAAGCGTTGAGCGACAGCTCGATGAAGCCGTCGAAGCGGCCCGCGGCGACATGCGCGAGCTGCAGCGCGCCGGCCCCCATGTTGCGAGTCGCGACGCCGGCGTCCATCAGCGCGTGACGCAACGCGAGAACACGCGGCTCGGGGCTGCGGTCGTGGTGGCCGACACAGACGAATGCGTCGGAGAGCGTGTGGCAGGAGCTCGCATGCATCGGCGTATCGTTGCCCGCGCGCTGGCACCACGCTCCGTCGCCGCGGCTGGCGTGAAACAGCTCGTCGGATTCGGGATCGTAGACGACGCCGATTTGCGGGCGGCCGTTCTCGACGTACGCTATCGACACGCAGTAATAGCGCACGCCGCGCAGGAAATTGTGCGTCCCGTCGATGGGGTCGACCACCCAAACCCGGTCGAGCGCGCCAGTCATGCTCGCGGCGCTCTCTTCGCCGTAGAACGCGTCGGCAGGAAACGCCGCGGCAAGCTTGGTCGCGATCAGTGCCTCGACCGCGCGGTCGGCATGGCTGACGAAGTTCTGCGCGCCCTTGTGCTCGATGTCGAGCGCGTCGCGCTGCGCGAAAAAACCGCGCGCGCGCTCGCCGGCCAAGCGGGCGAATTCCTGGGCGGCGATGTAGCGGGTGGTGCGCGGCACGCGCGTCCTCCGTAAATTGGTTGCTGCGTCCCGGTCGCGGCGAGCCGCAAACAGATCATCAGCACGCGCTTGCCGGGCGGATACGGGCCATGCAGGATGGCTGGCGCGTAACTCCCGTCTGGTTTGCGCCCCGTGTGGCCAGCCGATCAAGGATACACGACCTCCTGATTTGCTTTGATCGGCCGCTTGCGACAAAATTCCCTCTTCCCGCGCGGCTCCGTCGTCCGTGCGACCGGCACCAAGACCCGGAGCAAGTGTTTCGCACGCTCGCCACCAACCACTGATGCGCAACACGACCCACTTTGCTGCCGGCCGAGCGCTGGACGTGATCTGCCTAGGCCGCTTCGCGGTCGACTTCTACGCCCAGCAGATCGGCGCGCGACTCGAGGACGTGCGGTCCTTTGCCAAGTACCTGGGCGGCTCGTCGGCAAATACCGCTTTCGGTTGCGCGCGCCTCGGGTTGAAGGCGGGCCTGATCTCGCGTATTGGCGACGACGCGCTCGGTCATTTCCTCGTCGAAACCATCGCCCGCGAGGGCTGCGACGTGTCGCACATCAGCACCGATCCCAGCCGTCTTACCGGCGCGGTGGTCCTCGGCATCACGGACCGCGACACCTTCCCGCTGATCTTCCTGCGCGAGAACTGCGCCGACATGGCGATCGCGGAAGCCGACGTCGAAGAGGCGTACATCGCGAAAGCCAAAGCGCTGCTGATCACCGGTACGCACCTGTCGACCGAATACATCAACCGCATCAGCACGCTCGCACTCGAACGCGCGCGGAAGAACGACGTGCGCACCGTGCTCGATATCGACTACCGGCCGGTGCTGTGGGGTCTCACGAAACGCGGCGACGGGGAAACGCGCTACGTGCGTTCTGACAATGTTACCGCGCATCTGCAGCGCATGCTTCCGAAGTTCGATCTAGTCATCGGCACCATCGAGGAATTCAACATCGCCGGCGGTAGCGGCGACATCATGACCTCGCTCGCCGCGATTCGCGCGTCGACGCGGGCCACGCTCGTCGTCAAGCGCGGACCGCTGGGGTGTGCGGTCATCGAGGGCGCGATTCCGCATTCGCTCGACGACGCGTTCAACGGC
>DASWDF010000189.1:0-34711 GCA_036395475.1 Casimicrobiaceae bacterium
ATCGCCTTCATTTTCGCGGCACGCTCAGCATCGCTCACGAACGCGCTCAGGATATCGAGCGCAACGGGTCGAGGCCCAGCATCAAGCAAGCGGAAATTAGGGAATCGAGGCATGTTCCGCGCCTCGTAACGCAGTGGCTTAATGAATGCGCGCTCCTCGGCCACGAGCTTATCGACGAGGTCCTTTTCGTAAATGTCATCCAGCGGAATCCATTGAGAACTCACCATCATGAGCGTGAGCGACTCAACCTGCTAGCAATGGGCTTGTTTAGCGTGGATGAGGCATGCAGTGATGAGCTTCGCCAGACCGTTGCTCCAGGCGAGCAGTTCGCGCTCGAAGATTCGTTTCGCTCGCTCTCCGAGCTTTCGGTCGAGGTATAGCGCGCGGTCGCGCAGGTGCTTCAAGCTAACGCTGGAGCCCATGGTCGTCGTCTTGAGTTCCAGCAACCGCAGTGTTTTGTCAGTGGTGACCCGATCCTTCACGGGCCCGCTTTCCTCCTTATTGCACGCCACGGGTTGCGCCCTAATATGCACTCAGCAGCTTCACTGAATCCGGCGCTAACCAGCGCGTCCTGCCCCAGATCGATGATGGCGGCGTGAATCGGAGCCATCCAACCGAAACGCCGCCATGATACTCAAGACGGGCGCGTGGATGCGTTGATGAAGTGGACGAACAACTATCCGGAATGACGCCAAACGAAGCTGCGATTCCTCCCCAGTCGTGCTAGCGAGGACCGCAACAACGGTCGGTGACGGTCGGTGACGTCCGTAGACACCGATGGGCGCCTCGGTGGCGCAGCGCACGACCGAAGAGGCGGGACAGGATGATGAATGTTATGGAATGAGCATTCGCGCACCAGATAAGCCGAATAGCTAATACGAAAACGATCCCGGAAAGAACCACAGCAGCACACCGGTCATCGCCACGTAGCGCGCAAACTTGGCGATCGCCATATAAAGCACGCAGGGCCAGAACGGCAGACGCAACCAGCCGGCTACCGCGCAAAGCGGGTCGCCGATCAACGGCATCCACGACAGCAGACAGGCACTAGCCCCGAAGCGTTCGAGCCATCGAAGCGCGCGTGGATGCGCCGCGCGGGGGTCATGTGTCATTCGTTCATAGGCCCGCTCGGCGCCATACCCCATCCACCAGCTGACGGTGCCGCCAACCGTGTTGCCGGCGGTGGCGACGAGCACGGCAGGCCAGAATAGTTCGGGGTTGAGCTTGACGAGCCCGAAAACTGCCGGCTCAGAGCCCATCGGCAGCAGCGTTGCTGACACCAGCGCGACGATGAAGACCGTGCTAAGCCCGTATTGCGGCAGCGCGAGAGCGGCCAGCAACGGCGCGATCCATGTATCCATCCCGCGATGATACGAAGGCGTGGCTCGTTGCGCCCGACAATCCAGACGAAGGGGGTCACACGGCGGCTGCTTGCGCGCCGTCGTCGTTTGCCGCAGACAGATCTTTCCCCCCGCAGGATGCCAAGAGCGCTTGGCCGCCGACCCCGTCACGCTCACGCTCGAGCCGCTCGAAAATGGGGCGGTCACGAATGTCTGGGAGCGTCCGCCTGCAATAATTGGACAAGCGTCGTTTGGATCACTTACTGTAGCGTGCACGCGGCTGCGGGCCCGAGCAGCGTCTGATCGCAGAACGGCCAGGAAACACTGCGCCGTTGATCGGTTTCGGAGCACAGGACTCGACCCATTAGACGCCTATCTCGACGTCAACGCACGATTTCCCCCGACAGAGTAATTGTCACCGACAGTGCTTGTGATAACCGCCGGCGGTCGATCGCGCCTTATATGTTCCGCAATTACCTGCTGGTAATCGCCCTGTGCGGTGCCACGTGTGCAGTTCATGCGCAGGAGCTCTTCGCGCTGAGCGGCGCGCTCAAAGGGAAGCACCATAGCGAGCGCACGTTTACCGGCCAGATCGACTATCAACAAAGGCTTGGCGAATCCATTGCGTTCAGCGGCGGATGGATAAATGAAGGGCATTTGTCGGGTCATCACCGCGATGGCGCTACTGCGCAAATATGGGCACGAACCGACGCACTCGATCGACGACTGACGCTTGCGGCAGGCATTGGTCCTTACGTCTATTTCGACACGGTACCGGCGGCAAATGCCGACGGCTCCCACGACGACCACGGTGTCGGCGTCGTCGCGAGCCTAGCGGCAACTTGGCATTTCAGCGGTCCATGGTCGATGCATTTACGCGTCAATCACATCGCCACTGACCATAGCGTCGACACGACTTCGCTGCTGTTGGGCATCGGTTATCGGCTCCAAGCCAACGATGCGCCAACTCAGGACTTATCCGCACCCGCCGCTCAGGGGCTCGCCAAGCGCGAGGTTGCTCTGCTCCTTGGCAAGTCGATCCTCAACACGTTCCACTCCGAAGACTCGTTCGCTGCGCAAATCGAGTTCCGACAACGACTCGGCCGCTACTTCGAATGGAGCGCCGGAGCTTTGAACGAAGGCGATGCACGCACGCAACGGCGTAGCGGTGTGGTTGCCCAATTCTGGGTGGGTCGTGCATTGCTCGACGAGCGCGTCACGGCCGCAATTGGCATCGGGCCGTACGCTGTCTTGGACATCAAGAGGAATCCACTCCTCGTGGAGGCGTCACGGGAGCGGCTGGCCGGCGTCTTCTCGCTGACCACGGCGTACGCTCCGGTTCCCCAGTGGGCAGTCCGATTTACTTGGAGCCGCGTCTTCGCCGAAAAGTCGCACGACAGCGATGTCCTGCTGCTAGGTGCCGCGTACCGCTTCTGAGAAATCGGCCACGCGCCCTGGACATGCACGAACGCAACATAAGCCAAGCGCGATGCCGATTGTTCCCAGACTGTTGGCTTAGCCGCGCAGCGTTGAACGCGGCAATGCGCAGCGTGTTCGATGCTCCAGGATAGTCCGCTCCAAAGCAGCGTGGTGGCCGGCAAGGGTCGGGCGACTATCCGAATCTGCCGAGCGGACCGGGACGGACGCATCTCGTCGGGGCGGCGAATCGCCAACGCCTATCCGTACAAGCAGTTCGAGAAGCTCACCGGCATCAAGGTGCGTCTCGAAGTGCTGCCCGAGGACTAGAACCGGCAGAAAATGGCGGTAGCCTTCGCGTCCGGACGCGGCGACATCGACGTCTTCGGGTCGCAGCGGCATCAGGAGGGCGCGAAATATCTCTCGGCCGGTTGGTACGAGGTGCTGAAACCGTTCATCGACGATCGCAGCCTCACCAGTCCGGATTTCGACTTCGCCGACTTTGCGCCGCAGGCGGTGAACGATGCGACGGTGAACGGCAAGCTGATCGGGATTCCGCTCTACAGCGAATTGCAGGTGCTCGCGTATCGGAAAGATCTGCTGCAGAAGGCGGGCATCCCGGTGCCGCAGACACTCGAAGAGCTCGACGCGGCGGCGAAGAAGCTTACCGACAAGCAGAACAACCAGTACGGCATTTGCCTGCGCGGCAAGGGCGCGGCGACCACCACGATCTACTCCGGCATCCTGCACAGCATGGGCGGAAGCTGGGTCGATGCCAAGGGCAATCCCGACTTCACGAGCCCAGCGGCGATCAAGGCGTTCGAGTATTACGGCCATATGGCGCGCGACTACGGCCCGCCGGGTGCCGCGAATTTCCACTGGCTGCAATGCCAGAGCCTGATGGCGGGGGGTCACGCGGCGTTCTGGACCGACTCGAACATCTTCATGGCGACGCTGCTCGACCCGAGCAAATCCGCGGTTGCCGACAAGATCGGTTTCGCTATGCTCCCCGCAGGCCCAGGCGGCCGTAAGCCGGCGGGCGGCGGCTGGTACCTGTCCATCTACTCGAAGTCGCAGCACAAGCCCGCCGCGTGGGTCTTCATTCAGTGGGCGATCAGTAAGGAGAACGCGCTCAAAGCCCAGCTCGCTGCGATTCCAACAGCGCGTCTGTCCGCATGGAACTCGGAGGAGTTCAAGAAGCGCGACAAGTCGCCGGAGCTCACGCGCGCGACGCTCGATTCGCTGAAGCTGAAGGACACGCCCTCGTGGGGTCCTCCGTTCGTCGCCGTCGGCGAGATTCGGGACGTGCTCGGCGCCGCCGTGGTGACGGCGATCGAGGGCGGCGACATCAAAGGTGCCGCTGCCAAGGTCGACGAGCAGATCCAGGCGATCCGCAAGAAGACCGAGAGCTGACGGCGCCGCACGCGAGCGGTCATGCGGCGAGCTGAGCGGCGCGCCGGCTGGTGGTTCATCGGGCCGGCGGCGCTCGTGCTCGTGCTGATGCTCGCGTTCCCGCTCGGCTACACGGTCTACCTTAGCTTCTTCGAATGGTTCGCCGCCGGCGGTCCGCCGCGCTTCGCCGGTCTCGCGAATTACGTTCAGATCGCGACCGACTCGCGCTTTCTGTGGGCGGTCGGTCGCACGCTCCTGTACACCGTGCTCGCGGTCGGATTCGAGGTGATCCTCGGCATCGCGCTTGCGCTGCTCTTCGAGCGGCCGTTCGTCGGTCGCGGACCCGCGCGCACGCTGTTCCTGCTGCCGATGGTCGCCACACCGGTCGCGATCGCGCTCGTGTGGCTGCTCATGTTCGATCCGGCGACCGGCGTGCTGAACTATCTGCTCACGCTCGTCGGACTGCCGAAGAGTGTCTGGGTGAACGACCGCTGGCTCGCGCTGCCGTCGCTCGTGCTCGTCGACGTTTGGCAGTGGACGCCGCTCGTGATGCTGATCGTGCTCGGCGGATTGACGTCGCTGCCGCGCGAGCCGTTCGAGGCGGCGCGCATCGACGGCGCGAGCCGTTGGCAGGCCTTCCGCTACCTGACGCTGCCGATGCTTCGGCCGTACATCGTGGTCGCCGCGCTCTTCCGTGGCATCGACGCGCTGAAGACGTTCGACTCGATCTACGTGCTCACGCGCGGCGGCCCGGGCTTCGCGTCGGAAACACTGAACCTCTACATCTACGCGTCGGCGTTCGATTACCTGCACATGGGCTATTCATCGGCGATGCTCGTCGTGTTCTTCGTGCTGATCCTCGCGTTGAGCGCAGCGTTGATCGCCGTGCGGAGACGCACTGCATGACGGCCGCCGCGTGCCGCCGCCGCAACACGGCGCTGCTCACGCTGGCGGTCGCCGTTGTGCTCGCCGTGTACCTGTTCCCGTTCTACTGGATGGCGCTCGCGTCGCTGAAGACGCAGATCCAGAACTTCGCCTTCCCGCCGCTGTTTGCCTTCACGCCGACGCTCGACAACTACCGGTCGGTGTTCGTCAACAATCCGTTCGCGCTCTATCTCTGGAACAGCCTGCTGATCGGCGCGGCGTCGACGCTGCTCGGCCTCGGACTCGGCCTACCGGCAGCTTACGGAATCGCACGCTTCAAAAAGGGCGGCGTCGGGGTGGCGTTTCTGATCGCGCGCATCGCGCCGGGCATTAGGCGTAGGCACAACGCCAACCCAGCCAACGCAACCACCGCCGCCGGCACGCCGATGACCCACCGCTCGCGCGCTCGCGCCTTCGCCTGCAGCACGTCGCGAACGAACCGCTCGCCGCGCGTCATCTCGTTGTAATTCTGCTGGTACGACGCGATGCGCCGGATCTCGTCGTCGGCCAGCGGCACGCCTTGGTAGCGCGCCGCCCTTTCCATCGCATCGAGCCGGTCCGCTTCACTCTGGAAGCGCACGATATCCCGAACAGCGCTTTCGTATGTCTCGGCTTCGGTTCGCGCGAGAAACGTTGGCGGCCCGACGTGCGCGGCGCGCTCGAGCAATGCAAGCAGCGGTTGATCGCCGGACGGATTGACGATGAGCCACGCGCTCGACGCGACGACGCACAGCAGCGCGCCGACGGTCGTCGTGCGCGCGAGCATTCGGAGCCGCGTGCGACGAATGCCGGCATCGACGACGATGAACGCCTTCACGGCGCCGGCAAGCACGAGACTGGCGGCGAGCGCCATGACCATCGTCGCGCCGGTCGGCAGATCGAGTGCGTACGATCCGCCAAGTCCGGCAGCGCACGCGGCGATGCCGACGCCCCAAGCGATCGCGAGCACGAGGCCGAGCCTTTTCGAGAACGCCGCGCCGATGACAGCCGGAACGATCAGCAAGCTGAACACCAGCAGCACCCCGGCCGTGGTGACCGAGCTCGTCACGACGACGCCGAACGACAGGAAGAACACGAAGTCCCAGCTCCACGCGGCTGCACGGTTGCGGTACGGCGCTGATGACTCGTCGCGCGAAAGCGCGAGCAGCGGCCGGCGAATCAACCAGTGCACCACGGCGATGCCGGCGTAGAGCGCGGCGAGCTTCGCCACGTCTTCGCCGGTCACCGTCAAGATGCTGCCGATCAGAATCTTCTTCACGTGTTCGGCGCCGAGCGGCGACTGGTCGACGACGAGTATCGTCGCCGCCGTCGCGACGACGTACAGGATGCCGACGATCGCCTCCTGGCTCATCGTGCGCGCGAGGCCGCGGGTGAACGTGAGCAGCGCGGCGCCGATCGCGGTGAACGCGAGCGCGTACGCGAAACCGGCCGCGCTCTTGACGTCGTAGCCGTTCGCGAAGGCGACCGATGCGCCGAGCGCCGAAAGCTGCGCGAGCGCGAGATCGGCGAACACGACCTTCCGGCGCAGCACGTGCACGCCGAGGTATGCGTGAATCAGCACGAAGACCACCGACGCCGCGAGCGGCATCGCGAGCAACGCGACCGCGTCGCTCGTCACCGTCATGGATTGCGCGCGGCGAACGCTCTCGCGATCGCCGTCACGTTGTAGTCGATCAGCGCCGAATAGTCCGCCGTCTCGGGCATGCTACGCACCGACGTCGCAAGCTTGACCAGCGGAACGCCGAGCTTCTGCGCGACGAAGCGCGACGCGTTTTCCGGCTCGTACGGCTCGTGCAGGATGGCCTTGACCTGCTTGCTGCGGCCTTTCGAGATCACGCGCGCGAGGTGCGCGGGACTCGGCGCGACGCCGGCCTTCGGTTCGATGAAATCGACGATGTCGAGACGAAAGCGCCGCGCGAAATACGGCCACGTATTGTGATACGCGATCACCTTGGATCCGGCATGCGGTGCGAGCGCATCGGTCCATCGCGCGAGCTGCGCGCGCAGCTTCCCGACGAAGCGCTCGCGGTTCGCGACAATCCTCTCGCGATGTTCCGGTGCGCGACGCACGAGCATTTCGGCGATGCCGGCCGTCATGATGATCGCGTTCTCCGGATCGAGCCAATAGTGTGGATTTGCGTGGCCGTGTGCGTGTCCGGCCTGGTTGACGACGCCGCGTCCGCGGATCTCGAGCAGCGGAACGCCGAGCGACGCGTCGACATCGCCGTCGCCACCGCGCATCAGCCGCTTGTTGCCGGCGCGTGCGACGAGCGCGTCGACCCAGAAGTCGTAGCCGAGCCCGACGCGCACGAGCGCGCCGGCGTTCCGCAGCTTCTCGAGATCAGCGGGACGCGGCTCGAACGCCTCGGGATCCACGCCCGGCGGCACGATGGAGTCGACCACCACCACGTCGCCGCCGACTTCCGCCGTGAGCGACGCCAGGTCGGTCGTCGTTGCGACCACACGAAGCGCCGCGTGCGACGGCGTCGCGATCGATAACATCGCGACGAGCGCGACGCCGAAGAGCGCGGCCCGCATGTACGCGCCCTATCGCGACGCGACCCAGGTGTTCTTCGGCACGAGGCAGTGCACCAGCTTCTGTGCGCCGGTCGGCGCCGCGAGCCGGCAGTCCATCACCATGCTGGCGAGCCCGTACGCGTCGAGCCGGCTCAGCTTCTTCTCGCTCTGCAGCAGCTCGATCATCGCCCACGACGCGTCGTCCATCGCCTTGTTGAGATCGGCGTCGCGACCGACGGTCACGAGGTACATCTTGTTCTCCTTGTCGGGCAGCGGCTCGATCTTGCGCGGGGCCTTCGCCTGCTTCGCCGTGAAGCAGTGAAGGCCCTTGTTGACGTCGACGACCTGGCTCACGCGGCAGTCCCATGTCGACATCATCATCTTCTGCGCCTGGGTCTTGTCGACCTTGCGCAGCTCGGCGAGAAGCTTGGTCGTCTCCGCGGTGAGAAGGTCGAGCGCCTTGTTGAGATCGCGATCGATGCCGACGGTGATCCATGCATCCTTCGTTTCGACCCGCGGCCATTCGAGCGGCATGTTCTTGATGACGTCCACGGTGACGTTCATTTCCTTGTACGCCGTTTCGAGCGCCGTCAGATTGACCTCGCCGTTGCCTTGCGCGGCGTGCGAGTCGCCGGTCCACAGCAGCGCACCTTTGACGAACACCGGGACATACAGTGCCGTGCCTTCCGTCATATCGCGGATGTCCATGTTGCCGGCGTACCGTCCCGGCGGCACGGAGCTGTATTGCCCGGGTTCGGCGCGCGCGACGCCCAGCGTGCCGGGGAAGGGCGCTAGCGGAATCTCGACGCCCGGCGCGAATTCCGCGATCTTGCGTTCCAGATCGAGATAGAAGTACTTCACCTGACCGTCGGGGAACTTGGTCGGAAACTCGCCAAACATGCCCGGCACGTTGAAGTTCGTGCCATACGCACGCGGCACGATCTTGTTGATGCGCACGCGCAGCACGTCGCCCGGCTCGGCGCCTTCGATGTAGACGGGACCGGTCAGCGTGTGCGGGCCGCGTCCCGGATGATCGGTGCGAAGCTTCTTGATCTGGTCGATCGTCGTTCCGGGTACGACCTGGTTGTGCGAATGCATCATCGTCTCGAAGACGATCGTATCGCCCGACTGCACATGAAGCACCGGCGGTTGCGCGTTGTTGAACCAACCCCATTGCGTCGTCTCCATCGTGGCTGGCAGCACGTGAACCTTGCCGGCATAGCGCTTGGCGGGCACGACGCGCAACTGTTCCTGATCCGGCGTCGAAGCCGGTGCGAATGGCACCTGCGCCGGCGTCTGCGCAGCTCCCGCCTGCGCGGGCACGGCCGGTGTCGCGGGCGTCGCCGGCGTTGCGGGTGTCGACTCCGGCGTGGATGATTGCTGTGCCCAGGCAATTACGACAACGAGCAACACGGCGCAGCTTGCGACGGTGATGCTTGCTCGACGGAGCAAGGAGGGGGCTTGCATCTTCATCGTTATCTCCCTGGTTGCGGAGGAGGGCACATGTACGAACGCTGTAGCCGTGATTTCACACAGCATGCCGATCTTAGCAGCCGCGGGAAGCGACCGAAAGCGCGACGCGCACGCAACGCCTCGTCCCTCAGTCGGTCGGTCAGAGTCCCGATGCGGTGCCCTTCCACCGGCCATGGCGTTGCATTCGGGACACACGCACCGCACTTCCGGGTGCTAAGCACTGTCGAAGCGTCATCGCGCTTCGCGGACCGCGGTGTCCGAACGGCGCATCACGGTCGCAGCTTCTCCTATGATCTTCTTCGCGGCGTGTTACGTGGTCCGCTGGATCCTGCTCATCGCAGGCTTCGTTGCACCGAGCTACGCGCTGGCGAACGAAGCCGTGTGGAACGTGCTCGCTGCGGGCGGCCAAGTCGTCATGATTCGGCACACGGTCACGACGCCCGGCGTCGGCGATCCCGCCGGCATGCGTCTCGACGATTGCGGCTCGCAGCGCAACCTGACCGACGAAGGACGGCGTCACGCCCGCGAGATCGGAGACGCGTTCCGCAGGCGAGGCATCGCGATCGACCGCGTGCAGTCGAGCTTATGGTGCCGTTGCCTCGAAACGGCGCGACTCGCGTTCGGCCAGGCCGAGCGCGAGGCGGCGCTCGGCAATCTGTTCGGCCGGCACGAGCAGGCGACATCGCAAGTCGAGGCGATGCGAAAGCTCGTCTCCGCGCACCGCGGGCCGGGCAACCTTGTGCTGGTGTCGCACGGCTCTACGATATCCGCGCTCACCGGCCATTCGCCGGCGCCGGGCGAGCTGGTCGTGCTGTCGCCCCTTGCGGACGGCGCATTTCGCGTCGTAGGACGGATGGTCGCGCATCGCGAGTGACGTGGCGCCGGCATTGTCGATTCGCGCCGCCCGGTCGTCTTACCGGAAGGGACCGAGCGCGCGGCAGGCCGTTCCGGTGTAACTTTCACACCGTCCGGGCAAGGAGCCGCAACTCCTGCTCGAGGTCCGGCAGCGCCACAGCGTGCTTGACGCGCTGGCGACGATTTTGGCGATGTTATCTCCACGCGAGGTTCTTCATGTCGCTTTCTTCCGTCGCTCGTCTCGTTCAGCTTGGCTTCGCACTCGCCGCAGGCCCGGTCCTGGCCATCAATGCCGGCACGGCGGCTCCCGAGTTCTCCGTCGCCGACGCCAACGGCAAGACCGTCAAGCTCTCCGACTACAAGGGCAGATTCGTGGTGCTCGAGTGGACCAATCCCGAATGCCCGTTCGTGCGCGCACAGTACGGCGCCAACGCGATGCAGGCGCTGCAAAAGGAGGCCGGCGCGAAGGATGTGGTGTGGCTCGCCGTCAATTCGACGAACAAGGCGAACCGCGAATACAAGACCGGCGCGCAGATAAGCCAGTGGATGAAGGACAACGGTGCCGCGCCCAAGGCCATCCTGATCGACGCGACCAGCGACACCGCCCGCGCTTACGACGCCAAGACGACGCCGCATATGTTCGTCATCGACCCCGCGGGCAAGATCGTCTATGCCGGCGCCATCGACGACAAGCGCAGCGCGCGCGAGTCCGACCGCCAGACCGCCAACAACTACGTGCGCGCGGCGCTCAACGAGGCGACGGCGGGCCGGCCGGTCTCGGTGGCCAATACGGCGCCGTACGGGTGCTCGGTGAAGTACTGAGTTCTCGATCGAGCTGACGCAACCGTTCTGCTGGAGCGGTCGAGCCGTGTCCTGCACGTTCGCGCGTCATTAACACGCGCAGCACACGAGAATGTGCCTGCCTTCGCGCCCTTGCGCGCTACCCGGGCTGCAAGATGTTCATCCGATGCAGGAGACTCTGATGACCTATCGCTGTTTCAACGTTGAGATCGCCGACAACATCGCGCATATCCCGGGCTGGCTGATTATGTCGGTAGCGGACGGATACCGTCGATGGTAAAGAGCCGTCTCGAGGCTTTCAGCGATGGCGTGATCGCCATCATCATCACCATCATGGTCTTGGAGATGAAAGTTCCACACGGCGAGTCGCTGGACGTGCTGTTGCCGTTGCTACCGGTGTTCCTGAGCTACGTGCTGAGCTTCGTCTATGTCGGCATCTACTGGAACAATCACCATCACATGTTGCACGCGACCACGCGCATCTCGGGGCGAGTGCTGTGGGCCAATCTGCACCTTTTGTTCTGGCTTTCGCTGTTTCCGTTTGCGACGGGCTGGATGGGCGAGAATCACTTCGCGGCAGTGCCATCGGCGTTGTACGGCCTGGTGCTGCTAATGGCCGCCTGCGCTTACTGGGTCTTGCAACAGGCGATCATCGCCGTGGAGGGGGCGGCCTCTACACTCAAGGTTGCCGTGGGCAGTGACTGGAAGGGCAAGCTTTCACCGGTCGCCTACGTTATCGCCATCGTGGCGAGCCTGTGGTGGCCCGCGCTCGCTCAGGCCATCTACGTGTTGGTCGCTCTCTTGTGGCTGGTACCCGATCGGCGTATCGAGCAGGCGCTCGAACGGCGCGAAGCCGGATAGGCGTCGGAGCGCGGCTCGAACATCCCGGGATCGAGGGATCCGCTGTGTCGCGTCGGCAATCGCCGCGGCTGAAGTGTCATCCCGAGCGCAGCGAGGGATCTGCGTGTCGACATCCGTCGCAAGAGCAGATTCCTCGTCGCTCCCGCTCCCCGGAATGACCTACATGGGCACCCGGACAGGGCAAGCCGCGCGTCTAGAGGAGTGCAATCTTGCCGGTGGCGAGGTCATACACGCCGCCAACGATGTCGATCTTCTTGCCCGCGTAAAGTTTCTGCACGATCGGCGGCGAGCTCTTCAGTCGAGCCACCTGCCGTCGCACGTTCTCGGTGGCCGCGTTGTCGAGCAAGTTGCCGGTCTGCATCTTCTCGGCGACGATGACGGCCGGTTTGATCGCGGTGATGAGCTCCGGCAAATGGCCCGGAAGGATGGCCTTGGTTTTCAGCACTTTGATTGCGGCGTCCACCGCGCCGCACCCGGTGTGGCCTAGCACCATGATGAGCGGCACCCCCAGGAACTGGGCGCCGTATTCGAGGGATGCCAGCAGATCTCGGTTCACGATGTTGCCCGCGACGCGCATAACGAAGAGATCGCCCGGCCCCTGGTCGAACGCGAGCTCCGGCGACACGCGCGAATCGGAGCAGCTCAGGATCTGGGCGATCGGATACTGCCCCTGCACGCGGGCAGCGCGACCCGATGAGAAGTCGCGCTCGTCCGGCGTGTTGGCCGCGTAGCGCACGTTGCCATCCATCAGCCGCTTCAACGCGTCCGCAGGCGCGATTGCGTTCGCCGGTGGCGGTGCGCCTGGCGCTGGCGGGTCGGCCGCGATCGCGGCGCCCATGCTCCACGGTACAAGCGCCGCGAGTGCGCCGGTCCTCAGGAAATCCCGGCGCGATACTTGAGGTTCGTGCTGCGCATCGCCACACACATCACACAAATCATCGCGGTGGATGACGCCCTCAATGTTGCGTCTGAGGCATCGCCGACAAATACTCGTCGTGCAACCTTCGGGAAGGACTCGGTCCGGCCGAAAGCGGGCGTTCATTGACTTGAATCAGATGGCGTGCAACCCGGTCGCCGACACACCGATACGTATACGCGATACGCCTTGACAGAGACCGGCGAAAGGCGTTGACTGAAAGCGCTTCGGCGATTCGGCTCGCGATGGATTCTCGACCGAAAGACTGATGATCGGTTGCCGCATTGGTGTTTCGCCGTTGTGCGCGCCCCCTGTTGCGGGTGCACCTGAGGCGAACGGGCAGCGACCACCCTCGACATGATGTTTGAGGATTATCTCGAGCCGGACAACCGAAGCAAACGATAGAGGCCGTCACGCAATTCGTTTCGTGTGGACTCGTGAATGGAGGGCAGACCTATCGATGAAGCTACCGACAGCGCCACTCTGAAGCCGGTAACGACAGCCGGCATGCGCCACGGTGACGTGACGAAATGAGGCCACTGCAAGTGCCCAACCTGTGAAGCCCTGCGAACTCATCGCGGGGCGTCGCATTTGTGGTGGTGAGCAATGCGCCTGACGTTGAGCGCCAGCTCAACCGACCACAATGTCCTGCTCGACCCACGGCGCAAGTCCGAATACTCAATTGCGGCGTGGTCCCGAATCCCTTCGATTGCGTTGCGACAGACGCGATCGCTCCGATGTGCCAATGCGATTAGAACATGGCAAGGACAGCAGGAATTGACCGTCCCGCCCTCACATGAACTGCCGAACGCGCGCCGCGGCCTCAAGCGCTCGGTGGACGCGCACGTTGCCCTCCCGATAGCCTGATTCCACCGTCAATACCCAAAAGCTCACCCGTACAGTACTTCGTTCCGGTGAGCAGCCATACGACGACTTCGGCTACATCGTCCGGCTCCGCAATCCGTCCCATCGGCGACGCATGCTGAAACCGATGCTTCAATGCGTCGAATTGCTGCTCGCCGACTGTCTCGGGAATCCAGCGCGTGTTTACGACACCGGGGCAGACGGCGTTGACACGGATCTCGGGGCCGAGCACACGCGCAAGCGCGAGCGTGAGCGCGTTGACAGCACCCTTCGAGGCTGTGTAAGCGAGAGAGCTGCCGCCGCCGGTGAAGACGACGTTGGACGAGATGTTGACGATCGCACCGGAGCCTTGGCGTTTCATCGCGGGAACGACCGCGCGCGACATCTGATAGACGCCACCTACGTTGACGCGGTAGACCTCCACAAGGTCCTCGAGTGACAGTTCCTCGAGATTGAACGGGTCCGCCCGTTTGGCAATGGCTGCGTTGTTGACCAGTCCGTCGATTCTGCCCCAGCGATCCAGCGTGCGACGAACCATCTCACGGCATGCGGCGTCGTCAGAGACGTCCGCCTTCACGAGCAACGTTTCCGCGCCGAGCGCCTGGCAATCGGATTCGGTTTGCCGAGCTTCTTCTTCACTGCGGCTGTAGTTGACGACGACGCGCCCGCCGCCGCTGGCCAGCATGCGGACACACGCCGCTCCGACGCCGGTGCCCGAACCCGTGACGATGAAGACGCTGTCGCTGAAATCGCGCATAGGCTATGCCGAGGGAATTGCGTTGAAACGAGTCCGGAAGATCCCGGCATCCATCAAGCAGAGTTCATCCGCTACCGTGACTCCGGGCGGCAGCAGATCGAGGACGTCGCGCTGGACGTCCACACCGGGCGCCGTTTCCTGCAGCACGAGGCCGTCGGGCTGGAGCTCGAAGACGGCTCTTTCCGTGATGTAGCGCACGCGTTGGCCACGGCGGATGCCGAGTTCGCCGTTGAAGGCAACCTGATCGACTCGCGGAAGCAACTTGCGGACACGACCCTCTTGGGCAATGCGTAACCGTCCTTCCGCTGCTTCAACGCGCAATCCTCCCGCGGTGAAGCTTCCGAGGAAGCAGACGGCCTTGGCATTTTGCGCGATGTCGACGAATCCTCCGACGCCGAAGATCTGGTCTTGCAAGCGGCCGACATTCACGTTTCCGCCTGCATCGAATTGCAGCATTCCGAGAAAGCTGAGATCGAGACCGCCTCCGCTGTAGAAGTCGAACATCGCCGCCTGCTCGATTACGGCATCAGGGTAGCTGGCGGCGCCGAACGACAGCTCTTCTGCGGCGACGCCCCCGACAACGCCGGATTCGATCGTAAGCGTGAAATCATCGAACCGTTGCTCGCGGGCGAGGGCGGGAAGTCCGGAGGGAATTCCGATGCCGACGTTGATCACAGCACCCGGGGCGCGTGCCAGCTCCATGAATGCGCGGCGCTGAATGACGAGATTCGCGTCGAGTGGCCGCACGCCAGACGTCTCGCCGGTTGCGACCGGTTCGCCAAGATAGGCAGGATTATGAGCCTCGCCAAAGCTCATCCAATGCTGGTCCGGCGACTCGCAGACCACGACGTAGTCAACGAGAAATCCGGGGATTCGAATGCGCTGTGGATTCGACTCGCCGGCGTCGACGAGTCGCTTCACCTGCACGACGACGATGCCCCCGCTGTTCCGCGCGGCTTCGGCGATGGCGAGCATTTCCTGCGGAAACGCCTCGTGCTCGAGGCTCACGTTGCCCTTCGCATCCGCCGTCGTACCGCGAATGAAAGCGCAGTCGATCCGCTGAGCCGGGTAGAGCAGGTGTTCCTGACCGTCGATATCGACGACGCGGATCAGATCCCTCGAGCTGGCGTCATTCAAGCGCCCGCCGTCCATGCGCGGGTCGACGAATGTGCCCAAACCGGTTTGCGTCACGACGCCGGGGTGCCGCGCTGCAATCGAACGAAACAGCTGGCACAGCACGCCCTGCGGCCAGTTGTAGGCCTCGATGCGGCCCTTCATTGCCAACTCGCCGAGTCGTGGCGTGCCTCTCCAGCCGCCTGCGATGACGCGCCGGACCAGCCCTTCATGCGCGAAGTGATTCATGCCGCGCGTCTTGCGGTCGCCGTTGCTGGCGGCGAACAGGAGACCGAGATCGCGTGGCTCGCCGTCGGCGAGAAAGCGCTTTTCCACGGCGTCGGTGATTGCTTCCGGGTGTCCGAAACCGCCGAATCCCGAAACGGCAATCGTCCAGCCATCGTGGAGCAAGCCCGCAGCTTGCGCAGCGCTGATCGCTTTCATGAAACCGTCGCGAGGTCGGGCGCTTCCTCGAGGAAATGCGTGTTGAATCGTGCCCCGACGAACCGCGGATCGCCCACGATGGCGCGCTGCAGGGTGATGTTCGTGGTGATGCCCTGAATGTCGATTGCGCCGAGCGTGCGATGCATGCGCGCGATCGCCTGCGTCCGGTCAGGCCCGTGAACGATCACCTTGGCGATCAGCGAGTCGTAGTACGGACTCACCGAGCTGCCGGCATGAATGTGCGTATCGATCCGCACGTTCGTCCCCGAGGGCAGACTCAGGCTCGTAATCGTTCCGGGCTGCGGCATGAAACCGCGGGCGGGGTCCTCGGCATTAATGCGGCACTCGATCGCATGCCCGCGGGAGATGATGGCGCCCTGGTCGATCGCGAGCGGTTCTCCCGACGCGATCCGCAATTGGTGCTCGACAAGATCAAGCCCAGTCGTCATTTCGGTCACCGGATGCTCGACCTGCAGACGGGTATTCATTTCGATGAAGAAGAACTCGCCGGTGCGGTTGTCGAGCACGAATTCGACCGTGCCCGCATTCACATAGCGCACATGCCTGACGAGTTGCAGCGCGGCTCGTGCGAGCCGCTCGCGTTGCGAAGCGTCGAGTGCCGGCGACGGAGTTTCCTCGACCAGCTTCTGATGGCGTCGCTGAATCGTGCAGTCGCGTTCGCCGAGTTGAACGAAATCGTTTCCATCACCGAGCACCTGCACCTCGACATGGCGGACGTCCGGTAGATAGCGCTCGAGATAGACACTTGCATCTCCGAAGGCGGCGAGCGCCTCGTTCTGCGCGGCTTGCAATGACGGTTCGAGATCTCGATGCGAGGCGACCACGCGCATGCCCTTGCCGCCGCCTCCGGCGGCCGCCTTGATCAGAATCGGATAGCCAATCTCTGTTGCGATACGCTGCGTGTCGACGCGCGATGCAACTGTTCCATCGGATCCCGGGATCACCGGCACGCCCGCTTGCTGCGCGGCATGGCGCGCGGCCGCCTTGTCGCCCATGAGGCTTATGTGGTTCGGCAGCGGGCCGACGAAGATCAATCGTCTGCGTCGACACAACTGCGCGAATTCCGCGTTTTCCGACAGGAAACCATAGCCGGGATGCACGGCGTCGCAGTCGGTGAAGATCGCCGCGGCAACGACCGCCTGCGCGTTGAGATAGCTCTTCGCTGCGGGCGCTTCTCCGATGCCCACCGCTCGGTTAGCGAGTCGCAGCGCAAGTGCGTCGCGATCGGCGTCCGAATACACTGCAACGGTCTCGATGCCCAGATCGCGACAGGTACGAATGATCCGTACGGCGATCTCGCCTCGGTTGGCAACGAGCAGCCGTCGAATCATTGCATGAGATCCACGGTGCGATCGCCTTTGCTGATTCGCAGGCGAGTTAGCGGCGGGCGCCGCTTGAGCTCCTCGAGCAGATAGACAAGCGGGTGACGGATCGTGATTTCCGGCGCACCGCGCGGAAGCGCCGGCCCAACGGACTCGACGAGCTTCGGCTCGAAGAGGTGGCGCAGGATCAGCTCCTCGTCCGTCGCGTTCGGATAAGCCGCGCGCAGCTTCGACACGACGGGTTCCGGCTCGGAAACGGTTTCAGGAATCGCCTTGGACCCATTGGCGATGACCTTGTCGAGCACGTCGGGATCGATCGGCGCGGGCGGCGCGCCGTAATGGCCGAGCGCGTATCGCTTGACCTCGTCGGGCACGACTTTGTACCGCTCTCCGGTGACCACGTTGAGCATTGCCTGGACACCGACGACCTGCGAGAACGGCGTAACCATGAGCACCCAGCCGAGCTCGACTCTCACGCGGCTGATTTCGTCCAGAACGGCGTCGAGCTTGTCGAGCATCCCGGCCTGGCGCAGCTGCACTTCGAAATTGGCCAGCATGCCGCCCGGCACTTGATGTTTGTAATGGAACACGTCGTACTGCGCGGGCGCACCAACAGGCCGACCTGTGCGCTTGGCAATCGCGGTGAAATAGTTCGAAACGTCCGCGATTCGACGATCGTCGACATCGACCGCATGGCCTAACGTTCGCAAATTGCGAATCATCTGGGCCGCGGACGGATGCGAAGGTCCATCGGCCAATGGCGCGATCGCGGTGTGAACGCGGTCGACGCCGAGCTTTACAGCTTCCAGGCACACCAGCGGACCAAGGCCGGTCACGCAGTGGGAATGGATCTCTACGGGAACGTCGCCCGCGGCTTCGAGGATTGCCGGAACGAGCGTGCGCACACGGTCAACGGTAAGCAAACCGGCGGAATCCTTGATCATCACGGTGTCGGGGTGGTAGCGCTCGATGACTTCTCGCGTCTTCCGTGCATACATCTCGTCGTCATGCACCGGACTGTCCGTGAACGTCAGAGGTGCGACGCCGAAGCCGCCATGCCGCTTCACGATCGATATGTTGCGTCCGATGTTGTCAGTGTCGATCAATCCGTCATGACACCAGAACACCTCGATGCCGCATCGACGCCACGTCCGAACCCACAGATCGACGAAATCGTCGGGAAGCCTCGTGCTGAATCCGGTGATGTTGCCGCTGCGAAATCCCATTCGCAGCGGTGTGTGCTTCACTCGGCTGGCCATCAGCCTTACCCGTTCGAACGGATCTTCGTGCAGGAATCGAACGCACACGTCGACATGCAATGCGCTGTGCACGTCGAGATGCAAGAAACCCGCGTTGTCCATGTCCTCGAGCGGCGGGAGAGCCTCCGCGGTCGTCATTCGGGTCGCCCACAGGCTCTGATTGCCGTCCCGAATCGTCGTATCGATCAGACGGATGCGTCTCATGGCGCGCTATCCGGTTCGATGGCAAAGAGCGCTTGTCCCCGCACGACCGCGGTGGCGTTCGCGACGAGCACCTGTACGACCTTTCCGCCGACGCCCGCCGGGATCGATTGGAAGAGCTTCATCACCTCGAGCAGACAAACCGGGGCACTCGCCGCGACGTGCTGCCCGATTTCCACAAAGGGCTTCGCTCCGGGAGCCGGTGCGCGGTAGAACGTTCCGGCGATCGGCGCCACGACGACATGTGCGCCATCCATCGGCGCTGTTGCGATCTCCTCATTGTCGTGAGCACTGTTCGTCGATGGACTTCCTTCGGTCGAGTCTCTCGATTCGGATCGACGCGCAGCGCGTGATTGTGCGGTAGGCGACCCGGATCCTTGCGATGGTTGATCACCCGACGGTCGCTGTTTGACCAGATGGAGCTTCAGATCGCCGATCTCCAGATGGATTTCGCCGTAGTCGAGCTCGTCGACGAGCCGGAGAATTTTCTGGATTTCCTCTTCGGTGAGGTCCATTCGCTCACCCGATTTCGGCTTCTGCGGTCATCGCAACGCGGTTGTCGCCCTTCGCTGCCCATGCGACGGCGCGGTGCGCGTCATTGCGCCCGGCGAGTGCAAAGCGCTCGTCGACGAAGATCGCACTCGCCGCGCGGAACGTGATCGTCCGGATGGAAGCGGCCGGCAAACGATTGGCCAGAGCCTCGGCGAGAAGCGTCGCGAGCAGCGGACCTTGCACCACGAGCGCGGGGTAGCCTTCGACCTCGGTCGAGTACCGTTGATCGTAGTGGATCCGATGCGGGTTGAACGTCAACGCCGAGTAGCGGAACAGCAGCACCGTTCCCGCGGCCATCTCTTCACGCCACAGTGCGTCCGCAGCAGGGGATTCGGCCGGGGTCGAAGTCGACGCTGCGTGAGACGGATGATCGCGAAACACAATGTCGCGCTGCTCCACGATCGCAAGTCCCCGGTCGGTGTCGATTTCGGTGAGCACGCGCACGAAGATCAGCGCTCCGCTTCGTCCTTCCTTCCCCTTGATATCCGCGATCGTCGTGCGCCGACGAAGACGGTCCCCAAGTCGAATCGGCTGGCGTATTTCGATTCGGCTGCCTGCCCACATCCGCCGCGGAAGCGGGACCGGCGGCATGAAGCTCCCGCGACGGGGCATTCCGTCTTCCGATAGGTCGCGGCTGGCGGTCGGCGACAGAAAATACAACCAATGCCACGTGATCGGCAGCAGGTCACCGGCTTCGGGCGCACGGTCCCGATTCAGTGTCGCTGCGAGCAGCGCCGCGGGACCGGGCGCCGCGATGTCAGAGTCGCTTTCGGTGCGACCGATCCAGCCACGAAGCGCGTCGAGGTCAGGCAGCGGCATGTTCCTGCTCTTCGAACGCCTTGATGCTTTCGGTGCGTATGAGCTCGCGACATTGCTTCTTCAAGCGCGTGAACTCGGCGCTATCGATCACGTTTGCCGCTCGGGGCCGGCGGAGATCCACCGCGATGTCCGCAATGATCCGGCCCGGGCGCGCGCTCATCAGGATGACGCGGTCGGCGAGGAATACCGCTTCCTCGATGTCGTGCGTAACGAAGAGCAGCGTGGTCCGATTCTCCTCCCATATCCTCAGAAGGTTTTCCTGCATGAGCTCGCGCGTCTGGGCATCGAGTGCGCCGAACGGCTCGTCCATGAGCAGTACGCTCGGATTGTTCGCGAGCGTGCGTGCGATGCCGACGCGCTGCTGCATCCCGCCGGAAAGAGCGTCGGGATATTGCTCGGCGAAAAGCGTAAGCCCGACGAGATCCATGAAGTGACGCGTCACCCGCTCGACCTCGGCGACTCGAAGCCCTGCCATGCGGGGGCCGAGTGCGATGTTTTCCCGAACGGTCTTCCAGGGAAACAATGTCGGCTGCTGGAAGACGACGCCCCGCTCCGCACCGGGCTTGGCGATGAGATGGCCGTCGAGCAACGCGTCACCTTGCGTCGGCGCGATGAAGCCGGCGACGACATTGAGCAGCGTGGACTTTCCGCAGCCCGATGGGCCCAGCACAGCGAGAAACTGACCGCTGGGAACGGAAAGGCTCAATTGCTCGACCGCGCGCACGCTCCCGGCGCGGCCGGCGAACTCGACGACCACTTGTTGCAGTTCAACATTACCCTTGCGAGCGGCGGTTTGCATGCTCAATGCCAGAACACGACACGACGCGCGACGGCGTTGAACGCGTAATCGGCCGCCGCTGAAACAAGCCCCAGTACCAATAGCGACCCGATCATCAGTGACGTCTGCATGTTCTGGTGGGATACGTTGACGCGATAGGCGATGCCTGCGAATGCGCCTGCAACTTCCGCCGCTACGAGCGAGTAGAAGGCAATCGTGACCGAGGTTCGCAGCCCGACGGCGATGTAGGGCAGCGCGCCGGGGAATATGACTTCCCGCAGCATTCTCTTCTCGGGAACTCCGAGCGATTGCGCTGCGCGAATGAGAAGCGGGCTGATGCGACGCACACCCATGTAGGTCGCGATCCACACGACGAAGAACACGCCCCAGGCGATCAGAAAATACTTTGCGCCCTCGGTCAGTCCGAACCAGATGATGGTCAGCGGCACGATCGCGATCGGCGGGATGGGTCGCAGCGTCTGCAGCGTAGGGGAGAGCAGGTTATCGACAAGCTTGAAGCGCGCCGTGAGAAGTCCCGCCAGGATGCCGAGTACCGCTCCCGCAGCGTAGCCGACGATGACGCGCGCAACGCTCCATCCAACGTCGACCAGCAGAGTGCCGTCACGCAGCGCTCGCCCGATGGCGGTGACGACATCGGTAGGCGCCGGAGTAAGGATCCGGTTCACCGCCCCGGATGCGCTCACGAGCTGCCAGAGGAGCAAGAAGGCGGGCAGCGAGAGATAGAGCGCGAGACGAACGAGGATTTCCCGCGAGCGCGGCGTCGGCGGCCGCGTGCGCGCGGCCGGCAACCCGGCCCCTCGTGCGTTTGCTTCGCCGCTCGCCATGGCGCACGACGCTCAGTATCCGGTTACCCGCTTCGGATCGGCCGCGTTGAGCGGGCCGGTGAAGATTACCTTGCGAAAGTCCGGAACGCTCGTCACGCCCTGCGGCAGATTGCCGGTCGCGATACGCCAGCGCGAATGCGCCTGGAGAATGTCCAGCAGCGCCGGATCGAGCGCGACGCGAAACTCGAAGTTCGACCAGGACGATTCCACGACGTTGCGGTCTACGCCGACGACCTTGCTAAGAATGTCGATCGTCTCCGCGCGGTTGTCGCGTATGAACGCTTCGGCATCGAGCAGCGCCCGGATCATCGCGGTCGCCTGGCGCTCATGCGTCTTTAGGTAATCCTGCATCATGACGAGATCCCACGTCTCGTTGTAGATGCCTGCAGTGTCCAGCACTTTCGCTTTACCGCCGAGAAGTCGCTCGGCGTTCGCGATGTTCGGCTGCCACGTGTTGATCGCGTCGACCGAACCGTTCGCGAGCGCTCCGGGCATGTCCTCGGGACGCAGGTTCACATACGTCGTATCCGAGGGTTTGAGACCGGCTTTCGCGAGCACGTTGAACAGATAGACTTCGCTGCCGCTGCCAATCGACACGCCGAGCTTCTTGCCCTTGAGGTCCTGCAGCGTCTTGATGCCGGAGTCACCATTGACGAGCGTCGTCGGTGTCGCCTTGGCCATCCGCGCCACCACCGCAATCGGCAGTTGCGCCATCACCGCGGCGGTCATCGGCGTTTCCGCCGTCGCGCACATGTCGATCGCGCCGGCCATGACCGCATCGAGCGTCAGGCGCCCCGCGGTGAAGAGCTTGGGCTCGACATCGAGGTCGTGCTTGGTGAAGTAACCCTTCTCGCGCGCGATGATGATGTGCGCCGAGTAAAGTGTTTGCGTGTACGCAAGGCTCACCTTGTCGACAGCGAAAGCGGGTGCGACAGGCAGCAGAATCGCGCCGGCAAGCAACACGAGGCTGCTTGCGGCGCCGCGGCTCCAAAGTGCGGTCATTTCGGGCTCCTCGTTACTTAAACCATCGAACTGCGGCCCGGCGATCGAAATTGCTTTCCGGCGGCCTGCTCAAGACATCTCGTGTTTGCGTTGCAAATCCCCGTTGATGCGTCTCGCGCGCTTCGATCCACTCTCGTCGGCTTGCAGAGCGTGAGACAGCCGGGCTGCTCCATCGACAAGCAACTTTGCGTATCGCGACACCTTGCGCTCCGTCATTCGATACGTCGGGCCCGTCACACTCAACGACGCGATGACTTCCGATCCCGGTCCATATATGGGTGCCGCGATGGCGGAGATCTCGGGCTCTACCGTCTTGTGCGTTGCGACGTAACCCTCGTGCGGAATGTTTCCAATGAGCACCGCGCCGTTAGCGGTGCCTTTCAGCGGCTGCGTCTTTCCAACCCAGGTCGCGTGACGAACGGGATGGCGACTCATGAACTGCCGGACATACGTGAAGCTCTCGTTGTCGATGCGCATGGCGAGATTGGTGTTCTCGCCCGTCGCCCGATTGAGCTTTTCGAGCACCGGCTCCGCTATCCCAATGAGGTCGAATGTCTCGCGCGCGGCCGCGCCCAATTGGAGCACGCGGACGCCAAGTCCCCAGGCTCCTGTCTCGAGTCGACGCACGAGCTGTAGCGACTCGAGCGTGGCGAGAAGGCGCGAAACCGTGCTGATCGCGAGATCACTGTGTTGGGCGAGCTCGGTGAGCGTTGCCCGGGGCCGATCCGGCGTGAACAGCGTGAGCAGCTTGAATGCGCGAGCCACACTGCGCACGGCGTCCGACGCCGGGGGCGTCGAGGGCAAAGCGCCGGGGACACCGACGCGCGGAGCGGCTTCCATGACGTGGAAGTCTATTCCCGTACAACGGAAATGCAACATCTAAGTGAATCGGTCCGCGGTTAGCCGGCACGGTCCCGTCGTAACACCCACAGCCCTACCATGGTTGACATCGGCGAAACGTGATATCCAAACTGCACTGCGCGATCGCGTGCTCGGTGGTCGCACACACTGCACATCTGCCGCTCAGAGGTCGCGGCGTGATGCCATGGAAGCGTGCTCTCGCCAGAGGAGGCAAGCATGGAGCGACGTGAGGCCCCCACGATGCTCGGAGCAGCTCGCCAGCGCACAGAGCAGCGAGTCGAGCAGCGCCGTGGCGTCCACGAATCGAACTTCGGGCTGCTCGCCTCCGATTCAGGCTGGCGAACGACATGGTCGGCCATCATCGCGGGAAAGTTCTCATCGTCTCCGTACGATGGTTTGCTTTTTGTCGAACATTCGACGGCGTACGCGGAGCTCTATGACACCGACGGTCAGGGACGCCTCAGCGGAGCGTTTCGGCGCCAATTCAATCCGCTCGGTGAGCGAAGCACCTGGAGCCATATCGTTCCCGGGCTGTTCGGCCCGTCGGGATTCACGGGTCTCTTGCTCTACGACCGCGCGGACGGTTCTGGCCGCTTCTACGACAGCAATGGCCAAGATGACTTCGTGCTGCGCAGCCAATACTCGGGATGGCGAACGTCGTGGACCCACATCGTAGCGGGTCGGTTCGTCGCGTCGTCGCCCTACAGCAGCGTCTTCTTCTACTCCGCATCGGAAAACCACGGCGAGATCTGGGCGACCGATGGGAAAGGACTTGTCGGGACGAAGCCCTTCCAGACGTTCCCCGACTTTTCGACGTCGCGCTTTTCACATGTCGTGGCGGGAGAGTTTCACTGGACTCCCGGCTACATCGACGTGGTTCCTACGCTTTCCGACTTGTTCTTCTACAACGCTGCAACCGGACATGGCGAGATGTACCGGTGCGACAAGCCCGCCGGCACAACGGACTCGAGCATCGTAGTTCCCCCGGCTGCAACGAGCGATACTCTGCCGCGCCACGTGACCAGCGTCGTCGCCGGCAATTTCGGCGGGACTGGCAACACCGATCTCGCTTTCTACGACGGCTCTGCCGGAACGCTGAGCATCTATTCGTTCCGCGACGTCGGCGACACGGCCGCAAGCCTCGAGCTGCGCGAGACGCAAACAGGCTTGCGGCGGACTGCGACGAACGTCACCGTCTCAGGCAACTTCTCGATGTCGAACGCGGACGATCACTGGTTTGGCGACGGTCCCGCGGTGTCATCGACGCCGCCGTTCGACCCCGACTGGCGCTTCGGTACCGGAGGCTTTTCGGATTTACTCTTCTACGATCGAGCCGCCGGGCTGGGCGAGTTCTATTTCCACGAGCCGCTTCCTCCGCCTGCGGAACCCCTGGAGGGATACGTCACTTCACGCAGCTCGCATGACGGCGCGCAACCCGTGTCTACGGGAAGCGTCGTTCCGGGAGAATCCATCGCATTTCATGTGAGCAGCCAGCACGGACCTTATTCGATCACGATCTACCGACAAGGAGCGTTGGCGGGCGGCAAGACGGAGCAACGTATGGCCGTGATCGACGGGCTTCCGAGCAACCCCACACCGTTTCCGATTGCGCGCACCGCATACAGGGATGGCGCGAAATGGCCCGCGGTCGCGACCTTCGTTGTCCCATCCTGGCCGAGCGGGCTCTATCTCGCTCGGGTTCAGACGACGGGAACGCCGTCGCACACGACCGACCTTCCGTTTGTGGTTCGCGCGCCGTCCGGCTCTCAAACCGGCGTCGTCGTCGTGCTCGCCGATACGAGCTGGCAGGCGTACAACGATTGGGGCGGCCGAAACTCCTACGGCCATTTGTCCGGATCCGACTTCGCGGCCGCCTACCCGAGCACGTCCGCGCTTCGCATTCCGTTCGCATTCCAACTGTCGTTCGATCGACCGTTCCACGGCGGCTTCGGCAATTCACCGCAGACGTGGGAGATTCCGTTCCTGCAGTGGCTGGCGCACAAGGGCATCGCGGTCGACGTGTGCACGTCGCGTGATCTGCATTTCGAGGCGCCGAGTACGCACGATTGTCGTCTGCTGCTGCTCGTCGGGCATCATGAGTACTGGACCGAGCAGATGCGAACGAACGTCGAAACGTTTGCGAAAGCCGGAGGAAACGTCGCGTTCTTCAGCGGAAATACCTGCTGGTGGCAGATTCGACTCGGCACCGATGGAACGCACTTGCTCTGCTACAAGGTTGCGGGCTTCGATCCCGTGTCGACGACTGCCGATCACCGGCTCACGACCGCGCACTGGTTCGACGATCTCGTCAAGCGACCCGAAACGACATTGACTGGCGTGAGCTGGTTGGGCGATGGAGCCCTCTTCTACGATCAGAAACATCGATTCAAGGTTACAAAACCCGACCACTGGGTGTTTGCAGGCACGGGACTCGCCAAGGACGCGACATTCGGCGGCTACAGCAGCACGCCCAACGGCGAGGAGGACAGCTCCGTTGCGGGCAGCGAGACCGACCGCGTGCAGAAGGGTGGCCCGAACGGAATGACATCGCCTCCCAACTACACGTTGGCGAGCGTTTTCGATCTGACGTCAACCGACCTCGAGGTCGGAACGATGGGCGCGTTCAAGCCAGGCAGCGACTCAGGCGTCGTCTTCAACGCGGCGACGATCAACTGGGCGTTGGGCCTTAGCCATGACGCAACCACGTTGAACGCGATGGATCGCATTACGCTCAACGTCATCAGCAAGCTGGGACTGGCGTGGACGAGCGTCTCGGAAGGCAAGAGCACGCCCGGCGCGCCGATCACCGCCGTGCTTGCTGCGCCGAATCGAGTCGCGCTGTTCGTGGCCGATCTGCAGGGCGGCATCTTCACGACCTCCGGCAATGTCGACGACGGCTGGCGGCCATGGACCAGTGTGTCGGAGGGCCGCAGCACACCCGGCGCGCCTATCACCGCGGTGCTCACCGCGTCGAACCGAATCGCGCTGTTCCTGGCCGATCCTGCAGGCGGTGTCTATACGACGAGCGGCAACGCGAGCGACGGCTGGCGACCATGGACCCGTGTGTCGGAGGGCAGCACGACGGCCGGCGCGCCCATCACTGCCGTGCTGATGGCGCCGAACCGAATCGCACTGTTCCTCGCCGATCGTGCCGGCGGCGTCTACACGACGTCGGGCAACGCCAACGACGGCTGGCGACCGTGGACGAGTGTGTCGGAAGGCAGCACCTCGCCCGGCGCGCGGATCAGCGCCGTGCTCACCGCGCCGAACCGCGTCACGCTATTCCTGGCCGATCGTGCCGGCGGCGTCTACACGACGTCGGGCAATGCCAACGATGGCTGGCGGCCCTGGAGCAGTGTCTCGGAGGGCAGGACCATGCCCGGTGCACCAGTCACCGCGGTGCTCACCGCTTCGAACCGAATTGCGCTTTTCCTGGCGGATCCTGCGGGCGGCATCTATACGACGTCCGGCAACGCTACCGACGGCTGGCGGCCGTGGACGAGTGTCTCCGAAGGCAAGAGCACGCCGGGCGCGCTCGTCATCGCCGTGCTCTCGGCGAGCAAGCGAGTCGCGCTGTTCGTGGCTGATCCTACCGGCGGCGTCTACACCACGTCGATCAATAATCGCAGCGGGTGGAAGCCGTGGACGAGCGTCGCCAACGGCAAGACGATGCCCGGCGCGCCGATCGCCGCGGTGCCGACCGCGTCGAACCGCGTCACGCTTGTCCTGGCCGATCCTGCGGGTGCCGTCTACGCCACGAACAAGGTTCAGCTCTCGTAGGCGAAGCCGATCGTTGCAATCAATGGCCGCTCTGCGAACGACTCCTCTAGGCTTGAGCGCGACTGGGTTTTGAATCGCTGAGCTCCGGCAGCGTCCGCGCTTCTTATCCGCCGCTGCCGGCGCGCGCAGCCTTGAAATCCCGGCCCACGATCCCCATTGATCCCTCGCCGTTGCGCATCGAGACAAGCGGGCGGCCGGGCCGCGCGGCCCGCCGCGAATCCGGAGGACGCCATTCATGACTGAAACCGCCGTCAACGAGCCCGCAAAGCAGACGCTGGGCTTCCAGGCCGAAGTGAAGCGGCTGCTGCACCTGATGGTGCACTCGCTGTATTCCAACAAGGACATCTTCCTGCGCGAGCTCGTGAGCAACGCGTCGGACGCGTGCGACCGGCTGCGCTTCGAGTCGCTCGCGAAACCCGAGCTTCTCGACGGCGATTCCGAGCTCGCGATCGACGTCGCCTACGACAAGGCCGCGCGTACGGTCACCGTGTCGGACAACGGCATCGGCATGAGCCGCGACGAGGCGATCGCCCAGCTCGGCACGATCGCGAAGAGCGGCACGCGCGAATTCTTCGCGAGCCTCACCGGCGACCAGCAGAAGGATGCGCAGCTCATCGGCCAGTTCGGCGTCGGCTTCTATTCGAGCTTCATCGTTGCCGACCGCGTGTCGGTCGTCTCGCGGCGCGCGGGCGCAAACGAGGCCATCAAGTGGGAGAGCGACGGGGCGGGCGAATTCACGATCGAGCCGGCGACGCGCACGCGCCGCGGCACCGACGTGACGCTGCACCTCAAGGAGGGCGAGGACGAGCTGCTGTCGTCGTGGAAGCTGCGCGCGATCCTGAAGCAGTATTCCGATCACATCTCGACGCCGATACGGATGCGCAAGGAGGAGTGGGACAAGGACAAGGGCGAGTCGGTCGCGAAGGACGAGTCGGAGACCGTCAATCAGGCGAGCGCGCTGTGGGCGCGGTCGAAATCGGACATCACCGAAGAGCAGTACAAGGAGTTCTACAAGCACGTCGGCCACGACTTCGCCGATCCGCTTGCGTGGACGCACAACCGCGTCGAGGGCAAGACCGAGTACATCCAGCTGCTGTACGTGCCCTCGAAGGCGCCGTTCGACTTGTGGGACCGCGAGCACCGCCACGGCGTGAGGCTCTACGTGAAGCGCGTGTTCATCATGGACGACGCCGAGCAGCTGCTGCCCGCATACCTGCGCTTCGTGCGCGGCGTGATCGATTCGTCCGACCTGCCGCTCAACGTGAGCCGCGAGATCCTGCAGGAATCGCGCGACGTGAAGGCGATCCGCGAGGGCTCGACCAGGCGCGTGCTCGGCCTGCTCGAGGACCTCGCCGAGAACCGCAAGGACGACTACGCGACGCTCTGGACGCAGTTCGGCCAGGTGCTGAAGGAAGGCATCGGTGAAGATGCGGCGAACAGCGAACGGATCGCGAAGCTGCTGCGCTTCGCGTCGACATCGAGCGGCGGCGCGCAGAGCGTAGGGCTCGCCGAGTATCTCGCGCGTGCGAAGGACAAGCACGGCGACAAGCAGAACGCGATCTACTACGTGACCGCCGACACGCCGCAGGCGGCGCTCGCGAGCCCGCACCTCGAGATCTTCCGCAAGAAGGACGTCGAAGTGCTGCTGCTCACCGACCGCATCGACGAGTGGATGCTGTCGTTCCTGCACGACTTCGCTGGCAAGGAGCTCGTGTCGGTCGCGAAGGGCGACCTCGACCTCGGCGCGCTCGCCGACGCGCAGGACAAGGAAGCGCAGCAGAAGGTGGCCGACGACTGCAAGACGCTCGTCGAAAACGTCAAGCATGCGCTCGGCGACAAGGTGAAGGACGTCCGCATGACGCTTCGCCTCACCGATTCACCGGCGTGCATCGTCGTCGACCGCGACGCGATGAGCCAGCACCTGCAGCGGCTGATGAAGGCGGCGGGCCAGAAGGTTCCGGAAGCCAAGCCGATTCTCGAGCTCAATCCTGCTCACCCGCTGGTGCAGCGGCTGAAGGAAGAGGACGCGAAGCTCGCGGACTGGGCGCAGCTGCTGCTCGATCAGGCACAGCTCGCCGAAGGCGGCGCGCTCGAGGATCCGGCGGGCTTCGTCAAGCGCGTGAACGCGATGCTGCTCGACGCCGGTCGGCGCGATCGAGCGCACGACGCGGGTCAGTAATGCCACGCTCCAGGCGCCGGCGATGCGGCGCTCGCGCTGCTGACACGCACCGAGATCGGTGTCGTGAAGGCGGACTGCCGTTGCACGTAGAATCGCGATACGCGTTACCCGCCGCGCGCCGCTCGTCAGAGACACCCAAAGAATCGATTGTGAACATCTTCGTGTCCTATTCCGGCGAGGACCGCCCGATCGCGGACGCGCTGGCGGTTGGCCTGCGACAGGACGGCCACGAAGTCTTCTTCGATCGGGACAATCTGCGTGCGGGCGACGAATACCACGCTCGCATTCGCGATGATGTCCGTGGCTGCGATCTGTTCATCTTCCTGATTTCGCCGAGCTCGGTACGACCCGATTCGTATGCGTTGACGGAGCTGTCGATTGCCCGGCAGCGTTGGCCCGACCCCTCTCGCCACGTACTTCCTGTGCTTGCGCGAAGCACGCCGCAGGCCGACATTCCACCGTATCTGACCGCGGTGACTTATGTGCAGAGCGCCGGCAACCTTATTGCCGAGACGCTGGCGAACGTGGCGCAGATTGCGCGCGATCGCCGCCGGAGCATGGCTGCTCGGATTGGCGGTGGCGCCGCGATCGTGGCAATCGGCTTGATCGCTGCGGCTTGGCTGTGGTCGTTGTTTCAACCGGCGGATGCACTATCGTGCCATCTGACGGCGCGGATCACCAAGCCTTCCGGCAACAGCATTTCGCAGAACGAGTTGATCGTGGACGTCACGTACCGCGACGCGCCCGGCTCGTTCCCGGTGTCAATGGACGGCGTTGCAACGATCGATGTGGGACCGCTTGCCGCTGACGGCGATCGGTGGACATTCGCGGTAAGATCGGCGATCGGAGCGTCGGCTTCGCAAATTGCGGTGGAAGGTTGTCCGACGACTGCCAGGACGTACGCGTTGGATAACGGGCTCAATGTCACGTTCGCGCCTCGTTAGGCTGATCGGTGGTCTTGCCTGCGTCGTGTCGCTCGCGGCGCTCATGGGTCAGTCGGCCTTCGCGACGACGATCGTCGCCGGAACGGTACGGGATGCGACGACCGACGCGCCGGTCACCGGCGCGCGCGTGACGATCCGGCGTGGCAACGAGCTCCTCGGCTCTGCGGTCACGGCTTCAGGGGGCATTTTTCAATTGCCCTTCGAGATCGCCGTGCGCCCTGACGCGCAGAATCTGCAACTCTTCGTAACGCTCGAGGAATACGTCGAGAGCTCGCAAGACGTCACGGTTACGTCGGGGCGCGCCAATGCCGCGTCGTACCGGTTCAATCTGGTGCCGCGTTCGGTGGCGGATTGCATCCGGACGCGCGAACACACCGTGGTCGTGGGCTACTTCCGCCCTTCGACGTCGAGTGCAGGCGACGCGGATCTCGCCGCGCGCGTTGCCGATGCGCTGAACTACGACCTGCTCGTTCGCATGCAACAGGGTCGGCTCGGCCGCGACGCGCTGCCGATCATCGTTGCGTGCGGCAGGGCGCGGCCGCAATCGATCGGCGACTACACGAACTTTGCCAAGGTGCTGAACGCCGACGCGTTTCTCGGAGGATATGTCGACGAGTCGGGGCCACGGCGCGTGAAAGTCCAGATGTCGGTCGCCGACCGCTTCGAACGGCTGGTGCCGCCGTTGCAAGCGGCAAGCAAGGACGTGAACCTCGGCGACCCGGCTGTCGCGCGGCTCGATCCCTCGGCGCACGTCGCCATACTGACGGCGCTGGTGACCGGCTACGAACGCTCGGGCAAGTTCGCCGAATGCATCGAATTCACGGTGGCGGCGGCTCGCATCCTGGGCTCGCTGCCCCCGGCGCTTGCCGAGGCGAGACGCCGGTGCGAGCAAGCCGTACCCAACAGGGGGCTGCTGCCGGGAGGCGCGCCGTGAGCGCGCGCATGTGGGCAATATTGCTCATCGCCGCATCGGCGACGGCTGCGCGCGTAGCAAGCGCGGAGATGCGTCTCGACGCGGACTCGGAGCTGCGGCGGGCGGAACAATTCCGGCAACAGGAGGAGTTGCGCCGGCAGAAATCCAAGACACGGATTCAGGTGGATCCAAGTCAGGATCTGCGCTTCATCGAGCGCGGCACGCGTGCTCCGCTGCACATCCCTGGCGCTAGATACCGCGTGGCGGTCTTCACGTTCGAGGACCCCGATCAGACCGGACTTGGGAACGCGCTCGCCGGCCTGGTGGGTCGCGAGACGCTGCTGAAAAGCAACGTTCATTCCATCGGCGTGTTGCGCTATGAAGGATCATTGGCTCCATCGCCTGCGCAGCCGTTGAGCTATTTCGATAAAGTCGAGCTTCTCGTCGACGCGCAGGATGTGACGCTCGCCGTGTGGGGCATGGTGAGACGCTCCGGCGATGCGATAACGATCGACACCTACGCGCAATTGCCGCGTCGTGTCGTTGAGGAAAGCTTCGGCTGGTCGCTTCGGTTGCCGGCCGCGATGGGAGGCAAAAAGCTGTCAGCGCATCTGCGGCCCGCCCGCATCCTGGTTCAGACGCATCGAATGTCGCTGGAGGACGCCCGATCGCTTTCGACGATGGCGACTTCGCTCGATGCGCTACGCGACGCGCCTCGCGATGATGCCGCCACCGTGACCACATTGCCTGTCGGCTCGGTGTATTGGGTAAGTCGAGATGAAGGCGAGTGGATAGAAATATCGACGGGTACGCATACCGGTTGGGTGCGTAGCGCCGGGTATTGCGTCGGCGGATGCGCACCGTTGCTCGACGCCGGACGGTTCGCGGCCGATCTGCTGCAGTTCATCCAGTCGCGCCGCATTCCGGAAGTGCCCGCCACACTGGCATCGGACGCGGCGGCGGTGCGGGCGCAGCTGTCGGCGATGGAGCAGCTCGATACGACGCGGCCCGGGCAATTCGCGGTCGGCGTGCTGGAACCGATTGCACGATGGCTCGATTCGGGATCCGCTTCGACCGCCACGCCTCCGGGTGGCGCCGCGTTCGCGAACATCCGCGCCATTGCCAACGTCGCGACGAGCGTGCAGGCGTCGATGCGCCGGTCGGACGAACCGATACGGCGCCGTTACAACGACGTCCGGCTGGATCGATCGCGTGTACGCGAAATTGCCTTCGAGCTGGCGCAATCATCGGTGTCCGATCCGCGGAACACCGACGTCCTCGGCAACCTCGCCGTCCTGTTCCGCTATGCCGGGGAAGAACAACGCGCCGATCTGGCCGCAAGGCTCGCGAAAAGCGTCGAATAGTCCACGCTGGGCGCGCTGGTCGTGAAGCGGAATGGTCCAGGCGCCAACCTGTGTGCCGCGTCTGGTATTGGTCGCGAGTTCACTGCTTCCATGCGCGTCGCGCGCAGACAACGCGCGGTGCCCATGTTTCGTGCAGCTGCGGCTCAACTTGCGCCGGATGTCGATTTCGCGCGGTCCTGTTCGACTAGCTATTGCAGATGCGGGACGCTGGCGAGCCGACTGGAACCCTGAGCGCCAGGTGCAGTTTGGGCCTTCCTGGTGCTTCAGCGTGCTATCAGCCCGCGAATGACCCCACGAACGCTGATGAAATCTCACCCGACAGCAGAGGAGGTATCTGATGACGTATGTCGATGGATTCGTTGCCGCCGTACCCACCGCCAATCGCGAGCGCTATAAACAGCATGCCGAAGCGGCCGCCGTCGTGTTCAAGGAGCACGGCGCGCTGCGGGTAGTCGAGTGCTGGGGCGACGACGTGCCGCAAGGCAAGCTGACGTCGTTTCCGATGGCGGTCAAGTGCGAAGACGACGAGACAGTGGTCTTCTCCTGGGTAGCCTGGCCGTCCCGTCAGCAGCGAGACAAGGGCATGAAGAAAGTCATGGCCGACCCGCGACCCCAGCCGGACACGAATCCCATGCCCTTCGATGGCAAACGGCTTATCTACGGAGGCTTCGAGGTGTTGTTCGAGAAGTGACCTCGCTTGACGCTGTCGCTCACCATTCACGAGAGGACCTCATGCAGAAGATCACCCCGTTTCTCTGGTATTCCAACGAGGCCGAGGAGGCCGCGAAGTTCTACGCGTCGATCTTTCCCGATTCGCGGGTCACGCGTGTAGTTTCGCTGCCGAGCGAATCCCCGAGCGGTCCGCCCGGGTCCGTGAAGATCGTCGAATTCGCCCTCTTCGGCCAGCCGTTCGTCGCCATGAGCGCAGGGCCGCTCGACCCGTTCAACCACGCGGTGTCGTTCGTCGTGAACTGCGACGATCAGGCCGAAGTCGACCGCTACTGGAACGCGCTTCTCGACGGCGGCACGGCCGAGCAGTGCGTTGGTTGAAGGACCGCTACGGTCTGTCGTGGCAGATCGTGCCGACGGTGCTCGGCAAGCTGATGTCCGACCCGGACCGAGCCAAGGCCAAGCGGGCGTCCGACGCGATGATGAAGATGGTGAAGATCGACATCGCCGCGTTGCAGGCGGCCTTCGATGGAAGGACCGCTTAGTGTTCCGCCGGTAGCCGTTCGGTGGTCTGCGGCGTCGGCGCTAGAGCTCTCCGCTTCGCTCGCAGCGCCGCCGGCCCGGATGCCGCGATTCGTCATGCAGCTCTCGCCCGTTGCCACAGCGAGTCGCGGCGAGCGATCCCGGTTAGCCTGGTCGCAATTCAGAGCAAGGCGGCGCGTTCGCGTTCCCACGGGCAGCAGCGGGCGCTTGCTTAAGTCCCATTCTGGGACTATATTAAGTCATGCGCGTCATCGCTCTGCGGGCCTTGAAGAGGTTCCTGGACAGCGATCCGCAACACGCTGACGCTCGCGAGCCGACGTTGGCCTGGTATCAGCAAGTAAGGAAAGCCGACTGGGCAACTCCGGCTGAGGTTAAACGCGATATCGGCAACGCGAGCATCTTGAAGGACGGTCGAGCCGTATTCAATGTAGCAGGAAGCAAGTATCGGATCGTGGTGTGGATCAACTATCCGTACCGCGTTGTCTATATACGATTCATTGGTACGCATCGACAGTACGATCGCATCGACGCACAGACGATTTGAAACGGGCATTGCGATGGACATCAAGCCGATCAGGACCAAGCGGGATTACGAAGCGGCGCTTCGGGCCGTTGAAGGCCTGATGACGGCCAAGCGTGGAACGCCTGAGGGCGACGAGCTCGATGTTTTGGTCACGTTGGTTGAAGCGTACGAGGCCAAGCACTTCCCGCTCGACTTACCGGACCCCGTCGAGGCGATCAAGCTTGTGATGGAGCAGCGAAATCTCACCGTCAAAGACCTCGTACCGTACATCGGCCGGCCCAATCGTGTGTACGAAGTGCTCAACCACAAACGTCCGCTGACGATGGCCATGGCTTGGAAGCTGCATCGAGGCTTGGGTATTCCCGCGGAATCGCTGATCAAGCAAGCGGCGTAGCGCGCCGCGCGCGGCGGATTCCGTTTGTGCCAATGTAACGTGAGACACCTACCTTCGTAGAAAGAGATG